>WHTY01000155.1 GCA_009377475.1 Actinophytocola sp.
GCGACCAGCGTCTGGCGTTCGACCTCATCGGCGCGCCCATCCCGCCCACCTGCACGTAGCCAGAACAACACAACAGAAAACCAGCGAATCCCCAGCCCAGCCGGGGATTCGCCTGTCACAGCCGACGCAACTTCGGCCTAGGAAGCCTGCGTTCGCTCAGCGTTCGCCGATCGCGGACCGGTCGGCGAGGTCGCGTTCGCAGCGTTGCAAGAGGGTGACGCTGTCCTGCCGCCGGGCGACGTCGACCGCGGCGGTGAGCCGGTCGACGGCCTGCTGACCGGCGTCGAAGGCCGCGCGCTTGCTCATCAGCTCGGGGACGTACCAGCGTTCCTCGCGCGAGTTCGCCATGACAAGGGCGGCGTCGAGGGTGGCAGCCGCGTCGTGGTCGTCGGTCAGCGTGTCCGCGAGCAGGGACAGCCAATACGGCATCCTGGCGAAGGCGTTCTGCGCCTTGAGGTTGTCGATACCTGTCCGGATTCGCGCGATCCCGGCTGTTCCGCCGGTCAACCAGCCGTCGAGCACCAGGCCCCACTCGCGGTAGTAGGCGAAGTCGTAGCGGGCGCAGAGTTCGCGAAGTTCGACGACGACCGGATCGAGACGCTGCCGGTCGCCACAGAGCTGCGCGGTGATGCCTGCGAAGGCCAGTGCCACGGCAAGGGAGTACGGGTGGCCGGACTCCCGCGCGTCGGCGATCGACTCGGCGCAGGGGCGGGCGGCCTCGTCGGGGTGGCCAAGCAGCCATGCGCTGTGGGCGGACCAGGCACGGGCGTGCACGCTGGCGCGGGTGCCGACGGTCAGGACATCCGAGCCGACGGCTCGCAGGGTGGTGTCGAAGTGCTCGACGGAGGAGCGCGGGCGGCCGAGGTGCTGCAGGGAGCCGCCGACCGAGAAGTGCACCTGACCGAATTGGGCGTTGTGCGGGGTGAGCAGGGTCAGCATCCGCTCGGCGAGCTCGTGGGCCTGCCGGGTGCGGCCCTGGACGTAGTAGGAGGCCCAGAGGCCGGCCATGCCGTTGAGCAGCGCTTCGGTGTTGCCGAGCCGGTCCGCGATCGCGATCACCCGGTGGAAGATGTCCTCCAGCTCCGGTGCGGAGTAACCGGACATCGCATTGACCGTCGGTGCGAGCGCTTCGAGGCAGTGCAGTTCGCGTTCGTCCCGGGTCCGCCCTCGCGGGCGCTGGCGCAGCAACGCGAGCGTCTGGTTGTGGTGGTTGGCCGCCTCGGCATGCGCGAACATCGCCGCCGCGATGTCGGCGGCGCGGCGGTAGTACATCAGTGCGCGTTCGGGGTTGCCCGCGCGCCGGTACTGCTCCGCCCGTGATGCAGCAGCTCGATGCCCTGCGCGAGCCGCCGGTGCAGCAGCCAGCGTCGTGGTGGGCTCACCGCCGCATAGGCGGTGTCGCGGAGCAGGTCGTGCGAGAAGTCGTAGCCGTCGTTGAACTCGCGCACGATGCGGCGACGCCAGAGTTCGTCCAGGCCCCGCACCACGGAGTCGGCGTCGAGGTCGCTGGCCTCGGTCAGCAGCGGCAAGGTGAAGTCGCGGCCCAAGGCCGCGGCCAGGCCCGCGACGTCGCGAGTGGTTGGCGTTGTCTGATCGAGTCGCCTGCGCAGGACGTCGGCCAGATCGGTCATGTCGGTGGTGACGGTGCTGCCTTCCCCGGTCAGGTCGATCGAGGATCGGCACGCCTCGACGACGTAGAGGGGGAAGCCGCCGGTAGCCGCGTGCAGCAGCGCCGACTCCGCGTCGGTCAGCGTCCGGCCGGTCAGCGACTCCGCGAGCTCGGTACTTCGGTCGCGATCGAAGGGGTCGAGGGTCAGCTCGGTGAGCACCCCGGAGTCCCGCAGCCGCGTGCACCATTGGGTGGCCGGACGGTTGTCGTGGCCCTCGCGCACGGTGATCGCGAGCATCAGCGGCACATCGCGGGCGATGTTGAGCAGGAAGGTGAGGAAGTCGAGAGTTTCCTCGCCGCACTACTGCAGGTTGTCGAGCACCAGCAGGGTCGGCCGCGAGACGGCGAGCAGTGACTTGGCGAGACCTTCGAAGAATCGGTGTCGCTGCCAGGCGTCGACCATGGTGCGATGCGGCGTCGAGCCGGGCAGCGTCGTGCGGTCCTGCGCTGGAACGAGGCGGTCAACCTCGTCTCGCCAGACCGTCGCCAGGTGTTCGGTCGCGGAGCGAATGTTCGGGTCGCGAAGCCAGTCGGCCACGGGGGCGAGTGAGAGACGGCCGGAGGTGTCGAAGCACTGCGCCGTCGCCACGACCGCGCCCGAGCGTCCTGCGAGCTCGGCGAGCTCGGTGACCAGGCGCGTTTTTTCGACGCCGGGCGCGCCTCGCACCAGTCCGACCCGCGCCTGGCCCGTGCTCGTCTCGCGCCACACCGAGCGCAGCGCACCAAGTTCGTGGGATCGCCCGACGAGGCCAGCAGCCGCGGGCCCAGCCCTGACTGTCACGACGTACCTCGAGAACCCAGTCGTCGTAAGCGCCCGGCAACAGGTCGCCGCCGTATGCCGCCAGCGACGCCTCACTGTGCCGGTGCAGGTCAACGACGTCTCCCGCGGACGCGATCGCGGCCATGGCTTCCCGCTGGAACGTGCGCAGGTCGACCTGGCAGGTCGCGGTGTCACGCCAGCACAGGTCGGTCGACGTGGTCACGAGCGACTCGTCGTCCGCGAGAACCTGCCGCAGGTGATGCAGCTCCCGGCGCAGGTTCGTCAGCGCCTGCGCGTCCGTGGAGTCCGGCCAGAACAGCGCGGCGATGCGTTGCCGAGGCTGCGGAACACCCGCGTGAACGGCGAGGAACGCCACCAGGGCAACGGCACGCGCCGACCGGTTCAGGGACCGGCCGGTCGCACTGTCAGTGATTGCCTGCTCTCCCAGGAGGGAGACGATCAGCATTCGAAGGCGCCTCCTGGACGCCAGGTTAGTCCCTTCTGTCGTGCTCGTTGCCAACGATTACGAAATACCCGAAACCAGCCGGGCCACGTACCCTACGGCCATGCGTTCGGCGCTCTGGTTACCGATCTTTGACGATCTTGCCGATCCGAGGGTGCTCGCGCACTTGGCGGCCGAGGCGGAGGAGGCCGGCTGGCAGGGGGTTTTTCTCTGGGATCACGTGCACTGGCGATCGCCGATCCGGCACGTGGCCGACCCGTGGGTCACGTTGGCCGCGATCGCCGCCGCCACCGAACAGGTGCGGTTGGGGCCGATGGTTACACCCCTTGCCCGCCGCCGTCCGACCAAGGTCGCGCGGGAAACCGCGACGCTGGATCGGCTCAGCGGTGGCCGCCTCACGCTCGGAGTCGGTCTCGGCAGTGACCGTTTCGGCGGCGAGTTCACCAAGACCGGCGAACAGCCCGATGAGAGGGTGCGCGGCCAGATGCTCGACGAGTCGCTGGAGATCCTGACGGCCGCGTGGTCCGGCGAGCCGGTGCACCACCGCGGTGACCACTACACCGTCGACGGCATCCAGTTCCTTCCCCAGCCGGTTCAGCGACCCCGTGTGCCGGTGTGGGTCGCGGGATTCCCCGGGAACATCAAACCGCTGCGCAGGGCTGCGAGGTACGACGGGTTCTTCCCGATCAACCTCGAACACCCGGACCAGCTCAGTGACATCGTGGCCACCATCAAAGACCTACGTCCGCGCGATGTGGTGCCGTGCGAGGTGGCCGTCGCCACCCCACCCGACACCGACCCGATGCCGTATGCGCTGGCGGGCGCCACCTGGTGGCTGCCGGAGTTCCCGCCCGATGTCTCGGTGGACGTCGTCCGCGGTGTGCTGCGTGACGGCCCGCCGACTGACGCTGTGTGAACGCGGTGGTCACTCACCTGCCGTGGTCTCGTCTGGTGCGCCCTCTTCGGCCGCGCCATCGTCCGTCGGGGTAGCGTCCGGTTCCGTCGTCAGCGGCGGCTCCGTCGTGGTGGTCGGCTGCTCGGTGGTCGTCGTGGTCGTTGTGGTCGTCGTGGTCGTTGGGGGCGCGTCGGTCGTCGTCGTGGGTGTCGGCTGCTCGGTGACGGTGTCCGGCGCGGGCGTTGGCGGGCCGGTCTCGTCCTCGCGCAGCGGCCTGTCACCGTTGATCAGCAGCCGCTCGGGCGAGGTGATGAGCGTCAGCGAGTGCACCTCGGTGCGGACGGTGCCGTCGCCGAGTTCGAGCTCGATGCCGACCCTGACAGTGTCCGAGCCGGTAGCGCGTGGCTCCTCGACGATGTCGACGTCGTCCACCTGCGACCAGCGGTCCAGGTAGTTCTGCCTGCCTTGCTTCCGCAGCGCAGGGCCCAGCCGCTGCCACGCCTGCTGGGCCTGGTCGGGCAGCAGGTCGTAATAGTCAGCGACGGCTCGCTCCATCGCCGCTGGCGTGAGTTCGGCGGTTCTCGCACCGGGGTCGTCGCCGTCACTCAGGAAGTAGGCGGCAAGCCCGATCCCCACCAGCAGCGCGACAACGAGGGCGGCGATCGCCCAACGCCGCCCCGACCGTTTCGGCGGCTCAGCCTCCTGCGGTACCGGCTCGCCGTACGCCGTGGCCGGGGGAACGCCGGGTAGCGTCGGCGGGTTCATCGCGCGGGTCGGCGCCTCGCCTCCAGGCCAGGCGCCGAGCACCGCCGTCGGCTGGTGACCCGCCGCGGCCTGGGTGAGCATCTGCTCGGCCTCCCGCACGCTGACTCGCTCGGCCGGGTCCAGCTGCATCATCTGCTGCAGGGGACCGGCCAGCACGCCCGCATGCTGCGGCGGTGGGAATTGACCGGCGGCCACGTTGTGCAGCAGGGCCAGCGAGTTCTCGCCCGCGCCGCCGAACGGCGGCGTGCCTTCGACCGCGGCGTACAACGTGGCGCCCAGCGAGAACACGTCCGATGCGGGCGAGGGCTTTGTGCCCCGCGCGACCTCGGGTGCCAGGTACGCTGGTGTTCCTGCCACCATGCCCGTCTGCGTGACGGCGATGTCGCCCGTGGCGTGCGAGATGCCGAAGTCGGTGATCTTGGCTGAGCCGTCGTCTGCGATGAGGATGTTGGCGGGCTTGACGTCGCGGTGCACTACGCCCGCGTCGTGGGCGGCCGCCAGCGCCGACGCCGCTTGCGCGCCGATGCGCGCGACCTCCTCCGCTGGCAGCCGCCCGCGCTCCGACATGAGCTCCGCCAGGCTGCGCGACGGCAGGTACTCCATCACGAGCACCGGCAGGTCGTCGTCGATGACGACGTCGAAAACGCCGATGACGTGCGGGTGGTGCAGCCGCGCGGCGACCCGGCCCTCCCGCATCGCCCGCCTGCGGGCCTCGTCGGCCCGTGCCGGTTCGAGCCCGGGCTGGATCAGCAGCTTCTTGACCGCGATGTCGCGGTTGAGCCGCTCGTCGCGGGCCTGCCACACCACGCCCATCGCCCCGGTCCCGATCAGACGTTGCAGCCGGTACCGCCCCGCGATGAGGTCGCCGGGTTCACTCATCGAGGTTCACGTCGCGAGTCAGCACAGGTACAGGCTAACCAGTATCACCCGGACAGTGGCTTGCGGCTGCTGTTCGAACGGCGATGATCTCAGTGCGCGGAGTCCGGCGTCGTGACGAGTCCGGTATCAGACCGCTCGTCGGTGTCGGACGCTGGCGTGTCGCCGTCGTGCTGTGCACCCTGCCCGCTGTCGTGCCCGCTGCCATGGGAGCTGTCCTGCGCGACAGCGACGAGCGGGTCCTTGCGGACGTCTTTCCAGAACGACACGGCCAGCGCGGCGATGATCACGATGAACGGCGCCGACGTGACGATGACGGTTTGCTGCAGGGCGTCGAGCCCGCCGGTGAGCAGCAGCACGATCGCCGTCAGTCCGGTGATGCCGCCCCATGTCACCAGCATGAGCCGACCACCGAGCTCGGGCCGGTGGCCTTCGCCGACCAGCTCAGCAAGATCGAGGAATACGTGGCGCTCGGCAGGCAGGAAGGCGGAAAGGTGCTGCACGGCGGGCACCGTCCCGACCTCGACCTGGCTGGCTACTTCTACACCCCGACGATCTTCACCGGCACCGACAACGCGATGCGCATCTGCCAGGAGGAGATCTTCGGGCCGGTGGTCACCGTGATGCCGTTCGACACCGAGGACGACGTCGTCACGCTCGCCAACGAGACCAGCTATGGTCTCGCGGCGGGGGTCTGGACCCGCGACCTGGCGCGGGCGCACCGGATGGCGTCCCGATTGGACGCGGGCACGGTGTGGGTCAACATCTACCGGGCGATGTCGCCGATGTCGCCGCGATCCGGGTTCAAGCACAGCGGGCTCGGCGTCGAGCACGGCACCGAGGTGCTGCGTGAGTACACCCGGCTGAAGAGCGTGTGGATCAACACGAGCGACGAGCCTGCCGCCGACCCGTTTGTGCTGAAGTCATGAGTGCCGTTCTTGAGCCACCCGCCACCCGCGAGCCCGCCCAGGTCGCGCAGGCGGTCGCTGAGATCCGCGCGGGACGCATGGCGGTGCTGTTCGACGAAGCCGCTGACGAGGGTGTGTTGGTACTGGCGGCGGGGATGGCGACCAAGCGCACCGTCGCCGCCATGATCCGGCACACCAGCGGACTGCTGCGCGCGGCGATGCCGGCGGCTGACCTCGACCGGCTGGCGATTCCGCCGATGGTGGCGAGGCACGACGAGCCGGGACAGTCGAGGTTCGCGGTGGCCGTCGATGCTGCCACCGGGATCACGACCGGCATCTCCGCTGGTGATCGCGCACTCGTGTTCCGGATCCTGGCCGACCCGACGTCGGTTCCGGGCGACCTGATCCGGCCGGGTCACGTCATCCCCGAGCGGGTGGCATTCGGCGGCGTGCTCGAACGCCCCTGCCGTGCGGAAGGCGCTGTCGAGCTGACGCGGTGGGCGGGTGTCGGCCCGGTCGCCGTGATCGGTGAGCTCACCGACGACGTCGGCACCGTGCTCGGCTGGGCGGGCTCCGTGGCGTTCGCTCACGAGCACCAGGTGCCTATCGTGACGATCGCCGATCTCGTCTCCGATCAGTCCGGCAGTGGTCCGGGCGTGAGCCCCCTGAGCCCGACGTACGCACCGAAGTAGTCGCTCCGCTCAATCGTCGGCAAACCCACATAGTGTCCGCCGGCGGCGACCGCGTTGTGACCGTGCCACCGCAGGCGGCATATCGATCGAATGACGATCGGGCGTGTCCCAGATGCCCGGGATGATACGTTTGCGCATGTGGCGCTCCGCTTTGGTGATTGCGTGCTCGATCGCGAGCGCTTCGAGCTCCGCAAGGCGGGCGAGGTCGTGGCGATCGAGCCGAGGGCGCTGCGTGTCCTGTTGCATCTGATCGACCACCGTGACCGGGTGGTGCCGAAGGAGGAGCTCCTGGACACCGTCTGGGGTGGGCGGTTCGTCAGCGAGTCGGCACTCACCAGCCAGATCAAGGGGGTGCGCTGGGCGCTCGGTGATACCGGCCGTGACCAGCGCATGGTGAAGACCGTGCACGGACAGGGCTACATGTTCGTCGCCCCCGTGCGGGTCGAGCCGGACCTTCCGGTGCGCACCGAACCGGGCGCGGCGCACGCCTGCCAGCTAGGTGTCGCGGTGCCCGCGGGTCAGAGCCGCCCCGTCGTCGCGGTGCTGCCCTTCGCCGACCTCGCGCCAGCGGCAGGGCACCGTCACGTCGCGCGCGGGTTGGCACACGATGTGATCGCGGCGTTGTCGAAGCACCGCTGGCTCCGCGTGCTGACGGCGTCGGCGACCGCGGGACTGCGTGACGTCCCCGACGTCGCGCGGCGACTGCGAGAGGAGTTCGGCGCCCGCTACGCGGTGGAGGGCACGCTCCGCGTCGACGGCCAGCGGCTCCGGGTCTCCGCCAGCCTCACCGACACGACCACGGGACTGTGCCTTTGGGCCGATCGGTTCGACCGCGAGTTCGAGGAGCTGTTCGACGTCCTCGACGAGATGACCGACGTGATCGTGGCGACGGTCGAACCGGAAGTGGGTTATGCCGAACGCAGCCGCAGCACCAGCAGGCCCCACACCGACCTGCGGACCTGGGACCTGTTCCACCTGGGCATCGACCGCTTCTTCCAGTTCACGAGGGAGGGCAACCTCGAGGCCCAGCGGATGCTGAGCCGGTGTCAGAAGCTGGATCCCGGGTTCGCCGATGCGCATGCCTGGTGGGCTTATGCCGTGGTGCTGGGGATGGTCTACTGGGACACCGACCCCAAGCCGGATCTGCTCGACGCCGCGCTCGATGCCGCGGGCGAAGCGCTGCGGGGCGACGACCAGAACGCCGTGTTCCACGTGTTGCACGGCCGGGTCCAGCTGGCCCGCCGCGAGTACCAGGCCGCGCTGCTGGCCAACGAGCGGGCGATCGAGCTGAATCCGACCTTCGCGGCCGCGTTCTGCGGGTTGGGTGACTCGTTGTGTTACGAGGGCCGCTACCCGGAGGCGATTACCCGGTTCGAACGTTCGGTCGCGCTGGGCTCGCACGACCCGCAACTGTGGGCGTTCCTCACCTATGGCGCGTTGGCGCTGCTGTTCGCCGGGCGCTACGACGACGCGATCGACTGGGCGCGGCGAGCGTCGTCCATTCCCAACTGCCAGTACTGGACGACGTCCCATTGGGTGGTGGCCCTGGCCCATTCCGGACGCGCACAGCAAGCGGCCGCCATGGTCCCCGCTCTCCTGGCACAGTGCCCGATGTTCTCGATCGACTACGCGACCCGCAAGCTGTTCTACCTCAAGCGTCCAGAGCAGCGGGAGCTGTACCTCGACGGGCTGCGGGCAGCCGGTGTGCCGGAGGCGCAGTAGGCGTACCGCTGTGCGGTGCGCTGCCACGTCCCGTCGCGCCCGTGCGGGGGTTGCTGTGGCTGCGCCACACCTCGCCGCAGCGGCTCGCCGAGGCTCGGCTTCTCCCACCTGAATGCTGACGGCGAGTGTCCACGGAAGTGCGGCGGAACTTCTACGGATATTCCGCGACAAGTACTCGAACACCCATTCGATAATCTGGTAACATGGGTCCATGTCCAGCCCGAACAGGTCGCTTCCGGCACCCGGCACCGAGTGGTGGCGGGAGTCCAAGGACGACCTGGCGCGGGCGCTGGCCGAGGTGGAGCGGCTGCAGA
>WHTY01000035.1 GCA_009377475.1 Actinophytocola sp.
GCCGTTGAACGAGCCGCAACGACACGCCATTTTAGTGGCTACACTGGGTCGTCAAGAGAGTCACCCTACGCAGGTCAAGACACAATCTCTACGGAGAGTTACGGCAACTTCGGCCTAGGGTCAGAAGCAGCACGGCATCACCGCCGCGCCACACCTGGAAGGCCAACCCATGAGCACAACCCTTGACCCCGCAGCGCGGGCCGCAACCGCCGCCCCCTTCGACGACCTCGCGGGACTGCTTCGCGGCACGCTCATCACCCCTGACGGCCCCGGCTACGACGAGGCCCGGCAGGTCTACAACGCCATGATCGACCGGTTCCCTGCGGCGATCGCGCAGTGCAGAGACGTCACCGACGTGCGGAACTGCGTGCGGTTCGCGCGTGAGCACGACGTCGAGATCGCGATCCGAGGCGGCGGCCACAACGCGGGCGGGCTCGGCACCTGGGACGGCGCGCTCGTCATCGACCTGTCGCCGATGCGCAGCACCACGGTTGACCCCGAGCGACGCACCGTCCGGGTCGACGGCGGCTGCACGTGGGCCGACGTCGACCACGCCACCGTCGATTTCGGGATGGCGACCCCGTCCGGGTTCATCGGATCGACCGGGGTCGGTGGGCTGACCCTCGGCGGCGGCGTTGGCTACCTGACCCGGCAGTACGGGCTCACCATCGACAGCATGCTGTCCGCGGACGTCGTGCTCGCCAACGGCGAATTCGTGACAGAGCGAGGACTCGCACAGCGACCTGTTCTGGGCGTTGCGCGGGGGCGGCGGCAACTTCGGCGTCGTCACGTCGTTCACCTTCCGGCGCCATCCGATCGGTGAGAACGGCGTCGTCTACGGCGGCCCTGTGCTCTACGACATCGCCGACACCCCCGAGGTCATGCGGTGGTACCGCGAGCTGCTGCCCTCGCTGCCCGAGGAGCTCAGTGGCTGGCTCGGGTTGCTGACGATCCCGCCAGCGCCGCCATTCCCGGAAGAGCTCTGGGGCAGGAAGTCCTGCGGCATCATCTGGTGCTACACCGGGCCGCACGACCGCCTTGACGAGGTGCTTGAGCCGGTGCGGAGCTTCGGCTCGCCACTGCTCGTCGGCCTGCACGACATGCCCTTCACCGCGCTCCAGACGGCGTTCGACGCGCTCTACCCCGCCGGTCTCCAGTGGTACTGGCGTGCCGACTTCTTCAACGAGATCTCCGACGAGGCGATCGACATCCACCTGGAATACGGCAAGAAGCTGCCCACCGGTCACTCGACGATGCACCTCTACCCCATCGACGGGGCGGCGAGCCGGGTACCTGCCGACGCGACCGCGTTCGCCTATCGAGGCGGCGGCTGGGCAGGAGTGATCGTCGGCGTCGACCCAGACCCCGGCAACGCGCCCGCCATCACCGAGTGGACGAAGGACTACTGGTCAGCCCTGCACCCCACCTCAGCGGGCGGGGCCTACATCAACTTCCTGATGGAAGAGGGCCAGGACCGCGTCAAGGCGTCCTACCTCGGCAACTACGAACGGCTCAGCCGGATCAAGCACCGCTACGACCCGGACAACGTCTTCCACGTCAACCAGAACATCCAACCCGCGGCCGACTGACCAGCGTGCCGGTTGCCGCGTGGCGCGCGGCAACCGTGCCGGTCGGGCTCAGCGTCGTTGAATAGTGGGCTTCGGCACGTGGTTCGCGGTGCAGACGCAGCCTCGGTCGAAGTGCCGATCGGTCGTCGCGGCGCAGAATCGCGCCGCGATCCGGTCGTGGTCGTCCCAGGGGTGGGGGCATGCGGGACACCCGGGCGTCTCGCCGCCGACATCGAGGTCGGCGGTCTCGTGCTTGAGGTCGCTTGCCAACATAGTTGTGTCCGATCTGTGCGATCGTCGTCGCACGTGGTGGTACCTCGAACTGTACGCGCCCACCACATCAGGACGACGTGCACGGCGCGTGGCGGCCTCGATCGCGGCGCGGGAACAAATCCGCTCCGGGGTGCGTTGTGCAGGATAGGTCGAAGTTTTGAAGTGTTCGTGTGCCAAGCACGCTCGCGCAGAAACTTGGTGCGGGCGTCGTTTTTCTCCTTGCAGGACAAGCCGAGAAGTCGTCGTCAGAGCAACCCGGCCACGCGGGGCCGCACAGTGCGACCCGGCATACATCCTCACAAGGAGAACAAAGAATGACACAAGGAACCGTGAAGTGGTTCAACGCTGAAAAGGGCTTCGGCTTCATCGCTCGCGAGGACGGCCCTGACGTCTTCGTGCACTACTCCGAGATCGACGGAACCGGCTTCCGTAGCCTCGAGGAGAACCAGCGCGTCGAGTTCGAGCTCACGCAGGGCAACAAGGGCCCGCAGGCCAGCAGCGTGCGAACCCTCTGATCCAGCCCTAGCACCACGTTGACGCCGTGCCCGTGTGAGACCCTCACGCGGGCACGGCGTTGCTGCTCGTATACAGCGTTCGCTACCTCTGAATGTAGCAATTGCTGATTGATTGGTGTACCTGCTCGAACTGGCCACCACCAACAACCAGGAACGCCGATGACCTACGCGACGCCGCAAGCATTGCGCGCCGCCCTGCTTGCGTGGCGGGCGGCCACTGGCCTCATTCCTGGAAGTCGGCCGCGGTCATGCCGTCCGTATGCCCGGTCGGCCAATGCACCAGTTCGATACGGTTGCCGTCCGGGTCGGTGAGCCACGTCGCCTGGAAGTCGGTGGAGTCATCCGGCGATGTCGGCGCGGCGACGTCGACGCCCTGCGCTGTAAGCCGCGCGATGGTGGCGTCCATCGACTCCACCATGACGACGAAATGACTGAGACCGGTGCCGATGTCCACACCAGTGGCGTGCGGGTCGTGGACGAGTTCGAGAGTGACGAAGTCGTCACCGGGGAGCTTGAGCATGGTCAACTCCCCGAGCGGCGTCTCGGGGACACGCCCGACCACCTCATAGCCAAGCGCCGTGTAGAAGGCGAGCGACCGGTCGATGTCGGCCACACGGAGACCGAAATGCAGCGTCCTCATTGACTCTCCCGTTGCGACCAGACTGGACGACGGCCGCTGCGTGATCCGACCGCTTCGTCAGCACTTCGCTCCACCCTAGGCACCTCTCTCCTACACCGAAACGATTGCCGATGAGATAAGGACGCCCGCGACAGTCCAAAGTCATCGGAGTGGCTGGACGGGATATGCCAGACTCGTGTCTCATGGTCGCGAATAATCCGTTCCGCGCGCCGAGCGCCAGCTCTCGAATCCACGCATCCGATGCCTCGAATTCGGCGCGGCGGTGGATCTGGCTCGCGATAGTCGGCTGGATATTCACGGTTATCGTGGAGTACGCGACGACGTCGCTGCTCAACGCGCTGTCGTTGCTTGCTGTGCGGTTCGGCTGCGCGGCACGCCGACGTCATTCGGCAGTGTCGTTGACCTGCTTGGCGTAGCCGACGGTCCGGGTCACAAGCGCCGCCGCGTCCTCGTCCGACATGCCATATGCGGCGAACGCCGAGTGTGGCAGGCGCCGCACCGCACGCAGCGCGTCGGCGAACATGTCCTTGCGGAACCCCGGATCGTGCTCAACGGCGAGTTCCAGCAAGCACGGCATCGAGTATCGGCCCGACCGCATGATGCCGTCGACATCGATGTAGTCGCGAACGGCACCCCGGCCGAAGAGCGCGCACACCTTGTTGGCCACGGCGTCGTCGGCGTGCAGGACTGGACCGATCTCCAACTGGGCGGGTGGGTAGGCGCGCCAGTCGACACCAAGCTCGACGCGACCGTGCGCACCATCCGCCGGATCCGCGACTTCCAACCGAGCGAAGGTCGCGCCGTCGCGTGTCACCGTCGCGTCAAGGCCGTCCGCTCCGTAAGCGTCCAGCAACGCCTGGACCGCGTCCGGAAACCGACCTTCGATGTCCATCGTGGTGAAGAGGTCGACGTCCTCAGAGCGCCGGTTGATCAACCCGTGCGCTTGCACGGCATACCCACCAGCAAGGCAGAAGCCGTGCCGGCCGATCGCGCTGAGCCCGACACGCGCCAGGCGCTCATGCAGTGGGTCCATCGGCGCTCAGGAGACGTCCGCCAGCTCGGGGAAGCGCTGTTCCCACAGCTCCCGCGCTCGTCGCGGCAAGAAGAGCTCCCGCCACACCGCGCGCAGCATCGGCCCGTTGAGGTAGCGGCGCACGTCCTGGACGTCCATGGCTTCCCGGAGAACGACCTCGTACATGAGGTTCAGCTCCCGAGGTTCATCCAGGTTGTAGGTGCCCTGCTCGGACCAGTCCAGGCGCAACGGCAGCTCGACAAGACCGACCGTCGGCCCCACCAGCTCATCGAGGCTGCCCGCCACGACGTAGGGCCGACGCTCGCTGTGGAGCACCCGTTCCTTTGCCATGCACTCAGTATGACCGATCACCGACCGCGTAGCGCGGCAACGCCGCTCGTGGCGCACAGTTGATCAACTACCCGCGCGCTGTGACACGATTATGTCGCTTTCGCCCGTTCCTGTTGGCAACACCGCGCGGTAAGTTGATCGACTGTGGCGGAGACTCAGTTGATCGACTCCGGCGCGGCCTCAGCAGTACTTGTACCCCGGACCAGAACTGCCCCACGAGCACTTGTCGACCAGCGTGCCGTTTTTCCTGCGCAGCTTGGCCGTGTCGCCGCTGTTGTTCCAGACGTACCAGTCACGCCGCCAGTAGCGGTCGTTCCAGTCGTTGGCCCCCCTGCCGGTGTGGATCCGCATCCGCTTGCCCGGCTTGATCTTGGTGCGCGGGAACGTGTAGACGTGGCCCGCCGCATCCCGCAACTTCCAGCCCTTGAGGTACCGCGTCTTCTTCGAGTTGTTTTTGAGCACGATGAACTCGGCGTTGAGGCTGGCGTTGCTGCCGTCGTCGCTGCCGGGCGAGTCGTAGACGGCCTTGTAGATCACGATGCCGCCCGCAGCGTGCGCCGGTGGCGTGGCGAGCGCTCCGGCGAGCGCCATGGCAACGCCGAGCACCACAATCCTGAACAGTTTGGTCACGGAGATCCTCTCGGATAAGCAGGGATACGACGTCGCGGGGGTGACCAGCGAACGTCGTCAGGCGCGGACTACGTCGCGTGGATGGACGCGGTCGTTACCGTCCGCGCACGGCGAGGCGAGAGTTCACCGGGATGGACCAGCGACCGACACCTGGTCAGGGCCGCTGGCAAGTACTCAGCGAAATCAGTGGCATGTGCGTAGGCCCGGAACCTACGCCGGTGACACCCGCTGGCTCACTCACCCGCCAGCAGCTCCCGGCCCTTGCCTCGTGCGGCCTTGCCGGTCGTCGTCCGAGGTAGCGCGTCGACGAACCGGATCACACGCGGGTACTTGTACGGCGCGGTCACCGTTCGGACATGGTCCTGCAACGCCGCCGCCAGGTCCGCCAAGGCGTCACCAGCGTCACCGCCAACGACGACCAGCGCGGCCACGACCTCGCCGCGCTGCGCGTCCGGTATCCCAGCGACGAGGCAGTCGCGCACCGCACTGTGGCTGCGCAACGCCGTCTCGACCTCGACCGGGTCGATGCGGTAGCCGGACGACAGGATCACGTCGTCGACACGCGATTGGAAGAACAGCCAACCGTCGTCGTCCTGCTGGAACAGGTCCCCGGTCGGCCACCACCGGCCGTCGACCAGCTCCGGCTCCGGCACCAGCGACAGCGTGGGCAGCGTGGTCGCGTCCACCTGCAACTCACCGTCGTGCAGCCGCGTCGCCACGCCGGGCAGCGGACGTCCCGCCGAGCCGGGCGGCGCGTCCGCATCCGGCGGAGCGCCCGCGATGTGGCCGGTCTCGGTCTGCCCGTAGCCGTCCGCGATGGTCAGCCCGGTCGCGGCGCGCCACCGCGCGATCGTCTCCTTGTCCAGCGGCTCCCCCGCCGCAACCAGCCTGCGCAACGACGGCAGCGCGGGCGGGTCACCAGCCGCCAGCAGCATCCGCCACTCGGTCGGCGACATGCACAGCACGGTCACGCCCTCATCCCGCACTGTCGCCATTCGCTGCTCGACGTCGAACCGCGCCTCGTGCAACACCGCCACCGCGCCCATCAGCCACGGCGCGAGGAACGCATTTCGCGTGGACTTCGACCAGCCGGGCGCGGCGGTGCTCCACACGATGTCGCCGGGGCGGGCGCCCAGCCAGTGCTCGGCCTGCAGCCGCTGTCCCCACACGTAGCGCTGGCCGTGCCAGACCGGCTTGGGCGTGCCCGTCGACCCCGACGTGAACAGCAGGAACGCCGGGTCGTCTTCCGGCAGGTCCGGGGCTGGCGGGACGTCCGATCCCGCGTCCCCCGCGCCCCACGCGGACAGCGGTAGCACGTTGCCGTCGAGCCCGGCGTCGGCGAGAACGTCGAGGTACTGGTCGTCGGCGACCACCAGGCGCGGGACGGCGGTTCGCGCGCGGACGCGCAGATCCTCCGCTCGCAACATCGGACTGCACGGCGCCATCACCGCGCCCATCCGCAGGCACGCCAGCATCGTCAGGACCCACTCGCTGCGCGACCCGCACAGCGTGTAGACGACGTCGCCGCGCCGCACGCCCAGCGCAGCGAACCTCGCCGCCGTCGCGCGGGCACCGTCGGCCAGCTCGCCGAACGTCCACGCCCGGCGGCGGTGCGCGGCATCGATGGTGACCAACGCGATGTGGCCGGGCGGAGCGTGCTCGACCAGGTCCCGCGTCACGTTTGCCATCAATCCACCTCGCGTCCGACAGCGCCGCGACCGCCCGGCGCGGCATGGCACCAGGTCGCGAGGCTAACCCATGACGACCCGTGTCGACCTACGCTGACGCCGGGTGCGGCCGCCGGATCAGTCGCACACCTTCCGCCGCACGTGCTCCGGCTGGTTGCCGGGACAGGGTTCCGAGGAACCGTCTGTCGTCGCGGTTGTCGTCGTGGTGCCTGTCGTAGTGCCTGCCGTGGTGGTGGACGGCGTCGTCGTGGGCCGGGCGCGTCGAGTCGCGGTCGGCGACGCGCCGCTGGACGTCGCGCTCGACCCCGCGGTGGACGACGTGCTCGGAGTGGTGGCGCTGCTGCCGGGGATGCTGGTGGTGGCCGGGACGTCGCTGGTGACCGTGCGTTCCGTCGAGTACGTCCGTGGCAACTGTCCGGGCGAGTCGTCGTCCACCTGCGAACCGCCAGCGAGTAGCACGGCGGCACCGGTGACCAGCGCTGACATCGTCAGCCCACCGACCACTGGCCCGACAACCGCGAACGCGCCGATCGAGCCATTCGCCCGGTGCCGACCGGCCGACCGCGACCCTGACACTCTCACCGCACCCTCTTCTCGCGCCGGCTCCAACGGCACGGCGGACCCCGGCGCGCATGGTAGTTGTCACGCCCGGAGCAACCACAAGACGCCCAAACGGCCTAGCCGCAGCGAAGCGGTCTTTTTTCACGACGACTGCCCAATTCCGGCGCAGGTGCCTGGGCAATCGGCCGACCGTGCTCGTACTTGCTACTCTCGCCGTATTCCGAGATGAAATTCCACGCCGAACAAGACTGCTATGACGACACGACTCGAAAAATACGAATCCCGGACGACCTGGCCACTTCTCGCGTTGGCGCTTCTCTTCCTGGTCATTTACGCGTTACCGATTATTTGGCCCGATTTGCCCGGCTGGGTCCGCGCGATCACGGAAGACCTCACCTTCGCGATTTGGCTGGTTTTCGCCGCGGACCTGGCCGCGCGGGCGATCCTGTCCGGGCGCTGGTTCCACTACCTGCTGACGCATCCGATCGACCTCGTCGTCGTGGCAGTTCCCGCCCTGCGTCCGCTGCGTGTGCTGCGGGTGTTCGCGACCGCGCACGTGCTGCTCGCCCGCACGGGACGGCTCTCCGTCATGCGCACCCTGCCCGCGATCGTCATCGCCACCGCGTTGCTCGTCGTGATTGGCGCACTCGCGGTATTGGACGCCGAACGTGGCGCACCCAACGCGGAGATCACCAATTTCGGCGATGCGGTCTGGTGGAGCATGGTCACGGTGACCACCGTGGGTTACGGCGATATCGTGCCCGTGACCGTTATCGGCCGAATTACCACCGCGGGTCTCATGCTGGTGGGTATTTCGTTGATCGGTGCGGTCACCGCCAGCGTGTCGGCGTGGTTCATGTCGAACATGAACTCGGCGGAATCGGATAATGCGCAGGATGATTCCGCGATCGACGCACGACTCAGCGCGCTCGAAGCGCAGATCGGCGATATCCATCGCGTTCTCGTCGATGGGCATTCACCACGGGAACACGCGGGCACTTCAGCATCGCGGCACAACTGACCGGAGTCCGGCCACACCGCGCGGGCAGGGGGCCACATGCCGCTCAACCTTCGATGGGCCGCCGTAGCAACCCAAAACGCTCTAGCTTCGTCATACCGGCATGGTGCACTCTTTGATGTCAACGAAAACCGAAGGAGACAACATGCGCGCCATCCTGAGGGCGATCATCGGCGCCGGACTTGTTCTGGCCGCGCTGGCGCTGGCCACTCCGTCCGCATCGGCCACACCACAACCGGATCCGATCCGCGAGATCGTCGGTGACGACGGGCCGGAGCTTGACCCGCATTGGGGCCCGCCGACGCCGTAACCGGTGGAGCTACGGATCCTCGGGCCGGTCGAGCTCCACCATGACGGCCGCATGGTGGAGCTCGGCCCGGCACGGCACCAGCAGGTGCTCGCGATACTCGGCCTCGCGACAGGCGCACCCGTAGCCATCGACACGCTGATCGCCCGAATCTGGGGCGAAGATCCCCCACCAAACGCACGAGGCTCGCTATACGCTTACATCTCTCGGCTCCGCAGCGCGCTGCGCACGGCCGGCATCGCACTGACCCGTGCGGGCAACGGCTACGCGCTGCCGATCACCCGCGAGCAGGTCGACGTCCATCGGTTTCGTCACCTGATCGAACGCGTACGCGCCACACCTGCGCAGGAACTCCGGCGCGCGCTGCTCGCGGAAGCCCTCGGCCTGTGGCGGGACACGCCGCTCACCGGGCTGACCGGTGACTGGGCAGACGCGATCCGCACCGAACTCGAACGACTCCGGCTGTCGGCCCTCGCGGACCGGATCGACATCGATCTCACGCTCGCACCGGCCGACAGCACTGGCATCCTTGACGAGCTGGCCGAGCTAGTCCGCGAGCACACGCTCGACGAACGGTTCGCCGCACAACTGATCCGCGCGCTGCATGCCAACGGCATGCGTCGCGAAGCGCTGGCATGCTTCGCACGGACCAGGGACCGGCTCGCCGACGAACTCGGCGTCCAGCCAGGTGCCGAGCTGACGACGCTGCATAGGCAGCTCGCGCGCGACGAACCCCTCGGCCACGCTTCCGCGTCGGCACAACCACCAGTGCCGAGGCAGCTACCCGCTGCCCCGACAACGTTCACTGGCAGGGACGTCGAGCTCGCACAGGCCACAGACGTCCTCATAGGACCGCACAACGGACCACGGGTCGTCGTGATCCATGGCCCGGCAGGCGTCGGGAAGTCCGCGCTCGCGCTGTGCGCCGCCCACGCGGCCGCCGAGCATTACCCGGCCGGGCAACTCTACGTCGACCTGCACGGGTTCAGCCCCGGCCAGCCGCCACTGTCCGTCATCGAGGTCCTCGGCAGAATCCTGCGCGCCCTCGGAGTGCCGCCAGCCTCGGTATCGCAGGACCCCGAAGAGGCCGCAACGCAGTACCGGTCCGTGCTTGCCGGACGCAAGGTCCTGCTCGTGCTGGACAATGCGACCAACGCGAGCCAGGTCGACCCGCTGCTGCCCAGCCACCCCGAAACCGCGATGATCATCACAAGCAGGCCCGCGATCGTCGGCATGGACGACGCACTGCGGATCGGCCTGCGTTCCCTCACGCCGGAGCAGGCGGTCGACCTGCTGGCGCGACTCGACCCCCGCGCCCGGAGTGATCCGCGCGCCGCGAGGGAGCTTGCCGCGCTCGGCGAGCACCTGCCGCTCGCCCTGCGCATCATCGCCGCCCGGATGCTGGCGCGCCCTGCCTGGCCGGTCGCCGGGCTCATTGAACGGCTTGTCGACCATCGACGTCGCCTCGACGAACTCGGCCATGCCGGAGTCTCCGTGCGGGCGGCGTTCGATGCCGGACGCGAGGCGTTGCACCGTAGCGACGACGACGCCGACCACGCCGCGAGCGACGTCTTCCCGCTGCTGGCGTTGCCCGATGGCGCCGACATCAGCACGCCGATCATCGCTCGGCTGCTCGACACAACACCGGCCGACGCGGAGCGGCGAGCGGACCGGCTGGCAGACGCCCAGCTCGTCGAGTCCCACGCGCCAGGCCGGTACCGCATGCACGACCTGGTTCGCCTCTACGCGCGGCAGGCCGCCGAGCACGAGGTCAGCCAGGAGAAGCGCTGGGCGTCCCTTGCCCGCACCTGGCGTTGCTACCTCGCGACCACCGTCGCGGCCAACCAGCTCGTGCGCCCCGGCTACCGCAAGGACCTGGTCAAAGCCACGCCCGATGAGGCGTTACCGCTGCACTCCCGCGAGCACGCCACCGCGTGGCTGGACGCCGAGCGGATGAACATCGTCAGCGCCGCCGAGCAAGCGGCCGAAGCACCAGACGAGTTCGCGCCGATCGCCGTCCAACTGGCGCACGCGATGTTCGACTCGCTGCACACCGGACGGCACTGGACACACCTGCGCGCGCTCAACGAACGCGCACTCGCCGTAGCGCGGCGGTACGGCGACCGGCACGGGGAAGGGCAGGTGCTGACCGACTTGGGCGTCACGGCGTGGCTGTCCGGCGAGGGCGAGCGCGCCGTCGAGCTGTTCAACGAGTCGCTCACCCTGCGCAGAATGATCGGCGACCGGCCGGGCGAGGCGACGAGCCTGCACAACCTCGCCACCGCGTGCAGCGAACGCGGGCGGTATGACGACGCGATCGGGTATGCGGAGCAGGCGCTGCGGATCCGTCGCGATCTCGGCGACCCTTCCGGCCAGGGCCGCGCAATGGGCACGCTCGCGCAGATCCATCGCCACCGTGGCAGGCCAGCCGCCGCGATCCCGCTGCTGCGCGAATCGCTCGACCTGTTCCGCGAGCTGGGTGACGAACGCAGCGTGGCCCACTCGCTCGATGACCTCGGCAGCGCCCTGACCGACACCGGGCGGCTGGACGAAGCCGTCGACTGCCACCGGGACGCGCTGGCCATCAACCGCGAGCTTGGCGCGCAGCTCGGCATGTCGTGGAACCTGGTCGGGCTCGGCGAGGCGTACCGGCGACGCGGGCAACCGGCGGACGCGGTGCGGGCCTGCTCCGATGCGCTGACCATTGCCAGGGATATCAACGCGCAGCACGAGGAGGGTCGTGCCCTGTGGCGGCTCGGCTGCGCGCTCGACGACCTCGGCGACGCGGACGGCGCCCGCGCCCGCTGGCGCGAGGCCCTGCCAATCCTGGAACGCCTTGGCGCGGGCGAGGCCAGCGACGTCCGGTACCTGCTCTTCCCGCCCTGACCGATGAGCACGATGCGGATACAAGACCGATACAAGATCGGGGTGCCATCGTCCTCATCATGACGAAATTCCGGTTTGCCCTGCTCGGTCCGCTCACCATCGACCACGGCGACGTGCCCGTGCGCCTTGCCGGCCGGAGGCAGCAGATCGTGCTCGCGGTCCTGCTGCTCGACGCGGGCCGCGTCGTCCCGCCCGAGCGGCTGGTCGACGCCGTGTGGCCGGACGACCCGCCACGCACCGCCCGCGAACAGGTGCAGACGGCGGTATGGCGGATCCGGCAGGCGCTTGGGGCGCCCGGCAGCCCGGACGTCCTGGTCACGACGCCTGCCGGGTACCAGGTGGACGTCGACCGCACGTCGGTGGACGTGTTCCGGCTCGACGAGCTGCGTAAGCACGCCGCCACCCTTGCGGACTGCGGGCGGCCAGAACCCGCCGCCCAGCTGTTAGAGGAGGCGATGCGGCTGTACCGGGGCAGGCCGCTGACCGGGCTCAACAGCGCGCCCGCCCTCCGTGCGACGGCGGATCTGCTTGACGAGCAACGGCTCTGCGTCCTTGAGAAGTGGACCACACTGCTCCTCGCGGCGGACCGGCCCTCGGAAGCCGCCGTCGCGCTAGCGGCCGCCGCCGTCGAGCAGCCGCTACGCGAGTCGCTGATCGCGCTGTTGATGCTCGCCGAGTACCGCTGCGGCAGGCAGGCGGCCGCGCTGCTGGCGTACGAGCGGCTGCGGCGCGCGCTGCGGGACCAGTTCGGCGTCGAGCCGGGCCCGGCGGTGCGGGAGGCGCACCGCCGGATCCTGGCCCACGACCCGGCGCTCACACCTGCCCGGCCGGTGGCCTGACGCACCGGGCTCACCACTCCCAGACCTGCCATACGTTGTGCATGTGGCCAGCGAACACACCGGCTCCCAGGTTGACCTCACCGCCATGCCATCGCGTGCCGTCCTTCCTTGTGCCTGTTGAATAGCAGGCGCCCACCCCGTACGCAAGGCAGAACAACCCGGTGTCTCCACTCATCTCATCCGGATTGGCGCTGGTCCAACCCACGCCGCCGCTAGCACGGCAACATCCGGCCGTACCGAAGTCGACCTCCCCGCCGTTCGAGTTGACCGACCCGCCTAAACAAGCCAGACCGCAGTAGGCCCCTGCCGCGTAGAAACCGCCGTAGAAGTGCTCCCGTTCCTGGTTGCTGCGCCTAGCCGCATCGACGGTGTCGCGGTGCCACCCGCAAATCTGCGCTCGCGGTTGGCTGTTGCAAAAGTCCTCCAGCATCTGCTCGCGCTTGAACGCGTCCTGCTCGCGGTGATAACGCTTCATGAACTCGTCCTGCGTCCGTTCGACGTCATCCGTCATGGGGTCGGTCAGAGCGGCGAACAACGGGTCGGGTTTGACTTCGGGTTCCTTCTTCTTCGGCTTCTCCGCTCCGCTCTTCAGGTCATCGGCCCACGTCGTCGTCGAGGTCTTCCTCGGCGGCCGGGTGCGCAACGTGAACCGCCCGCTGCGGGACTTCGTCCAACGCTTGTTTTTCTTCTTCAGATACTTCTCGTCACCGCGCTGGCTGTTGGTGATCAGCGGCCGCAGGCCGTCCGGGTCGGACATCGTGATCGGTGAGCTGTTCGCGTAGCCGTAGCCCTGCATCTGCTGGGCGTCGCCGTGGTCGATCAGCGGATCGACCGACGTGAACCGGCCCGTATCCGTGTCGTATTCCCGCGCGCCCAGGTGCACCGTGCCCGCCGCGTCAACAGCACCGTTCTGGAACCCGCGCTCGTTCGGCCAGTCCACCGCGTCCCCGCGCGGCTCGCCGAACGGCGTTTGCCGCCGCTGCACGACCTGCTGCTCCTGGTTGGCACGCACCGCCATGAGCGGGGTGCCCTGGTGGTCGGCCAGCAGCCAGGTGACGCCGCCCGCGTCGCGCTGCGCGACGGTACTGCCGTTGTGGGTGTAGAACCGGGTGCCGGACACCGTTCCGCTGTCGGAGTCCAGCCGCAGCTCCATGTCCGGCAGGAACAACGTCGCCCCGTCGGCGTCGCGGCCGATCAGCCGGGCACCATCGGCATCGTACACATAGGACGATGTGCCGCCCGGCTCTTCGACCGACGCCAGGTTGCCCTCGGCGTCCCAGGTCAGCGTCTGGCCGCCAGGCCGGGACGTCGTGTTGCCCGCCTTGTCGTAGCCGTAGGAGCGCACCTCGGGCAGGCCGCTGCCCTTCGTGGTCGCCGTGGACAGCAGCGTATGCGGCTGCGCGGTCGTGGCTGGCGGATAGTTGTACGTCGTAGTCTCGTCCTCGGCTGGCGAGGCGCCATAGTTGACCATGCGGGTGCGGTTGCCCGTCGCGTCGTAGGAGAACTCGTGCCAATACGGCGCAGGCCCGTCGACCGCGTCACGCGCCGGCGCGACCGTGCAGTCGCCGGACGCCGGAGTCCACGCCTCGGCGAGCCGTCGGAAGGCGTCGTAGTCGAAGCACTGCGTGTCGCCTGACGCGGTGTCGTCGATAGCCACGATGTTGCCAGCCGGGTCCGAGTCGTACGTGGCGTCGGTCAGCCGCGTGACCGAGGTCTCCTTCGCGTTGATCAGCCGGATCAGCCGCCGGGTGGTCTCGTCGTAGGTGAAGCCCTGCTGCACCAACAGATCGGACTGCGACCGCGCGAACGTGTACACGCCAGGCTCGCCGAGCTTTGTGTACTGGGTGTTCTCGACGTAGGCGCTTTCCTGGAAGTTGATCGAGGTGGTGAGTTCGACCGGCTTGCCATGGTCGTCGTACGAGTACTCCAGCACCTCGCGGGGCAGCCCACCCGCGGCCGGCAGCGATGTGGCCTTCACGCTGCCGTCGTCGTTGTAGCTCATCCGGTACGAGTACGCACCAGCGAGCTTGCCCTCGGCGGCGGGAACGGTCACCCGCGTCGACGTCGGCTCGCCGAGCGCGTGGTAGCCGAGGACCTCGAACCGGTAGGCCTCGTCGCCCACGAACCGGGTCGCCGAGGCGAGCAGGCCCGTGCCGTTCGTGACGGTGTCATAGCTCCACTCGGCCAGCTTCGTTCCGGTGAGCGAGCCTTGGAACATCGCGGTCTTGCGCCCGAGCGCGTCGTAGCGGTAGGCGATGCGGCGGCCCCGCGAGTCGGTTGTCCGCTCGATCTCGCCGTCGCCGGTGTAGTCGAGCCAGGTCGTGCCCTTGTCCGGGTCCGTTGTGGACTCGACACGGCCGCGCGGGTCGTAGTCGTACGTCCATGCGTTCTTCGCGTGGTCGGTGACCTTGGTCAGCTGGCCCTTGCGGTCGTAGCTGTAACTGGTGGCCTCGAACTCCCCGGCCGGTGTGTCCCCTGTGTACCGGCGCACCTCGGTGGTCTGTCCCCGTGCGTCGGTTAAGGTACTGGTCGGCGGGGCGCCGTCCGGCGGGGTGACGTCGGTGCGATCGCCGCCGTAGCCGTAGACCGTGCGCCACTTCTCCACCCCGAACCGGCGGAGGATCTCGGCCGTCGTACGGCCCGCACCGTCGAACGTCGTCAGCGTCTGCGCCGCGATCTGCAGGTCACCGCCGGACGGGGCGAACAGCGTTGTCGACGGCGCACCGTTGGCGTAGTAGCCCCCGTTGGCCTTGTACGCCCGCCCCGCGGTGTCGTAGAAGGTGTCGGTGATGACGCGGCCGCCGCTGCCGTCCCCTGCTGGCGCCTGGGTCTGCCGCTGCCGCAGCAGCCCGTCGTACAGTTCCCGCGATGTGGTGTAGGCGCCATTGGGCCCGAGCACCTGGGTGGTGATCGCGGAGACACCGTCCGCCTGACCGTCGGCGTCCCGCGATGGCAGCCGGTAGGCGAACGTCATGCTCGGCGACTGCCCGTTCGCCCGCGACCTGGTCGGCAGCCACACGCCGGTGAGCTGTCCCAGGCTGTCATAGCTCAGCTCGGTGATCCGCCCGTTCGGATCCGTAATCTTCGTCGGCTCGCCCCACGCCGGGTCGAACTCCGTCGTGGTGGCGTGCAGCTTCGGGTTCTTCTCGACGACGCGGGTCACCGGTCCATCGGTCGCGGGGGTGTACTCGGTGGTGCTCTTGCGGTCCAGCTCGTCGTACGACTCGACGACGCGGCCGTGCACGTCGTACACCGCGCGCTCCTTCTGGTAGTACGACGTGACGCCGTTGGCCCAGTCGTCCATCGCATCCACCGTGGTCACGTCACCTTTGGTGGGCGCGACGCCGTAGGACTGGCCGTCGAATGAGCTGCGCTCGTCCGAGATCACGTCGCCGACCGACGACGGCTCCGTGCCGCAGGACAGCGCGTACACCCGGCTGCGGGAGATCGTCGTCATCAGCCACTTCGAGCTGTTACGCAGGTAGGTGTTGCGGGTGCACCGATCGTCGTCCGGTGTGGACACATCGCCGAGGTCGTTGATGGTGGTCGGCATGCCGTAGCCATCGAACGTCCGCTCGACCGTGGTGCGCAGCCAGCCTCTGCCGCCGTCGAGCGCGATGCGGCCATGCTCGGCCTTGGTGTCGACGTAGCGGGCGTGCACGGTGGTGCTGTCGATGGTGCGTGACGCGGTCGGCGCTGACCGCCAGGGGTCGTAGATCGTCGCTTCGACGACCGGGCCATCGGGTCCATTGTGAACGATCTCCTCACGCAGCATCCCGTTGTAGGCGTCGTGGTCGGTGACGCTGGTGTCCTCGGAGTCGGTGACCGACACCGTGCGGGTGCCGCTGGGCAGCTTGTCACCGTGCATACCGCGGAAGTACCGCTCCTCGGTGAAGGTGCGATCGTCGCCGTCCCCTTCGTACGTCTTGACCAGCTCGTAGCCACGCCACTGTGACCAGGTGCGGTACTTCTTCGAGGTCAGGCCGTCAACGTCGGTGTAGTGCCACGCCGGGGCGCCGTCGTAGTCGTAGTCGGTGCTGACCTTGACGCCCCCGCCGGAGAGGTCGGTCTGGTCGACGCGCTCGACGACGTACTTGTGGAAGTAGTCCTCCTCCGGGTCGGTATAGCCCTGCGGGGTCCACATCGACGGATAGCAGCGCAGCGTGTTGGACTCCGGCTTGCTCGGCATGCGGCTGCCCGCGACGCAGTCCTGCTGGGAATAGGTGACGCCGATGTCACCGCCGAACTCAGTGCGGATTGCCGCGATGCGCCACCACTTCATCGGCGGCGAGTGGTCGTTGCTGTCCACGCGGTTGTCCAGTTGGACGCCGACGAACTTCACGTCGGAGGGCACCCCGGCGCGGCTGATCGCGTCCAGCCACAGCCCGGCGCGGGTGGAGTCACCGGGGTCGGGGAAAGTGTGCGTCAGCGTCCAGGTGTCTACCGTGGCCAGCGAACCGTCCTTGCGCACCTGCGTGGTGATCGTGGCGAGCCGCTTGGTCGTCCAGAAGGTCGGTGAGTAGTCGTCACATGACGTGGAGCTGGTGCACTCCTGGTCCCACGGCGTGTCTGGCCAGTTGGCGCCGTGGTTGCCGCAGTTGGACAGGCACCGGTCGGCGGTAGTGAAGTTGACCCGCATCGGCGGCGTGCCGTACGCGGTGCCGCTGCGGGTGCCGTAGTCGATGTGATCCAGCGTGCCGCCCCGGGTGTAGCTGGACACCTTCGACCCGGTGAGGTTGCGGGCGTATTTGTTGCTCTCCTTGTCGTACCAGAAGGACATGGTGTTGCCGTGCGGGTCGATGACGTAGTCGAGGTTCCACCGCCACGCCTGCTGGCAGTGCGAGCCGTCGAACGTCGAGGAATGGCACGGTTCGCTTGAGTTGTTGCCGTACACCGGCACGGTCCAGGCCGACTGGGTGGTCGCCTTGCCGGAGCTCCAGCCGGGCAGCCGGTTGCGGCCGAAGAAGTACTGGGTTCCGTCGGTAGTGGTGACTTTCCAGTACTCGCCGTTGTTGTCGCCGTTGCTGGCGCCGGTGAGCAGCTCGATCTTGGAGCCGTCCTCCTTGCGCGGGCGATACTCGCTGCCGTCCCAGATCAGCTCGGTGGCGGTGCTGCCGAGGTTGAGGATGGCGTTGGTGGTGGCCCAGCACAGGTCGCCAGTCTTGCGCTGGTCGTTGTTGCCGCCGAGGTCGTCGGCGCACGACTTGTAGCGGCGCTCGATCGACCCGGGCCACAGCTCGAAGCCCTCACCGATCCAGGACGGCTGGTTGTTGGTCGCGGCATGCCTGCCGTCAACGCTCTGCGCGGAGTACTGCAACGCCAGGTCCGGGCTGGGGCCGCCAAGCGACGGCGGCACGCGGAACGGGTAGTTCCAGCTGAAGTCACCGGAGTTGCCGCCAGCGCTCCAGGTTGCGGACGGCTGCAGGCTCGTCGCGGCGAAGTCACCGGTCGGCCCTGACGCGCCAGCCGAAAGAGCAAGCAGGGAGCCGGTGGTCACCGTGCCGGTGACCCAGCCGGACGTCAGCGAGGTCGACGGGATCGGCGTACCAGCGCAACCCTGCTTGTTCGGTGTGGTCAGCGCGCAATCGGGCAGTTCGACCAGCCGGAGCCGGTGCGCCCAGCCCGCGCCGTACGCGGTCACGAAGTCCCGAGTGTCCACCGCGAGGTCGACGTCGCCCGCGTGGTCGTCGCCGTCGGCGCGGATCACTCGCAGCAGCACCTCGTCCCGCGCGCTCCGCTTGGTCGTCGCGGCGTCGATGACGTCAACGCGCACCCGCTCCGGTCGGTGCTTCGTCCGGTGCGGCGCGCTGACCTGCACCGGAAGCGTGCCGGCACGCTGAGCCCGCGCCGTCGCGGCGAACGACGCCGCAGTGGGTAGCTCGACGCTGCCAGCCTCCGGCCACACCGGCGCCGGTGGTGGGGTACGCAGCGCGCGCTCGTCGGCGGGATTGGGCGCCGACGAGCGCGTCCTGACCGGGCCGCCCTTGACCACCCGTTCCTGCTGGACGGTCAGCGGCTGGTACTCCGGCGCCGCCGTCGCGGCCGGGGTTGCCGAGAGCAACCCCGCCGCGAGCATGGACGCGAGCGCTCTCGCAGCGAAACTCCTACCGAGTCGTGGGGACACGGCACACCTCCCTGGTGCAGTCCTTCGATCAGCTCAGAGGTCGTAGAGGTTCTGGATCGCCGCGTCGCTGAGCACGCCGGTGAACACCCGCACATCGTCGATGCCGCCAACGAAGTGGTCGCCCCGGTTGGTGTCCCACAGGCTGACACCGATCTGCAGAGCACCGAACGCATGCCACGCGGTGTGCGAGATCGTGCCCTCCCGCTGGCCGTTGACGTAGATCCGCAACTCGCGGTCGGCCGCGTCGTACACGCCGACCAGGTGGGTCCACTGGTCGCTCGCCGGGGCGTCCGAGAGCGCCCGCACTGGGGTAGCGCCGTCGGTGTCGGTCTTGCCAGCGGAGAACGCCCACTTCCGCGACCAGTAGTCGTACTGCAGCAGGAACGCACTGCAGTGCTCGCCGGCCTGCGCCACGGCCGTGCGCCAGTTCGCGGTGTCGGTCAGCCGCGCCCACGCCGACACGGTCAGGCTCTGGTCAGTCAGCAGCACCGGACCGTCGGTCTTGGCGTAACCGCCCCGCGCACCGTGCAGCGCGCCGCCGCCGTCCTTGCCGTCGCCGCGCGTCATGGTGCCGGTCAACGTGGCGGTGTGGCCGTAGCCGGAGCTGTCGGCGGCGGCCGGATCGTCGGACGCCTCCTCGAACAGCCACTCCCCGACCAGGGTCGCCTTGTCGGCGATCGCCGTCATCTCATCGGGGTAGGCCATGCGCGACCAAACACGGACATCATCGACATCGCCCGCGAAGAACTCGGACGGCTCCCGCGCGGTCCGCGCGCGCCCGATCGCGGTGTACTCGCTCGCCCGCCACGGGTAGGTGTTGGTCGCGGTTCCTTCGAGCTTGCCGTTGACGTAGAGCCGCAACTCACCGGTCGCCTCGTCATAGGTGCCTGCCAGGTGCGTCCACACGCCCAGCCGGGGCGCCGCCGCCGATGCCGCCACCTTGGGCGTCGCGTCGCGCCCGTCGGTGGTGACGAAGGCCCACCGATTCCGCGCGTTGTCGTAGCGCAGCCGGAACGCGCTAGACGCGGGACCGACGGTGCTCACCGCCGTCCGGTTGGCCGTGTCGTCAGTGAGCCGCACCCACGTCGCGACCGCGAAACTGGCCGCGGTGTCGACGACCGGCGCGAGCGTGGCGGCCTCACCAGTGGCGCCGTCGAACCGGATGGCCTTGTCCTTCCCAGTGCCGACCCTGCCGCTGCTGCGTTCGGTGCCACCGGCGAGCGTCGCGTGGTGGTTGTTGCCGGAGTCGTCGACCAGCACTGGGCCGGTGTCCTCACTCATCGTCCAGTGCGCGACGGGCAACGACGCGCGCCCGACATTGAACTTGTAATCGCTGCGGGTGTCGGAGAAGTTGCCAGCGGGGTCCTTGGACCGGACGTACAGGGTGTTGATGCCCCGCGCGTGTGGCGTCACCTTCACCGTCACGGTACCGTCCGCGCCGGGTGCTGCGGTCCGTTTGGGCTGGCCGTCCAGCCAGAACTCGTACGCGACGACGCCGGCGACGCCGTTGGGCCCGAAGGTGAACTCCCCGGTCTGGCCGACACCCTTGTGGTACGCGCCGTCATCGGGATAGTCGGTTGACGACACCGTCGGCATGTTCTCAGGGCGGCTGGTGTCCACAGTGAACTCGCAGCGCGCCGAGTCGGGCGAGCGGTCCCGCGCGGTGCTGGTGTCGCGAGCGTAGCCCTGTACGAAATAGGTGCCACCGTTGGCGAGCGCGCCACCCGGGATGGTGCCCTCAGGGATGGTCATGGTCGCGCCGTTGGCCTGGTCGGTGCGCAGCACGGAGTTGGTCGTGGAGTTGGTGCCGCCAAGCGGGGTGTAGTACATCCGTACATCGAGCCGGTCGGCGCTGTCGGCGTCGTACAGGTTGGCGGTGATCTTTGGGCTAGCGGAGCCGACGGTTGGCCGGTCGGCGCCCTGCGCGCAGGCGTGCCCGTTCACAGTGATGTCGCGTGGCGCCTCCGGTGGCGTGTTGTAGGTGACCGACAGCTTCGGCGACTTGGCGCGGAATTTCTTCCACGAGTTGTTGATGTCGGACTCGTTGTAGTTGCGCAGGCCGAGGATCAGGTACTTGCCTGACGCATTGTCCGCGGCCGACGCCAGCGCCGACGTGCTCCACTCCATGCGGCGGTCGCCAGTGCCGGAGCAGGAGTGGCCGGAGTCCTTGGCGAGGTAGTTGCCTGACGACCAGGGCACCGAGTTGTCCCAGGTGGTCGACGAGCTGAAGCCGCTGGTGATCCGGTACAGGTCGGTGCGGGTGTTGGTGCAGTAGTAGGAGTGGTAGACGGTGGCGCTGAACTCGGCGCTGAGCACGTGCGTGCCCCGGAATTCGCTTGTCGGAAACCGGAAAAGCGAGCGGTACTTGACCCAGCCAGCCGACCAGTCCTCAACATAGCCGACCTTGACGCCGTCGGAGCGGTCGTAGGACCAGTACGACTGGTGCCTGAACCTCTGGTTGATCATGGTCCAGTAGGACAGGTCGACGGTCACCGAGGGGTCGATGTAGACGGGAAACTCGGTGTCGGCGCCAGTAAGCAGCGCGCGATCGGGGGAAAGTTCGAGCCGCCCGCCCGTGAGCCGCATCGGCATCGTGGTGCGGCGAGCGCCCGTGGCAGGCCCCGCGACGCGGTCCGTACGGTCTTCGGCGGCGTTGACCCTGCCGTCGAAGGTGCCGGAGGAGTCCCACATCGTCGGGGTTCCTGAGCCGAACACCTCGCGGTCTTCCGTGTCGACGGCGGCGAACGATCTGCCATTACCGCGCAGTTGGACGCCGTGGGTCTCGACGCCGAACCGAAGCTTCGCGAGCGCGGGATTACGGGCGGCGCGCGGTGTCTTGACGACGAGGGTTTCGGCGAAGCCGTCGTCGTAGGCCCGGACGACGAGATCGACGTCGGGCAGCACGTCAGGATAGGTGGCGGTGTCGTCGTCAAGGGTGGGCTCGGGCAGGGTGTCCTGCCACGCGAGCGACAGCGACTTGCCGTGTCGGAAGAGCGTCGCAAGCGGACCATCACCGCCGCCGGAGAGCCGCATCCTGGTTGGCGACGCCTTCGGCGCGATGACGCCGTTCGCCTTGCGCTCGAGGGTGAGGTCGACCGGGGACCAGCCGCCGTCCGCGCGCCGCACACGGACGGGGCGAGCATGCATCTCGGCAGTGAAGGTGCCGTCGGGATTGGCATAGAGTTGGGTCCGCTGGGTCCGTTGTGACTCCACCTCGACGCGCTGTCCCATCGTGCGTGCCCGCTTGGACGCCGCGGCCTTGTCCGCGTCGGCATCGTTCTCGGCCACCGCATTGGACGTCGTGACCGGTGCCGTCGCGGGACGTTGGTCCGCAGCGGCGCCTGGCGCCATGAGCAGTGCGGCGATGACGGCTATCAGCGTCGCCATGGCGCGGAGCCCGACCCGCGATCGCGGTTTCCGACGAATCATGCGCGGACTCCCGAATCTCCCGAACCGACATTCCTACATCCCGGTGCAGGATCCGCTGACTCGATCTCCGTGCGCTCTTCTCGCCCTCTTCGCCGGGGCGCGGAGCACACAAGGTTTCTACAAGGTCGGCCGGGTACGAACACGACATCGCCAACGAGAGGAACGATGACGATGCGTTCAGTGAAGACGACGCTCGCGCTGGTGGTGTCGATGGCCGCAGCCATGCTCGTGAGCAGCATGGCGGCGCCGCAACGGCAAGCGGCTCCCGCGACGGGGAACGACCCCGCCGTCGCGATGGCGACCCACGAGACCGACGGCTACGCCAGGGTCAATGACAACCCTCGCTTCGTGCAGACGTATGTCAACAACATCGAGAACATGGTGCCGATCGACTCGCAATGCCCCGGCGACTGGCGTGACCTGCTCTACTACATGCGGCTACAGAAGTACACCCCTGACCTGTTCCTGGTGCAGCAGATCAGCGACCAGTCGCAGTTGGACTACCTCGCGAGCCAGATGACCAACATGCTCGCGGGCACGTACCGGGGCGCGATCGCGCTGTCGTCCCCGGAACGGATGAACAGCCCGTGTGGGCCCGACAAGGACTATCAGACCAACGCGATCATCTACCGCACCGGCCGCTTCGACCTGGTCAGGAAGTCGACGTGGCAGTCGGACGCCCACCAGGTCGGCTCGAACGGCGTGCGGCGATGCTTCAACAACACCCAGGACCGCACCGTGAACGTACGGGCGCGCTTCTACGACAAGATTTCCCGGATGTACCTCACAGTTGGGTCGGTGCACTGGCCCACAGGCGGGATGAACGGCCCGAAGTGCGCGAACGAGAACGCGAACGAGGCAAACGCCAGGATCAACGCCGCCGGCTACGGCGGTGCGTTGCGGATCTACGGGGGCGACCTCAACCTCGACGAGCTGCGGTCCGACTCCACCTACAAGACCTGGTACACCCGGACCAACGGAGATCTCGGCGGCGAGCTCAGCTACCGGGACGCGATCTACGACGACTGCTCCGAGCGGTACTCCGGTGACGCGCTCAAAGACTGCCTGCGCGCCAACTGGACGTTCAACGGGGGGTCCAAGCCACGGATCGACTTCCTGTTCGCCCAGGAGGATCGGTGCTGCAGCTCGACGCCTGCCACGCCGTTCGTCGGTACGGAGGCGACGGTGACGTTCAACGCCGCCGACGCCGCGGACAAACACCTGACCGGCACCGACTCGGAGGTGAACTACTCCCAGCACCGATCCGTCCTGGCACGAATCCATTACCCGAAGCTGGTGGCAACGGTGACCGGGTCGGAGGCGACGTTCTGGCAGCGGGGTGAGCATTTCTACCTCAGCGACACCGACTGTGACGCGCACGGTGTCTATCTGGAGTACAAGCTCAACGGTGAGACGACGCGCCTGGAGAACTACAACGGGTGCGGCACGACCCGACACTGGAACGAGAGCTTCGTGGAGGGGCAGGCCATTGGGCTACGCGCCTGCGTGGACGTCCAGTTCGGCTGGGACCGCTGCTCCCTCTGGCGCAGAACGAAGACCTAGACCGACACCGCTGATCCCGAGGGACTAGGGCTGGGGCACGCCGGGACGGCGCCCCCGTCCTAGCCTGTCGTCACCCGGTCGCCGCAGCGATCCAGGGCATCGGGTCCTCGACGACGGTACGCAGTGACGTCGCCGCTCCCCCGGTCAACGCGGCGTGGTCGGCGACCGGCGCGGGGGCGACGTCGACCGGCGCCCACGGCGCGCCAAGCACCCGCGTCCGCAACTGCTCGGCGATCCCTGGCCGCAACAACGGCACCAGTCCGGTGTAGACGCCGCCGAGCAGCACGCAGTCGATGTCAAGCAGGTTCACCGCGCCCGCCATCGCCTGCCCCAGCGCGGCGCCTGCGGTGCGCACCGCCGTCCGGGCGGCGTCGTCCGATGCGCTGAGCCGATCGATCAGGACGTCGTCCGCGACGTCTATGTCCAGCCCGAGCCCGCTGACCAGCACTTCCTTACCGGCGTACCGCTCAAGGCACCCGCTTGCGCCGCAGCGGCACGCCGGTCCGGCGGGGTCGATCGTGACGTGTCCCAGCTCCCCGCTCCAGCCTCGCCTGCCGCCGAACAGCTCGCCATCGATGATGATGGCGCCGCCGATGCCGACGTCACCGGAAACGTAGAGGAACGTGCGAGCGGCGCGATCCGCGACCCGGCACCCCCACAGCTGGGCGAGCGCGGCGAGCTTCGCCTCGTTGCCGACCGTCGCGGGCAGGTGGTCGGGCAGGCAGAGCAGCGGCAGCGGCGTGACGTCGGACCACTCGAGGTTCGGCGCGATGCGCAGCAGCTCAGCGCGGGTGTCCACCAGGCCGGGCAGGGCGAGGTGCGCGCCGACGACGCGCATCCCCTGCGACTCCACCCGCGCGATGAGGTCGTGCGCGAGACCGCCCAACCGCCCCAGCGTGATCGTGGCCGAACTGCCGCGCAGATTCTCCGCAAACACGATCTCATCGACAACCGCGCCGGTCAGGTCGACCACCCTGCCGCCGAGGTAGTCGACGTTGACCTCAAGACCGACACCGACGACCGTGCGTGCGGCTGGCGCCAGCGGCACGGCGGGACGTCCCGGCCCGGACGACACGGCGGGCAGTTCGGTGAGCAATCCGGCCTCGATGAGCTGATCTACCAGCGTGGACACCGTCGCCCGCGTCATGCCGGTGCGCGCGGCGACGTCCGCTCGGGACAGCGGCGCGGCGGCGTCGATGACCGCGCGCGCGGTCATCGCGAGGTTGCGCTCGCGCAGCGACGCCTGGCGAGCGGGTCCGGTGCTGGTCACGTCTTGACCCTAGCGCCGTCGGTGAATAAGTTCAGTGGATATACAAACTTGCTGAGGAGGTCCCCGTGTCCGGTGAGCAGATTCCCTTCTCGTTCGGTCTGTGGACGGTCGGCTGGCAGGCGCAGGACCCGTTCGGCGCAGCCACCCGACCGGCGCTCGACCCTTCCTACGCGGTGCACAAGCTCGCCGAACTGGGCGCGTGGGGCTTTACGTTCCACGACGACGACGTCGTGCCGTTCGACGCCGACGACGACACGCGCGAGCGCGCGCTCGCAGCCGTGCGCAAAGCCGCCGACGAGACCGGGCTGGTGATCGAAATGCTCACCACGAACCTGTTCGGCCATCCGGTGTTCAAGGACGGTGCCCTGACGTCGAACGATCGATCGGTGCGACGATTCGCGCTACGAAAGGTGCTGCGCAACACCGACCTCGCCGCAGAGCTCGGCGCGCGCACGTTCGTGATGTGGGGCGGTCGCGAGGGCACCGAGTACGACGGCGCGAAGGACCTGCACGCCGCCCATGAGCGGTACGCCGAGGGCATCGACACCGTCGCCGCCCACATCAAGCAGCAGGGCTACGACCTGCGGATCGCCCTTGAGCCCAAGCCGAACGAGCCGCGCGGCGACCTCCTGCTGCCGACCATCGGGCACGCGCTCGCGCTGATCGCGCACCTGGACAACGGCGACATCGTCGGCCTCAATCCCGAGGTCGGCCACGAGCAGATGGCAGGGCTGAACTTCACGCACGGCATCGCGCAGGCGTTGTGGGCGGGCAAGCTGTTCCACCTCGACCTCAACGGCCAGCGCTCCATCAAGTACGACCAGGACCTCGTATTCGGCCACGGCGACCTGCTGTCCGCGTTCTTCACCGTCGACCTGCTCGAGCACGGCTTCCCGGCGGGCGGTCCGCGCTACGATGGCGCGCGGCACTTCGACTACAAGCCGTCGCGCACCGAGACCGAGCGCGGCGTGTGGGAGTCCGCGCAGGCCAATATGGACACCTACCGCAAGCTGGCCGAGCGCACCGCGGCGTACCGGGCGGACGCGCGCGTCGAGGACGCGATGCGCCGCGCGGGCGTGTTCGAGCTAGCCGAACCGACCCTCGGCGACGGCGAGTCGATCACGGACCTCTTGAACGATCGTTCGGCATTCGAGGACTTCGGCGTGAACGCCGCCGCCGAGCGCGACTACGGCTTCGTGCAACTGAACCAGCTCGCCATCGAGCACCTGCTCGGAGTGTCATGACACGTGTCGCTGGCGTGGACTCGTCCACGCAGTCCTGCACCATCGTCGTCCGCGACACCGCCACCGGGCGGCTCGTCCGCTCCGGCCGCGCGCCGCATCCGGACGGCACCGAGGTTGACCCGAAAGCCTGGTGGGACGCCTTTCGCGTCGCCGCCGACGCCGCCGGTGGGTTGTCCGACGTCGCGGCGATTTCGGTAGCGGGGCAGCAGCACGGCATGGTGGCGCTCGACGTCGACGGCGCGGTGGTGCGGCCGGCGCTGCTGTGGAACGACACCCGATCGGCGGACGCTGCCACGGACCTGATCCGCGACCTCGGTAGCCAGCGGGCGTGGGCGGAATCGGTGGGGTCGGTGCCAGTCGCGTCGTTCACCGCGAGCAAGCTGCGCTGGCTCCGCGACCACGAGCCGGACAGCGCAGCACGCGTGGCCGCCGTCGCGCTGCCACACGACTGGCTGTCCTGGCGCATCGCCGGGCACGGGTCCGGTGGCACGGGACGCGGGCCGCGGGCCGCCGGGCGCACGTCTGACGGCGGCGGCGCTGCACTGGACGCGCTGGTCACGGACCGTTCCGAGGCATCCGGAACCGGCTACTGGTCACCGCGCGACGGAGACTACCGACGTGACCTGCTCGAACTCGCCTTGGGCCGCGACGTCCGGCTGCCCCGCGTGTTGGGGCCCGCCGAGTCCGTGGCCGCGCGCGGTTCCGAGATCGTTGCGGACGGCACCATCGTCGGCGCGGGCGCCGGGGACAACGCCGCTGCCGCGCTCGCGCTGGACATGCGACCTGGCGACCTCGCGGTGTCGATCGGCACGTCCGGCGTCGTGTCCGCCGTCAGCGCGGCTGCAACCGCCGACCCGTCCGGGAAGGTCGCCGGGTTCGCGAACGCGACCGGCGCGTACCTGCCGTTGGCGTGCACCCTGAACGCCAGCCGCGTGCTGGACGCCACGTGCCGGGTGCTCGGCGTCGACCACGACCTGTTGTCGGAGCTGGCTTTGGTCGCTCCGCCCGGGGCGGACGGGCTCACGCTGGTCCCGTACCTCGAAGGCGAGCGGACGCCGAACCGCCCGGACGCCACCGGCACCCTGCACGGCCTGCAACTCGCGACGACCACGCCGGAGCATTTGGCGCGCGCCGCCGTGGAGGGCATGCTCTGCGGGCTGGACGACGCGCTCGACGCGTTGCGCGCCCACGACGTCCCGGTGAATCGGCTGCTGCTGATCGGTGGCGGCGCGCGGTCCGAGGCGGTGCGGCAGATCGCGCCGCAGGTGTTCGGCATGCCGATCGAGGTGCCGGAGCCGGGTGAGTACGTCGCGGACGGCGCGGCCCGCCAGGCGGCGTGGGCGTTGTCCGGCACGGCAACACCGCCGGTGTGGGACGCCGGCGAGGCGCCGACCGTCCACAACGGACCCGCAGAGCCGCACATCCGCCAGCGCTACGCCGAGGTCCGCGACCTCGCCCCCTGAACGCTCAGATGATGCCGACCAGTTCGGCGATGACGACCAAGCCGAGCCAGATCGTCAGTGCCAGCAGCACACGCAACCAGAGTTGCTTCAGCATCTCCCCTACTTCTACTTCGTTCCGAGCAGCGTCGGGATGATGTCGTTCGCGATGAGGAAGTAGGTGAAGTAGCCGAAGAAGACCACCGCCCAGACCATCGCGACGAGGCGGAGACCACTGATCCGGATCGGCTTCGGGACCGCCCTGCGGTTCAGCCAGATGAGCAGCACGCAGTAGACGAACATCGAGATGCCGTTCAACGACGACGCGATCACCAGCAGCCGCAGCGGTTCGTCCACACCCGACAGCAGGATGACCGACCCGATGACGATCTCGGTCCAGACGATCGTGAAGTAGAGCGTGCTTTCCGACCAGCGGGTGCTGTCCCGCAGCCACTTGATCTTGACGATGTCGCCGATCACGCGGCCGACGTGGTCGAGCACACCGAGGTTGGTGGAGAACAACACGACGGTGCCGATCAGCCAGAACGTGGGCGACAGCCATCCGCCGATCCGCTCGCCGAGGATGTCACCTTCGGCCTTGATGAACCCGAAGCCCTCCTCCTTGAACGTCATCCCTTCGGCGAACACGGTGGCCACGGTGAGCACGCTGAAGATGACGATGGCGATAAGCCCTGCGACGAAGAAGAACCAGAACTGCTCCTGGTTCGCCACCCGCCACCAGCCGCGCCAGCGACGCATGTTCTCGTCGTCCGTGGGGAACACGACGCCGACCGACGCCTTCGCCTCTGGCGCACCGGTGAACGGCGATTGGATCCGGGGGATGTAGGCGCCCATGCCCATCCCCTTGTCGCGAATCCAGTTGCTCTGCGCCAGATTCACCGAACCGCCGGCGCCTGCGAACGCGAGCGCGCCGAGCAGCACTGCCGCCGTCACCGCTGGATCGGAGACCGGTCCGCCCACCATCGCGGGCAGCGCCGCATCGGTGACGATGCCCGACCAGTCACCAGGCCCGGTGGCGAGGAAAATCGCGAAGACGAGGAAAACGAAGATGATCGCGACCATCACCATCTGGAACTTCTCGACCACGTTGTAGACCACCGGCGACACCGTCAGCGCGATCCCGATGGCGATGAGGGCGAGCACGGTCACGATGTTGTTGGTGTTGCTCGACGATTCCCAGCCGAATACGAAACCCGCCGTTGTCGACGCGCCGGTCGCCCATCCCGGCCACACCCAGGGAATCGCGGTGAACAGAATGAAGATCCACGCGAAGTGCTGCCACAGCCTGGTGAATCCCGTGACTGCGGTTTCGCCGGTCGCGAGCGTATACCGCTCGATCTCCATGTTGATGAAGTACTGGGTGAGGATTCCCAGTGCCGCGACCCAGACCAGCGCAAGCCCGACCCGAGAACTGATGAACGGCCACAGCACGAACTCGCCTGAGCCGATCGAGACCGCGAGCAGAATGATGCTGGGACCGATGATCTTACGGAGCTTGGTCGGTTCGGGAAGGTTCCGATACCCGACGCCGGGGAGGAATCTGTCGGGGACATCCGGGGATATGGCACCGTTTCCTTGGCCTGCCGTCCTCTCCGCCATAGTGTCGTCTCCCTACGCTCGCGGCGGATGTCCCCGGAGCAAGGTAGCGCTCATGTGTGACGAAGGCAACACCATGGGGCGAGACGCATCACGCAGTCGTTGCCCGCGCGTCCGATGTCGATGAGCAAGCACCGGCCGATAGTCGGCGTGTTCCGCCAGGTCCGCGCGATGCGTGTAGCCGAGGACGTTGACATCAACGCAGCGCGTCGAGCGGTGTGCCTTCGTCCATCAACTCGGCGATAGCGGCGTTCGAGGACAGGTCGACGCCAGGCTGGAGTCCGCCCTCGCCCGTGGGCCGGACGACGTAGCGGTCTACGACCGTCCATCGAATGGCTCACCTTCGTCCATCGCTTCACGATATCGCCAGGACGAGCCGCGTCCTAACGACGGCGCCGCGCGCTCATTCCACCGCGTCGGAGCCGTTCTTCGGCTCGACGTCGCTGTCCGGCACCAGGTCCCAGCCTTCCAGCGCCCCCCGCACCTGCTCGGCGGCGTCGATGTTCAGTGGACCCGACGTCCACAGCGCGTACGGCAGGTTCAGGAACCGCTCCTCGCGCACCGCCTCAAGGCCCTTCGTCGCCGCGTGCTCCTTGAGGATCCGCACCTTGTCCTCGAACGACTGCGGCGGGTAGTCAACGAACAGGATCGCGTCCGGTTTCGCCGCGGCGAGCCGTTCCCACGACACCTCGGTCCAGGTGTCGTCGATGTCGTCCAGCGCGTTGCGGCCACCGCCCGCCGAGATGATCGCCTGCGGCGCACCGAGGTTGCCACTGGAGAAGATCGTCTTGTCGCCGCTGTCGAACAGGAAGATCGTCGGTGGTTCCTCCGCCTGCGGGGCGTCCTCCAGCGCGGCCAGCCGCTCATCGACGTCCGCGACGACCCGGTCAGCCCGCTCCTCGCGGCCGGTGATCGCGCCGAGGTTGCGCAGGTCGGTGCGTAGCGCGGTCCACGGATCGACGATGCCGCGCGCCGACCCCGCACCCTGGCGGCAGCTCTCGGTCAGCACGTACCCGTCGATGCCGTGCTGGCCGAGGGACGCCGGGGTGAGCTTCTTCGTCTCGTCGTAACCGTAGTTCCACCCTGCCACGACGACGTCCGGTCGCTGCGCCAGCACGGTCTCCCTGCTCGGGTACGTCTTCGCGACGTCGTTGAGCCCGTCGACCGCGTCGCCGTAGTGCTTGCGCAGCACCGGCCGGTCGCGCTGCACGCTGCTCACGGCCGCGACCTGCTCCTGTGCGCCAAGCGCGAGCACCATCGAGATCATGTTGCCGTCGTTGACGAACAGCCGCTCGGCGGGCGACGGGAACGACACCTCCTGGCCGCAGTTGGTCACGGTGACGCCGCCACCCGACGCCGTGTCCGACTCGGCGGTGGAACAGGCGGACAGCACCGCCACGGCGGCCGCGGCGAGGGCGAGGATGCGAGCAGGTTTCACGGGTGAGGCTCCGTTTCGTCGGCAGAGAACAACAGATGGGTCCGTCCGGTGACGGGGTGGGTGACCGGGGTGGCGAGCACGCCGAACGCGTCGTGGATGACGGCCGGGGTCAGCGCGTCCGCCGGGGTGCCGATGGTCAGCAGCGCGCCGTCGTGCAGCACCGCGATGCGGTCGCAGAACGTCGCCGCGAGGTCGAGGTCGTGCATCGCGACGACGACCGTCTTGCCCAGCCCGCGCACGGTGCGCAGCAGGCCAAGCTGGTGCCGCAGGTCGAGGTGGTTGGTCGGCTCGTCCAGCAGCATCAGCGGCGTCTGCTGCGCCAACCCGCGCGCGAGTAGGGCGCGACGCCGTTCGCCGCCGGACAGTTGCTCGACCGGATGGTCCACGGCGTAGGCGAGGCCGACCTGGTCGAGGGCGGCCAGCACAGCGGCGCGTTCGGTGGCGTCCCCGCCTGCCCACGGCGGCCGGTGCGGGGTGCGGCCGAGCGCCACCATCTCCCCCACGACGAGGTCCGCTGGCAACGCTTCCTCCTGCCCGACCAGCGTGATCGCCCGCGCCCGGCGTCGCGCGGACAGGGTGCGCAGCGGGACGTCGTCCAGCCACACCTCGCCCGCGACGGGCTTGCGCACCCCGGCGAGCGCGCGCAGCAACGTCGACTTGCCGGAGCCGTTCGCGCCGACCAGCGCCAGCAGTTCGCCGCGACGCACGGCGAAGTCGACGTCGCGCAGCACGACGCGTTTGCCCGCAGCGCAGGCGAGGCCGGACACGGTGAGGTGGTCGTCGGTGGCCTGGATCGGCTGGGTCTCTACCGGCGCGGTCAAGGGTCTCACTGGTCGGCTCCGAATCGGTAGTGCCTGCGGCCCATCAGCACCAGGAACACCGGCGCGCCGATCAGGCCCGTCACGACGCTGAGCGGGATCTCGGTGGGGCGCACCGCGATGCGCGCGAGGATGTCCACCCAGATCAGGAACACCGCGCCCGACAGCGCGGCCACCGGCAGCACGGCCCGGTGGCGGACGCCAACCAGCATCCGGCTGATGTGCGGCAGGACGAGACCGACGAACCCGATGCTGCCCGCGACGGCGACCAGCACCCCGACCAGCGCGGCGAGTAGTACGAACAGCCCGCCACGCAGCGCACGCACCGGCACGCCCAGCGCGGCGGCGGTGTCCGGGCTGGTGGCGAGCGCGTCCAGCCACCCGCTGCCCGCGACCAGGACCCCGCCGATCACGAGGACCGCGCCCGCGACCAGCGGGAGCTGGTTCCACGCCGCCCCGGACAGGCTGCCGAGCAGCCAGAACAGCACCGCCTGCGCCGCCTGCGGGTTGTCGCTGCGGAACACGAGGAAGCTGGCGATCGCGGAGAACGCGGCGGAGAGCACCGTGCCGATCAGCACCAGCCGGAGCGGGGTCAGCCCGCCCTGCGCCATCGCGACGCCGAACACCAGCAGCGCCGCACCCAGCGCGCCGAGCAGCGCCCCGACGGACAGCGCCCACAGCCCGGCCGCCGCCAGCACGCCGAACGTGATCACGGCGGTCGCGCCCACGCTCGCCCCGGCGGACACGCCGAGCAGGTACGGGTCCGCGAGGGGGTTGAGGACCAGCGTCTGGATGCCGACCCCGGCGACCGCGAGCCCAGCGCCGACGACGATCGCCAGCAGCGTCCGGGGCACGCGGATCTCCCACACGATGATGTCGAACGTCGCGTCGCCGGTGGTCCCGGTCAGCCGGTTGCCCAGCGCGTCGACGACGGCGGACCACGCCAGCGGCTCGGCGCCGAACCCGACCGACGCGACCCCGCTGACGGCGAGCAGTACCAGCAACACGGGGACGACGACCGGCGCTGGGAGACGTCGGGTGGACTTGCGCTGCGGGACGTCCTCAATCGTGTGCACGGCCAGCCCCGTCCCGCGGTGGCAGGGCAGGCGGGCAGGGTGGCTGGGCGGCTCGGCGGTGACGGTTCATCGTTGCGACCTTTGCGCTCGGGAGCTTGTACGCGAAGCTCGGATCGGCTCTGCGAGCCAGCAGGTCTTCGGACTCGGGGTCACCCGGACGAGGCACCTTCCCAGACCGGCTGGTCCAGTGGCGTTTCGCCTCGCCCGTCGCCCTCACCGCTGCGCGTCAGTTCCGGAGTCACACCGGATTCCCCTGCATCCGCTCCCGGATGCGACTGGCTCGACGTCGGATCGTAGCGGGTGCCGCCCCGCCGGGCGGGTCGAGTGTGGCCTGTCCGACAACCGCGCTCGTCAGCGTCCCGGGCGACGACGTGGGCGCAGCCGCACGGTCGGCAACGGCGGCGCTGGTAGCCGCATCGGGTCGCCGACGTAGCCCTCGACGTGCCCGAACTGCTCCGACTCCTGCTGCCACGCCTCCCGGAACCGCACGATCTCGTCGTGGCTGCGGCCGACGAAGTTCCACCACATGACGATGTCTTCCTCGAACGGCGTGCCACCGAGCAGCACCACCCGCGCCTGCTCCGCCGTGGGGTTCGCCAGCCGCAGACACGTGGCCCCGACGCCGACGTAGCCGATCTGTGCGGGGGCGATCGAGGTCGCGCTGACACTGACCGGCCCCTGGTCCACCAGCACGCCGTGCTCGAAGATCGGATCGACGTCCAGCTCGACGATGGCGTCCGGCTTGAGGGTGATCTCCGCACCGAGCAGCGGTGTGAAGGTGTGCACGGGCGACGACGTCCCCACCAGCGAGCCGAGGAACACGCGGATGTCCGCGCCGTCGTGGTGGACGACGTCGGGCACGTGGTGCTGGAAGTCGCGGTCCGCGTTTCGGTGCGAGTCCGGCAGCGCTACCCACAACTGCACGCCGTGCAATACCGACGTCGCGGGCGTGGACACCTCGGAGTGGCAGATGCCGTAGCCGCCGGTCATCAGGTTCAGCTCGCCCGGCATCACCAGGGCCTGCGCGCCGGAGCTGTCGCGGTGCTCGATCTCGCCGGAGAACAGCCAGCTCACGGTCTGCAACCCGGTGTGCGGATGCGGCGGCACGACCATGCCGCCGCCGTCGCGGACGTCGTGCGGCCCGTAGTGGTCGGCGAAGCACCACGCGCCGATCAGCGACCTGGCGCGTTGTGGCAGCGTGCGGCGCACCTGGATGGCGCGCGGACCGCCAAGCGGCACCTCCCGCGATGTGACGATCTCGACGGCGGGGTCCCGCGGCTCGACGTGTTCCGCCCGCGCACGGCAGCGGGTCTCGACCGGGTCGGCTTCGACGTTGCTCATCTCGGCGCCAGACCCCCTGCCGCGTCGTCAGCTGCTATCGCGTCCCATCATGACCGATCTGAGCGGATCCGCCACTCACGCCGCGACCGGGCGCGCACCCCAGCCGCCAGCTACCCACCGGGCGCATAGCGGGCACGCCACACGCGGACGCCCGCCGGCGCGCGGGGTGCCGGGGCGCAGGACGCCCGTCGGCTACCCCGGCACGCAGTACTTTCGATACGACTCAACGACCTGCCGCAGCACCTCGCGGCCCGGCTTGCGCCACAGCTCGGCGTTGAACACCTCCACCTCGATCGGACCGTCGTAGCCCGCCGCCTCGACGCACCGGCGCAGCCGCCGGTGGTCGATCGGGCCATCCCCCGGCAGTGCGCGTCCCAGCAGCGTGTCGGTCAGCGGGACCAGCTGGTCGCACACGTGGAAACCGGCGATCCTACCCTCGGCCTTGGCGATCGAGGATTCGATACGCGGATCCCACCACACGTGGAACTCGTCAACGACGACGCCGACCGCCTCGGCGGGATGTTCCTCGGCGATCTCCAGCGCCTGGTCCACCGTGGACAACACGGAGCGTTCCGCGCACTGCATCGGGTGCAACGCTTCGAGACCGAGCCGCACGCCCCGGTCGAGCGCGTACGGGGCGAGCTCACCGACCGCGTCGGCCACCCGTTGCCGGGATCCGGCCAGGTCGTTACCCGCGACCCCGCCAACGACAAGCACGAGTTCGCCGGTGCCGAGCCGAGCGGCCTCGTCGATGGCAAGCCGGGTGTCCGCGACGCCGTCCACGGGCGAACCGTCGGGAGTCACACCGGTGAAGAAGCCGCCCCGGCACAGCGAGGACACCCGCACCCCGTGCCTCCTGAGCAGCCGCGCGGTCTCGTCGACACCGATCTCGGCGACCTTGTCGCGCCAGAGTCCGATCCAGCCGACGCCCGCTTCGGCACAGCCCGCGATGGCCTCGGGCACGCTCCAGGTCTTGGTGGTGATCTGGTTCAGGCTCAGCCGGTCCATCACGCGTCCACCCCCGCGGCGGCGAGCAGCGGGCGCATCCGCGCCACGGCGAGGTCGGGGTCGGCGAGCACGCCAGCGGCATCGGCGAGCCGCAGCACCTCGGCAAGGTGCACGATCGAGCGCGCCGACTCCAACCCACCGACCATGCGGAAGTGCGCCTGGTGCCCGGCGAGGTAGGCGAGGAAGACGACGCCGACCTTGTAGTGCTGTGTCGGCGCGCGGAAGATCTCGCGGGCTAGCGGGACCGTCGGGTCGAGCAGCGCGTGGAAACCGGCCGTGTCGCCGTCGTCCAGCTGGGCCAGCGCGGCGCCCGCGACCGGTGCGAGCGGATCGAAGACGCCGAGCAGCGCCTCGCTGTGTCCTTGGTCGTCCCCCGCGATGAGGGCGGGGTAATTGAAGTCGTCGCCGGTGTAGCAGGCGACGCCGTCCGGCAGCGCGCGCCGGAACTCGGTCTCGACGTCGGCGTCGAGCACCGACACCTTCACGCCGGCGATCACCGAGGCGTGCTCGGCACACAGGTCGGCGAGCTCGCGAGCGGCGGCGCGCACGTCGGTGTGCCCCCAATACCCGGCAAGCGCGGGGTCGAACTGCTCGCCGAGCCAGTGCAGCAGCACCGGACCGTCCACGCCGGAGAGCAGCTTGCCGTACGCGGCGCGGTAGTCGGCGGGCCCACCTGCGGCGGAGGCGAGCGCCCTGCTCGCCATGACGACCGGGGTCGCGCCCTCACCAGCGACCAGCTCCCACTGCTCGCGCCAGGCCCCGACCACCGCGTCGATCGTGGCGGGTCCCGGCGGCAGTTGGTCGGTGCCGACCCCGGCGACCCACCGGCCGCCGCACGCACGCGCCTCGGCGCCGGTGCGGCGGATCAGCTCGCGGGTGGTCGGCCAGTCCAGCCCCATGCCGCGCTGGGCGGTGTCCATCGCCTCGGCCACCCCGAGCCCGCACGACCACAGATGGCGCCGGAACGCGAGTGTCGCGTCCCAGTCGAGCGCCACCGCTTCGCCCGGGTCGCCGGGCGAAAGCGGGTCGGCCACGACGTGCGCCGCGGCGTAGGCGCTTCGTGACGTCGACGGCTGGCGCGTCGCAGCCCGCACCGGCGTGCCAACGGGCGACCAGCGCTCCAGCGCGCCGTCGCTGGTGGGAAGGAGCAAACTGGTCATGGCCCTGCCTTTCTGTAAGCGCTTTCTTCATGTCACGTCGGATGTCATGTCAGGGGAAGCGGTGGGTCAGGTCATTGCTGCGCTAGCCGTGCTAGCCGCGTGGCGGCGCCGTGCTGTCTCGCAGTACTACCTCGCCAGCGACGCGCAGCACCCGGCTGCGGGAACGGCGATTGTCGCTGATCGCCAACTCCATCGCCCGCTCGCCGAGTTGCTCCAGCGGCAGCGCCACCGTGGTCAGCGGCGGCGTGAGGTCGCGGACGACGGGGATGTCGTCGAACCCGGCCAGCGAGACGTCCCCTGGCAGCGAGAGCCCGGCCTCCCTTGCCGCGGTAAGCGCGCCGATGGCCATCACGTCTGTCGTGGCGAACACGCAGGTCGCCGTGAGTCCCCGGGAGATCAGCTCGGACATCGCCTGGTAACCACCGTCGCGGGTGAACGCCGACGTCACGATGTCGGACTCGGCGAGCGTTACATCGGCATCCGCGAGCGCGTCCCGGAAGCCGGCGAGGCGGTCGCCCACCGTGGTCAGCGAGCGAGGCCCGGCAAGCACGGCGAACTTCCGGTGGCCCAGTTCGAGCAACGCCCGCGCCAGGTCGGCCGCGCCCTGGCGGTTGGCAGGCTGCACACTGTCGACCCGCAGGTTGCGATGCCTGCTCACCACCGCGACCTGGCCGCCACCGCGCCGGTACGGCTCGATCTCGGCGGCGAGGGCGCGCTCCCACGCCTTGTCCTCGAAGCCGGACCCGATCAGTACGATCGCCGACGCCCGCTGCGCTCGCAGCGCCGAGACGTACGCGACCTCCTTCTGCGGGTCGCGGAACGTGCTCGCGAGCATCACGAGCAGCCCGTTCTCGTCGGCCACCCGCATCACGCCGCGTGCGACCCCAGCGAAGTAAGGGTCGCTGACGTCGTGACAGATGACGCCCACCGTGCGCTTCGACGCACCCGCGAGCATCTGCGCATGAGCGTTCGGCGTGTACGCCAGCTCCTCTGCCGCCGCAAGCACACGCTCGCGCAGGTCCGAGCCTACCTTCGTCGTGCCGTTCAGCGCGCGGGACGCGGTCGCCAGCGAGACGTCCGCCGCGCGCGCGACATCCGCGAGCGTCACGTGCGGACCACGATCCATATCCGACTCCTGGATGAACCCGTTCGACTAGCTCAGCTACCCGACACTCTAACTGAAAGCGCATTCACGAACTCCTCCCGGCCGCCGCCGATCGACCATCAGTCACCCATCCGGTCGCCGGTCGTCGACGAGAACAGATGGACCCGGCCGCGCGCGGGAGTGAGGTGCACGGTCGCGCCCTTGGTTGGCGGCCTTCTGCCGTCGGTGCGCGCGATGATCTGGTGTTCCTCGCCACGGACAGTGGTCCTGCCGTAGATGTAGGCATCGGCGCCCAGTTCCTCGACCAGGTCGACCTCGGTGGCGAGCCCGTGCTCGGACACCTCGAGGTCCTCCGGCCGCACCCCGACGGTCACTCGCTCCGTGCCGGCCTGGCCAGCCTGGCCAGCCTGGCCGGCCTCGCCGAGCACCCAGCGCGACACCGGGTACGTGGTGTCGCCGAACTCGACGCCGCCGTCGACGACGCGAAGGTCGAGCAAGTTCATCGCCGGTGACCCGATGAAGCCCGCGACGAACACGTTGGCAGGCCGGTCATAGAGCCGCCGAGGCGAACCAACCTGTTGCAACACCCCGTCCCGCAGCACAGCGACCCGGTCGCCCATGGTCATTGCCTCGACCTGGTCGTGGGTGACGTACACCGTTGTGACGCCGAGCCGCCGTTGCAGCTGGGCGATCTGGGCACGGGTCTGCACTCGCAACTTCGCGTCGAGATTGGACAATGGCTCGTCCATCAGGAAGACCCTCGGCTGCCGCACAATGGCACGCCCCATGGCGACACGCTGCCGTTGACCGCCGGAGAGCGCCTTGGGCTTGCGGTCGAGATACGCCTCGAGGTCGAGGATCCTTGCCGCCTCCAGGACTCGCGTCCGGATCTCGGCCTTTGGCGTGCCCGCGATCTTGAGCGCGAACCCCATGTTGGCAGCGACACTCATGTGCGGATAGAGGGCGTAGTTCTGGAAGACCATCGCGATGTCGCGATCCTTCGGCTCGGCAGCGCTGACGTCGCGGTCACCGATGAGCACCCTGCCGTCGTCGATGCCTTCCAGCCCAGCGAGCATGCGCAGCGACGTCGACTTGCCGCAGCCAGAAGGGCCGACGAGCACGAGGAACTCGCCGTCGTCGATCGCCAAGTCCAGCTCCCGCACCGCGGGAATGTCCGAGCCGGGATAGACGCGCGATGCCTTGTCGAAAGTGACCCTAGCCATGACGTTCCTTCTTTCAATCGTCCGATGTGGACTTGGCGACGAACCGCCCTTCGACGCGGCGCGGCAGGCCGAGCGGGTTGTTGGCCCGCAACGCCGGGGGCAGCAGCTCGTCGGGGTAGTCCTGGTAACAGACCGGCCGGAACCAACGGCGGATCGCGGTGGCCCCGACCGAGGTGTGCGGCGCCGTGGTCGCGGGCCACGGGCCACCATGGTGTTGCGACCAGGTCACCGCGACACCGGTGGGCCAGTCGTTCCAGACCAGCCGTCCCGAGCGCTTCCTGAGCTCGCTCACTACCCCGGCGAGCTCACCGATGTCAGCCCGCTCCGCGTGCACCGCGGTGGTCAGGCTGCCTGGCAGCACGTCGATGGCCGCGGCCAGTTCGTCGTCGTCGCGGTAGCGCACCAGCACGCACGCGGGTCCGAAGTTCTCCCGCAGCAGCGGATCCGGGTCCTGGACGAGATCGGCGACGTCGGCCGCGAGCAGTATCGGCTCCGCTCGCCATGTGGTCATGTCGACCCGGCTCGCCGAACCGGCGAGCAACTCCGCCGTGCCGGTCACGACCAGGTCCCTTACGCCGTCGTGGAAGCCGCGCGCGATCCGCTCGGTCAGCATCCGGCCGCCAGCCGCGCTGGGGAGGGCGGCCGCGACGAGATCCTCGAACCCGGCGCCATCAGGGATCAGTACGATCCCCGGCTTGGTGCAGAACTGACCCACGCCGAGGGTGTATGAGCCGACGAGCCCTTCTGCGATGGCAGGACCGCGTTCGGCGACGGCACGCCGGGTGACGACCACCGGGTTGATGCTGCCAAGCTCCCCGTAGAACGGGATCGGGTCCTCGCGCGCGGCCGTCAGGTCGAACAGGTCTCGTCCGCCGTCGAACGAGCCGGTGAACCCGACCGCGCGGATGTCAGGGTGCTGCACCAGGTCCCTGCCAGCGCCACGCCCAGCAAGACAGGAGAACGTGCCAGCGGGCGCTCCGGCGTGCGTTAGCGCCGCCGAGACGATCGCCGCGGTGCGTTCGGACAGCTTCGGGTGTCCCGAGTGCGCTTTGAGCACGACTGGACAGCCCGCGGCGAGCGCGGATGCCGTGTCACCGCCTGCGACGCTGAACGCGAACGGGAAGTTGCTCGCCGCGAACACCGCGACCGGGCCGAGGGGTACCAGCATGCGGCGTAGGTCGGGGCGCGGCGGCGTGGCGGCAGGGTCAGCGGCGTCGAGCGTCACCTCAAGACAGGTGCCATCGGCGAGCACGTCGGCGAACAGCCGTAGCTGGCCGGTGGTGCGAGCCAGCTCGCCGGTCAGTCTTGCCTCCCCGAGAGCGGTCTCGGTGTCGGCGAGCGGGATCAGCTCGGCCGCCGCGTCGTCAAGCGCGTCGGCGACCGCGTGCAGCAGCTCGCCGCGTTGCCGTGGCGAGGACTCCGCAAGCCAGTCCGCCGCGTCGGCGGCGGCCCGCGCGGCCTCGCTCGGTCTGTCACGGAGGGCGGTCGTTGTCATGGATCACTCCTGGGGTCGTTGGCCGGTGCGGCGGGGACGCGCCGCACCGGCCGTTGTGCCGCGCGGACAGCTCAGTCGAGCTTGCCCGCGCCTGCGTTGTCGGTGACGACGCCGGGCACCGACTGGGTGGGGTGCACCGTCGTGCGCAGGTGCGGTGTCCACTCGACGTCGGTGAGATCAGGGTCGTTCGCCGCGTTGTACTCGGCGACGACGTCGACCCGGTTGGCAGGATCGCGGCCGTTCACCAACGTGCCGACGTCGGTGAGCTGACTGCCGCGCCACTCGTGGATGATCTCGGCTGGCTCGATGCCCACCAGCGAGAAGTAGTTGTTCTCGGCGTAGATCTGCGACTCGACCCCGACGCCCCAGTGGTAGTGGAAGCCGTCGCTTTCCGGCTCGACGTAGTAGTTGTTGTAGACGTCGACCTCACCGAACCGGACTCGCGGCGTGCGCTGCCCGCTGTCCTCGACAAGGTTGTGGTGCATCGTGATGCGCAGCTTGCCCCTGTCGAGCCTCGGGTTGTCGGTCGAGCCGAACAGCATCATCTTGTCGTGCTCGCGGAACACGTTGTACGACGACGTCACCAGGTCGGCGCCGTTGGTGATGTCGAGCAGGCCGTCGTGTACCTCGTACTTCTCGCCGTAGTGCCTCGGCAGCGATTGCGGCGGATCGTCACCGTCGTCGAACGTGTTGTGGTCGACCCACACGTGCGTCGACGTGGCGATCCACAGGTTGTCGAACTCGGAGTTCCACTTGCCGCCAGAGTCGCCGGGGTCCCACGCGGGGAAGCAGTCGTAGGCGTTGGACAGGTGCAGGTTGCGGATGATGACGTTGTCGGAGTCGCGCACGGTCAGCGAGCCATGCGTGATGGCCGCGTCATCCCCGACACCGATGATGGTGACGTTCGACCCGACGTACTGCCGGACGTGGTCGTCCTGGTTCTCGTGCGAACGGTCCCGCGCCTCCTCTAGCGGACCCTCCGGGTCGCGGTAGCCCCACTCGCCTTCCGGGTCGTAGGTCCGCAGGTACTCGTCGAAGTCGTACTCGGGGTCGGCGTAATCGTCGCAGCTCAGCCGTTCGCCGTCCGCCGTGGTGTTGGCGTCAAGCCTGCCTTCGACGTAGACGATGCGTGGCGTGGTGTCGCCCCGCGCGTCCTCGCCGCCGAGCGCGTCGCGGAACTCCTGCCATGTGCTCACCCGGTAGACGTGCTCGTCGTCGGCCGCCGCACCGCCCGTCGTGCCGCCATCTGCGGCGGCCCAGCCGTCGTTCGGCGCGAGCACGTCGCGGCCGTGGTCCTCGTCCCCCGACGCGGATTGCGCCGTGGCGACGAGGGCGAGTGGGACGAGTGCGGCTGCCGCGGTAGCGGCGATCGCTCGTCTGCGGATTCTCATGATGTGGTCACACTCCTCGTTAACTGTGTGGTCGCATGTGAATGCGCTTTCTCAACTACGGTGTTCTCCTTCCTTTCCGTTTCCGTGTCCTCCGGTGCCCTCGCGGCCTAGTCGCCGGTCGAGGTGAAGCGAAGTCCGTGACCTGGCGGGGTGTCCGCCGCGAGCCACCCATCCGCGACCGCGACTCCGCTTAGTTCGGCGAGCACGCCAAGCGCGTCGAACGACGCGTCCTCGACGTCCTCCACCC
>WHTY01000024.1 GCA_009377475.1 Actinophytocola sp.
GACCTGTTCGGGCGAGGGCGGGATGATCCCGCCGGAGCGCGACCTGTCCACGAAGTGGTACTACCAGGTGATCCAGAGCCGCTACGGCTTCAACCCGCACCACCTGATGCTGGCCGACGCGGTCGAGTTCTTCATCGGGCAAGGATGCAAGGTCGGCATGGGCGGCCACCTCATGGGCCAGAAGGTCACCGAGCAGGTTGCCGAGATGCGCTCGCTGCCACCTGGCATCGACCAGCGCAGCCCGGCGCGGCATCCGGACTGGATGGGCCCTGACGACCTGTCGCTGAAAGTGCAGGAGGTCCGCGAGGCGACCGACTACCAGGTACCGATCCAGCTGAAGCTCGGTGCCTCGCGCGTGTACGACGACGTGCGGATGGCCGCGAAGTGCGGGCCCGACGTCATCTACCTGGACGGCGCCGAGGGCGGCACCGGCGCTGGACCGCACATCGGGACCGAGGAGACCGGCATCCCGCTGATGGCGGCCATCCCGGAGGCGCGAAGGGCGCTGGAGGACGTCGGCCTTGCCGACGAGATCGACCTCGTGGTGGCAGGTGGCATCCGCAACGGCGCGGACGTCGCCAAGTGCATCGCGCTTGGCGCGACGGCCGTCGCGATCGGCACCGCCGCGCTGATGGCACTGGGCTCCAACAAGGAGATCCCGGGGGTCACCGACTACGAGGGCGCCACCGGCGCCCCGGCAAGCAAGTTCTACCACATGCACACCGGCAACGACCCGGCCGGCATCACCACCCAGGACCCGGAGCTGCGCAAACGGCTGGATGTCGACGAGGGGGCGATGCGGGTCTACAACTTCCTCCACGCGTTGACGCTCGAGGCGCAGATGCTTGCCCGAGCCTGCGGCAAGACCAACATCCACAGCCTCGAGCCGGAGGACCTCGCCGCGCTGACCACCGAGTCGGCCGCGATGGCCAAGGTTCCGCTCGCGGGCACCAACTACGTGCCAGGCGTGACCGAGGACAACGCGCTGCGCGAGATCAAGCAACTGCTGGAGAAGCACGTGGCCAACGACGGCTTTGCGGGAGGTAGTGGTGTCTGAGCGGATTGATATATCGGATATCTCGGGCAGGAAGCTCTCCGGCGGTAAGAGCATCGACACCGAGGAACTGACCGGCAAGACGTTCCCGTACCAGTTCGATCCGTCCTTGGTCGAGGACATCGACCTGTACGAGTCGACTCCGGGTGAGGACCTCAACTGGCTCGAGGACATCGAGCTGATGACCGAGGACGGCATCCCTGCGGTGTTCGACCGCTACACCAACGCGTTCCTGAAGATCCACTTCGAGATCCCGGCGGGCAGGGAGAACGAGTACGCGCGCAAGGTGCTGATCAAGCACCTGCAGTCGGGTAACTCCTACGGGATCTGGCTCAAGCACAAGCACGCCAAGTTCCCGCAGCCCGAACTAGGGTCGTGGCTCACCGAGTCGGAGACCGTCGGCCAGAACTGGCAGCCGCCGCAGCTTGCGGGCTGGGAGAAACCGGTCGGTCACTAGCACCACGGCACCGGCAATAGGCCGCCGCACGTGTCCGCTGTGGACAGTGCGGCGGCTTATTGCCGGTGCCGGTTAGGTGCGCACGGCCTAGCCGCGCACCAGCTCGGTCGGCAGACCCAACTCGCCGCAGCGGTCAACGTGCTCGATCAGCGTGTCCCACTGGACGGAGCCGTCAGCGGAGATGTGAGCGACGCGGAAACCGTCCCGGGAGGCGAGGTCGTAGAAGGGCAGCAACGCATGCGCCGAACCCTGCTCGTCGATGACGACGTCGGCGTGATCGGCCGCCTGCCGCAACACGCTGTCACTGATGCCACCACCGGTCGAAATGACGACGTCGGCCTCGGCAATAGCTCGGGTCGCGCGCCACGACAACATAGCGGAAATAGTTGGTTCAACAGAGATGAAAGTGACTCGTCCGGTACTCACATGGTTTATTGTCTCGGGGTGCGAGTGGCGTGTCTATTGAATGAGTCGTCGGCATTCTTCAGGGATTGCTCAACTCATGAGCTAATTGTCAGAGAGTACGGGGATATTCTCTATTGACCCCGTATTTCCTGCGATGGTCAGATCGATGGTGTGGAGTATTTCGATGGCGATCCGGCACCGGTACGCCCGAGTGAAAGTGAGGTGACCATGACGGCGAACCGGAGTGCCGTTGACGTCTTCTGGAACCTCGCCACGCTCATGGACGACTATGCGCTCGAGCTACCGTCCGACCGACTCGCGGCCGACGCGCTCGACGTCGACTGCCTGCGGCAGGGTTCGCGAGTCTGTCTCCCGCTCAGCCGAGGGCGGTCGCTCGCCGAAGCGGTGGCGGCGGCCGCGCGGATCGTCGCTGCGGGCATGCGGCCGGTGGTCACGATGGCCGTCCCCGATGCGGCCGAGTCGAGCGACTTCGACCGCGCGCTCGATGAACTGGCCGCGGCTGGCGTGCGGGAGCTTGTCTTGCTGTGGCCCGCGACGGCATCGCTGACCGAGATGCTCGATGAGGTGACTCGTGTCGTGCGGTGGGGCGATCCCGGCCGCAGGGGATTCACCGAGATCGGCGTCGGGAACGGGGGACACGGCGTCGGGAACGGGGGACACGAGCCGTCTGCCGACCTGCTCCGTGCGTTCGAGGACGCCGGTGCTGCCAGCGTCGACCACGACGTCGGGCTCACGCTGCTGACCCCGGTGGCGCGGTCAGTGGAGTGCGCAACGGACTGGGAGCGCACGCTTCGGGCGGCGGGAAACATCTTTCCGGTTCGCGTCCGGCTGCCAGGAATCACACCGGACCCGTTTCGTCGCACCGTGCCGGTATTGCTGGGAATAGCCGCCGCGGCGCAGGAGGATCCGGGCTGCCTGATCTTCGACGTGCAATTCGTCCTGCGTGGTCATGCGCGGCGGACATCGGTATTCGCGGACGAGATCCGTAGTGGAAACTTCGTGGTCGAGGACGGCGACTACGGCTATCAACTCAGCATGCTCCCGGAAAGGAAGATCTGATCCCGAATCCGAGGACGCGGAAACCGTGCGTGGCCCGTGTTTCGCCTCCACCCGCGGAGCGCCAATTTCGTGCCTGTCTTGTCCGGTTCCGTGGCGCTGACCGGGTGGAGGCGGGCCCGTTGGGTGGCTGCCACCAGGCGTGATCGATCAGCGAAACCTCAAGAGTACGGCGGAAGAACTCAAGCGATTGGTGTAGCCGATGCCGGACCCATGCCGGTAGTGTTTCATATCAGTGGACAATGTTTCTTTAAATCGTGCGACCGATCCTGGATCGCGGTACGAGAGGAGTCGACGGCGTGCCGAACCGCCCGAAGGACCCGTTCTCGCAGACGGGTGACGTCGCCAATCTGTCCGATGTGGTCAGATCGCTGACGGCGGGGCTCAGCGTCGAGATGACCCCCCGCGACGTCCGCAAGGAACCCGGGCTGTGCGAGCAGAGCCTGCCCGCGGGCACCCGCGTCTACCTCACGTTCCTGCCGCGCTCACCGTTCGGGGACACCGTCAAGGCGGCGATGTCGCTGATCGACCAGGGCATGCGACCGGTGCCGCACATCGCGGCGCGCGGCGTCGCGGACGCGGCCGAACTCGACCGGATGGTGGGCGAACTCGCCGATGTCGGCGTGCGCGAGCTGCTGGTCGTCGCCGGGTCCATCGGCACGCCGAAGGGCACGTTCACCGACACCATGCAGGTGCTGCGCTCCGGCGTGCTCGAGCGGCACGGCATCACCAGGGTCGGCGTCGCGGGCCACCCGGAAGGCAGCCCGGACATCGACGTCGACGCGCTCGAGACGGCGTTGCGAGAGAAGAACGTCTTCGCGGCCGAGGCAGGCTGCGAGATGTACCTGCTGACGCAGTTCTGCTTCGCCGCACGGCCCATCGTCGCGTGGGAACGCCGCATCAGGGCGGCGGGCAACTGGTTGCCGATCTACATCGGACTGCCGGGGCTGACATCGCCGAGGCAGTTGCTGAAGTTCGGTCTCGCGTGCGGTGTCGGCCCGTCGCTGAAGGTGCTGCGGAACCAGACCGGCGGTGTGCTCTCGCTCGCGACGACCTCGGCGTATTACCCCGACCAAACGCTGCTCGGACTCGCCTCCGCCGTGCGGACCGACCAGGCGAGCCTGATCAGCGGCGTGCACTTCTTTCCGTTCGGCGCCACCGCGTCGACGGCTGACTGGGCCAAGCAGATCGCGGACGGCCAGTTCCGGATCGACGACCGGCAAGGACGGCTCGCCGTCACGGCATGAACAAATCCACGACCAGATTGGCAGGCAGAGAATGACCGTGCGCAATGGTGCGATGCACCTGTTCATCCCCGGCCCGACGAACGTTCCCGATGCGGTGCGGCGGGCGATGAACGTGCCGATGCAGGACCATCGGGCCCCCGACTTCCCCGACCTCACGCTGCCGTTGTTCGCCGACCTCAAGCGGGTGCTCGGGCTCACCAACGGCAGGGTGTTCCTCTACCCGGGCTCGGGAACCGCCGCGTGGGAGGCGGCGATCACCAACACGCTCTGCCCGGGCGACAAGGTGCTGATGTCGCGGTTCGGCCAGTTCTCCCACCTGTGGGTCGACATGGCCGAGCGGCTGGGACTCGACGTCGTGTGCGTCGACGTCGAGTGGGGCAGAGGCGTGCCGGTCGCCGACTACGAGTACCTGTTGACCAAGGAACCGGACATCAAGGCGGTGTTCGCCTGCCACAACGAGACCGCGACCGGCGTGACGTCCGACATCGCCGCGGTCCGCAGGGCGATCGACAACGCCAACTCCGACGCCCTGCTCTACGTCGACGGCGTGTCGTCCATCGCCTCCATCGACTTCCAGCAGGACGCCTGGGGCGTTGACCTCGCCGTGACCGGCTCGCAGAAGGGGCTCATGCTGCCAGCGGGTCTGGCCGTGCTCGGGGTGAGCGACAAAGCCATCGAAGCGTCGAAGACCGCGACGATGCCGCGCTGCTACTTCGACTTCATCGACATGATCAAGACGAACGACGCGGGCTACTTCCCCTACACGCCGCCGGTGCCGTTGCTGCACGGGCTGCGGGCGTCGTTGGACCTGCTCCTCGCGGAGGGGTTGCCGCAGGTGTTCGAACGGCACCACCGCCTCGCCGAAGGCGTCCGTCGTGGCGTGCACGCCCTCGGGCTGAACCTGCGCGCCAGGAGCCCGGAGTGGTACTCGGACACCGTCACCGCGATCGACGTCCCCGAACACGTCGACGGCGTCGAGGTCTGCCGCATCGGTTACGACCGCTACCGGACGTCGTTCGGCGGTGGGCTCACCAAGGTGGCGGGCAAGGTCTTCCGCATCGGCCACCTCGGCGACCTCAACGAGGTGAGCTGCCTCGCCGCGCTCGCCGCCGCCGAGATGTCGCTGGCGGACGCGGGCGCCGACATCGAGCTCGGTGCGGGCGTCGCTGCCGCGCAGGAGTACTACCGCAAGGTCAACGCCGGCATCGCGCCGGACTCAGCAACCACCCGCACCCCAGCTAGCCGGTGATGGGGCACCGCCCACCTCATCACCGGCTTTCCACCTCGTTTGGAGTGACCCATGAGCCATACCTTGCATCCGCCGAAGCAGCCCCGGCTGCAGCGCAGCGAGCTCGCCGTGCCGGGTTCCAACCCGAGCTTCATCGACAAGGCCGCCGACAGCGACGCCGACTTCATCTTCCTCGACCTGGAAGACGCCGTCGCGCCACCGGAAAAGGAACAGGCCCGCAAGAACGTCATCGAGGCGCTCGCTGACATCGACTGGGCAGGCAAGGGCAAGACCGTCTCGGTGCGCATCAACGGCCTCGACACCCACTACATGTACCGCGACGTCGTGGACGTCGTCGAGCAGGCGGGTGCGCACCTCGACACCATCCTGGTGCCCAAGGTCGGCGTGCCAGCCGACCTGTACTGCGTCGAGGCGCTGGTCAACCAGATCGAGCAGGCCAAGGGCCTGCCCAACCGCATCGGCACCGAGGCGCTGATCGAGACGGCGCTCGGCATGGCCAACGTCGAGTCCATCGCCGCCAGCGGCGGCAGGCTCGAAGCGCTGCACTTCGGCGTCGCCGACTACGCCGCGAGCAACCGCGCTCGCACGGTGAACATCGGTGGTCTCAACCCGCATTACCCGGGCGACCAGTGGCACTTCGCGCTGTCGCGGATGATCGTGGCCTGCCGGGCGTACGGGCTGCGCGCGATCGACGGCCCCTTCGGTGACTTCTCCGACCCGGACGGCTACCTGGACGGCGCTCGCAGGGCCGCCGCGCTCGGCGCTGAGGGCAAGTGGGCGATCCACCCGAGCCAGGTCGAGCTGGCCAACCAGGTGTTCACCCCGCCGGAGGAAGAGGTCACCAAGGCGCGCCGCATCGTCGAGGAGCTGCGCAAGGCGGAGGCCGATGGCAGGGGAGCGGCATCGGTCGACGGCAAGATGATCGACGCCGCGTCCGAGCGCATGGCCCAGACCGTGATCATGGTCGACGACGCGATTCGCGCCGCGGCCTCGGCACGAAAGTGAGGCCGATATGGACATCCACGAGTATCAAGCCAAGGAACTGCTCGCTCGCTACGGCGTCCCGATGCCGCGCGGCGGCCTGAGCTACAGCCCGGAGCAGGCGTCGTATCGCGCCACCGAGATCGGCGGGACGTCCTGGGTCGTCAAGGCGCAGATCCACAGCGGCGGCCGGGGAGAGGCAGGCGGCGTCAAGCTCTGCCACTCCGACCACGAGGTCGCCGACTTCGCCAACGAGCTGTTCGGCAAGCGGCTGCGCACCAGGCAGGCCCCTGCGGGTAAATGCGTGTACCGCGTCTACGTCGAGGAAGCCACCGACATCAAGCAGGAGCTGTACTTCGGCATCGTGCTCGACCGGGCCACCGAACGGATCACCGTGGTCGCGTCGGCAGAGGGCGGCATGGAGATCGAGGAGCTGGCCGAGTCCAACCCGGACGCGCTGATCAAGACCACCATCGAGCCCGCCGTCGGGTTCCTGGAGTACCAGGCACGGGAGCTGGCGTTCGCGCTCGGCCTCGCGCCGTCGCAGATCGCCAAGGCCAGCCAACTGTTCCGGGCCGCCTACCGGGCGTTCCGCGACCTGGACGCGGCGATGCTGGAGATCAACCCGCTCGCGGTCACCGGGGACGGCGAGCTGGTCGCGCTGGACGCCAAAATGTCCTTCGACGACAACGCGCTGTTCCGCAGGCCTGCCATCTCCGAACTGCGCGACCGCAGCCAGGAGGACCCGAGGGAGAGCCACGCCGCCGACAGGGGGCTGGCCTACGTCGGCCTCGACGGCGACATCGGCTGCGTGATCAACGGCGCAGGGCTCGCCATGGCCACATTGGACATGATCAAGCTGGCGGGCGGTGACCCGGCCAACTTCCTCGACATCGGCGGCGGCGCGTCGCCGGAACGGGTGTTCAAGGCGTTCCGCGCCGTGCTCGCCGACAGCAACGTCAAGGTGGTGCTGGTCAACATTTTCGCGGGCATCAACCGCTGCGACTGGGTGGCCAAGGGGATCGTCGAGGCGTTCTCGCAGATCGACGTCGAACTGCCGGTCGTCGTGCGGCTGGCAGGCACCCACGTCGCGGAAGGGCAGCGGATCATCGCCGAGTCCGGACTGCCGATCGTCACCGCCGACACGCTGGCCGAAGCCGCCGAGAAGGCCGTCGCCGCCGCGGAGATCGGCGACCGCGCGACCGCGGCCGTTCGCTGAGGGAAGGACCGACCATGGCAATCCTGCTCACCGAAGAGACCCCGGTCATCGTGCAAGGCGTCACCGGCCGCATCGGCCGGTTCCACGCCGAGGAGATGATCGAGTACGGCACCAACGTCGTCGGTGGTGTCACGCCTGGCAAGGGCGGCGACACCATTCTGGACCGGCCGGTGTTCAACACCGTCAAGGACGCGGTCGCCGAGACCGGCGCCGAGGCGTCGATCGTGTTCGTGCCGCCGCCGTTCGCCGCCGACTCCATCATGGAGGCCGCCGACGCGGGCATCCGGCACTGCGTGTGCATCACCGACGGCATCCCGACCCAGGACATGATGCTGGTCAAGCGGTACATGCGCCGCTACAGGGCGCCTGACAAGATGCGGCTGACCGGGCCGAACTGCGCGGGCACCATCAGTCCCGGCAGGGCGCTGCTCGGCATCATGCCAGGCCACATCTACCTGCCGGGCAGGATCGGCATCGTCAGCCGCAGCGGCACGCTCGGTTACGAGGCAGCCTCCCAGCTCAAGGCGCTCGGCTTCGGGGTGTCCACGTCGGTCGGCATCGGCGGTGACCCGGTGAACGGGTCCTCGTTCCGGGACATCCTCGAGCTGTTCGAAGCCGACGACGAGACCGACGCCGTGGTGATGATCGGCGAGATCGGCGGGCCGCAGGAGGCGGACGCGGCTGAGTACGTGGCCGAGCACATGACGAAACCGGTCATCGCCTACATCGCCGGGCTGGCCGCGCCCAAGGGGCGCAAGATGGGTCACGCTGGTGCGATCGTGTCGGCGGCGGGGGAGTCCGCGCAGGAGAAGGTCGAGATCCTCGCCGCGGCCGGGATCGCCGTGTCGCCGGACCCGTCGAGCCTCGGCACCACGGTCGCCAGCGTGCTCGACGAGCGCGGTCTCGTCGTCCAGCCCGCCTGACCGAGCCGCCCGCCTGACCGAGCCGACCGCGCCCAAGGTGCCCTTCGGTACATATAACGTACCCAAGGGCACCTTCGGCCCCACCCGCGAAGGAGGCACCTCATGCCGGAACCCGTAATCGTCGTGACCAGGAAGTGGCCTGAGGCGGTGGAGGCGGAGCTGCGCAGGCGGTTTCCCTCGGCGCGGCTCAACGTCGACGACGTCCCGCTCGGCGCGGACGGCCTGCGCCGCGCGCTGGCGGAGGCCGAGGTGGTGCTGTCGACGGTGTCCGACCAGCTGCCCGCCGAACTGTTCGAGGGGCCGGTGCGCACCCGGTTCCTCGGCAACTTCGGCGTCGGCTACAACCACATCGACGTCGACGCCGCCGCCAAGGCGGGCATCATGGTGACCAACACGCCCGGCGTGCTCACCGACGCCACCGCCGACACCGCGATGACGCTGCTGCTCATGGCCGCCCGCCGCGCCGGGGAAGGCGAGCGGGAGCTACGTGCCGGGCGCTGGACCGGCTGGCGCCCGACGCACCTGCTCGGCGCGGGGGTGACCGGCAAGACGCTCGGCATCATCGGTATGGGCCGCATCGGCGCCGCCGTGGCACGGCGGGCGCACTTCGGCTTCGACATGCGGGTCGTCTTCTACGACCCGAAGCCGAACGTCGCCCACCACGGCGTCCCCGGCGCACGGCAGTTGTCCACCATCGACGAGGTGCTGGCAGCGGCCGACTTCGTGTCGCTGCACATGCCAGGCGGCGGGGACAACCGACACCTCATCGACGCCGCCCGGCTCAAACGCATGCAACCCACCGCGTTCCTGGTCAACACCGCACGCGGCGACGTCATCGACCAGTACGCACTCGCCGAGGCGCTGGCCGACGGCACCGTCGCCGGGGCGGGCCTCGACGTCTACGAGGGCGAGCCCGACGTGCCCGCCGAGCTGCGCGAGCTGGACAACGCGGTGCTGCTGCCGCACCTTGGCAGCGCGACCACCGAGACGCGCACCGCCATGGGCATGCTGGTGCTGGACAACCTTCAGGCCTATGTGGAGGGTCGCGAGCCGCCGTGCCGGGTGGCGTGACCGACCCGCGCGGACTCCTGCGCGCGCTGTTCGACACGGCGGTCGCCGCCGCCGACCCGCTGCTGCGGGTGCTGGAGACAACTAGCGACAGGGAGGTGCGGAATGGCGACTGGGCAGTGCCTGTGTGGCGCGATCCGGTACCGGGTCCATGGTCCGTTGCGGGACGCGGTGATCTGTCATTGCATCGACTGCCGCCGCTGGCATGGGTCGAGTCCGGCCATGGTGGCAGCACCCAGGGAGTCCGTCGAGATCATCGGCGACGAACCTGCCTGGTACACCTCCGCGGGCAAACCACGTCGCGGCTTCTGCGGGCGCTGCGGCTCCAGCCTGTTCTGGGACGCGCAGGAGCGGCCCAGCCTGACCATCGCCGCGGGCACGCTCGACACACCGACCGGCCTTCGCACCAAGGCGCGCATCTTCACCGCCCATGCCAGCGACTACGAGCTGATTCCCGACGACGGCCTGCCGCAGCATCCCTACCAAGCGCCACCAGACGTCGTGACCACGCCGTGACTTGGCATCGCTGTTGATCAACCTCGCTCCCTGGGTGACGATATTTCGTTCTGTTCGTCCGGTTTAGGTCGTCACCCAGGGAGCGAGGTTGATCAGGAAGGCGGCACGTAACCGAGCGTGTCTGTGGCGCGACGTAACGTGCCCGCGTATGGGAGATCGACTGGCCAGGCTGCGGGCCGCCTCGGGAGGCCCGTTCACCCGCGCGCAGGCACTCGCTGCGGGAATATCGACGTCGGAGATGCGGCGGCTTCTTGGGCGCGGCACGTGTGTGCCGCTGCGGCGCGGGGTATACGTCGAAGAAGTCGTCCGGGCGAGAGTCAGCCAGGACGATCGGCGGGCGCACGCGTTGGAGATTGCGGCGCTGCGGCTCGCCCTAGGTTGCGACGTCGTCGCGGGTGGGGCGTCCGCCGCGTACATCCTCGGCCTGGAGACGATGGACGGCCCGCCCCGCGAGCTCACAATCCTTACCGATAACGAGTCTTGGCGTTGTCGCCAGCGGGACGGCTACGTGCTCAGGATGGTCGCGCTGCCGCCGCATCACCGCGAGCACAGGTTCGGGGTACCGGTGACGTCGGCCGCTCGCACGGTCATCGACATCGCGCGGTCCGGGACAGTGATGGCGGGCGTGGTCGTCGCCGATTCCGCGCTCCGAAAGAGGATTGCTACGTCACGCCAACTGGTGGACGTTCTCGCCGAGTGTCGCGGCTGGTGCGGGGTCAACCAAGCGCAACGTGCCATCGCGCTCGCCGATCCCCGCGCGGAGTCGGTGCTCGAGTCGGTGTCGCGAGTAGCGATGCATGAACAGGACATACCCCCGCCGCGCACTCAAGTCGTCATCGGCGCCGAGCACGGTCCTTTCGCTCGGGCGGACTTTGCCTGGGATCAGTACCGTGTCATCGGCGAGGCCGATGGTCTCGGCAAGTACGAGCCGGATGAGCGCCGGACCACCCGCGAGATCGTGCGCGACGAGAAGCGCCGGGAGGAACGCCTCGCCGACCTCGGGTTCACGGTGGTGCGCTGGGGCTGGCGCACCGCGCTGGACCCGCCACTCCTCGCGCGACGGCTGCACAACGCCTTCGCTCGCAGCACTGGCCGCGCGCGTTGATCAGCCTCACTCCGTGGGTGACGAGAATCCGTCCGGTTCGTCCGGTTTGGTTCGTCGCCCAGGGAGCAAGGTTGATCAACAACGCGGATGGCACCTGGCGTCGTCAACACGCAGGCAGCCCGACATTAGCCGGTGTTGCGCATGCCGGCTGCCACGCCGTTGATGGTCAGCAGCAGCGCCCGGTGGAGGTCGGGGCGCACCTCAGCAGCCCCGCCAGCCCCGGCAGCCCCGCCAGCCCCGGCAGCGCCGCCGGAGTCGTCGCCGCTGCTCGCGCGGACCCTGGCCAGCAGGTCCACCTGGAGATACGAGATCGGGTCGAGGTAGGCGTCGCGCACCTCAAGGGTGCGCTTGAGCGACTGGGCGTCGTCAAGCAGTGCGCGCTGTCCTGTCACCCGCAGCACCTCGGCACGGGTCAGCTCGTACTCCTCACGGATCACGTCGAACAGCCGTCGCAGCGGTTCCGGCACGAGGGTGGCGACGTAGTGCTCCGCGACCTCGAGGTCCGTCTTGGCGAGCATCATCTCCACATTGGACAGAAAGGTCCGGAAGAACTGCCAGTCGCCGTGCATCTCGCCAAGCACATCGGACAGCCCTGCCTCGCGCGCGGCGCACAGCCCCGAGCCGACGCCGAACCAGCCGGGCACGATCTGGCGCGACTGGGTCCAGCCGAACACCCAGGGGATCGCGCGCAGCCCCTCGATGCCGCCGCCCGATGACGGCCGCCGGGCGGGGCGGGAGCCGATGTTGAGCGAGCCGAGCTGCTCGACCGGAGTGGACGCCACGAAGTACGCGGGCAGGTCCGGGTCCTCCACGAGACCCCGGTACGCGCGGAAGGCGTGGTCGCTCACGGTGTCCATGCAGGCGTCCCAGCGCGCGAGCACGTCGGCGGTGTGCCGGGGCGTGCGGTGCAATGTGGACGCCTGGAGCACGGCGGCGACGGTGAGTTCCAGGTTCTCCCGCGCCAGCTCTGGCAGCGCGTACTTGTCGTTGATGACCTCGCCCTGCTCGGTGAACTTGATCTCGCCGTCGAGCACGCCCCATGGCTGCGCGAGGATCGAGTCGTACGTGGGGCCGCCGCCGCGCCCGACGGTGCCGCCCCTGCCGTGGAACAGCCGCAGCCGCACGCCGTGCCGCGCCGCGACGTCGCGCAGCGTGCGTTGCGCCTTGTGGATCTCCCACTGCGAGGTGGTGATGCCCGCTTGCTTGTTGGAGTCGGAGTAGCCGAGCATCACCTCCTGCGCGTCGCCGCGCAGCCGCACCAGCGTGCGGTAGGTGGGGTCCGACAGAAGCTCGTCCAGCAGCTCACCCGCCCGGCGCAGCTCGTCGGCCGTTTCCAGCAGTGGCACGAAGCCGATGTCGCAGAACGGGGCAACCGTGGCGTCGCCTGACTCGTGGCCCCATGCGTCGAGCAGCCCGGCCTCCCTGGCGAGCACGACGGCCGCGATCAGGTCATCGACGCCCTTCGTCATCGACACGATGTAGCTGCCGATGACCTCGGGCCCGTAGGTGTCCAGCGCTTCCCTGACCGCGACGAACACGTCGAACGTCGTCGCGCCGTCGACGTCGAGCGGTGGCGGAGTGCGGGTCAGCGGTCGCCGGGACGCCAGCTCCGCGCTGAGCAGCTGGGTTCGTTGCTCCCGCGACAGCTCGCGGTACGGCCCCAGCCGGGCGCCGAGCCCGTCGAGCAGTTGCCCCACTGCGTGGTGGTGCGCGTCGGCGTGCTCCCTGATGTCCATGGCGGCCAGGTGCAGCCCGAACGTCGCGATCATGCGCCGCACCCTGGCGAGCACGCCGTCCGCGATGAGTTCACCGGCGTTCTCCCGCAGCGACGTGGCGAGCACCGCGAACTCGGCCCGCAGCTCGGCGGTGCCGAGGTAGTCGCGGCCAGGGACGTGCTGGGTCCCCGCGTCGACCCGCGCGAGCGTGTTGGCGAGCTTGGCGTCGATGCAGGTCAGTTTGACCCGGTACGGCTCGGTGTCGGCCCGTTTCAGCATGTCCGACTCGACGTCGGGCAGGGTGGCCAGGTCGTCCGATATGGACTGACGCAGCTCGGCGGAGACGTCCACCGACGACGTCGACGTCGACAGGTCGGCGATCAGCTCCTCGATCAGCGTGCGCAGCGAGCGGACCGCGATGTGGTGCTGCATGCGCAGCACCTGCCTGGTCACGTCCGGGGTGACGTTCGGGTTGCCGTCCCGGTCGCCGCCGATCCAGCTGCCGAACGTCAGCGGGGCGGCGTCGGGTGGCAGCCGGACGTCGTGACGGCGCAGCTCGTCGGCGAGATCGGTCGCGAGGTCGGGCAGCACCTCGTCGGCGAGCTCCTGCAGGTAGTACAGCGCGTTGCTGGCCTCGTCCACCGGGGTCGGGCGCGCGGCCCGGAGCTCGTCGGTCTGCCAGATCAGGTCGATCAGCTCGGCGATGAGCCGGTCCCGCCTGGCGTGCGCCCGCTCGTCGTGATCAGGGCGGGCACCGTCGTGCAGCAGCACCTCGGCGACGCGTCGCAGCTTGGTCAGCACCGAACGGCGGCTCGCATCGGTGGGATGGGCGGTGAAGACCGGCCGGATCGCCAGCGCGTCGGCGGCGTCGCACAGCGTCTCGGGAGGCAGCTCGTCCGCGATCGACCCGGTGGCACGGGCCAACCAGCCGTCTTCGGCGGGGCGGTCGCGGATCCGCCGCACCCGGTCCGCCTGCTCGGCGACGTTCGTCAGCAGAAAGTACACCGAGAAGGCACGGACAAGCGCCGCCGCGACCGGCAGCGGCTGCGCGGCCAGCAGCGCCCGGGCCTCGTCGCGGGCGGTGGCCCGTTCGGCGGGAGTGGCCGCTTCCTTGCTCTGTTTGGTCAGCCCGCGGACCTGCTCGACGAGGTCGAGCAAGTCGGCGCCGTGCTGGCGCACCAGCGACTCCCCGAGCAGTGCTGCCACTCGGCGGACGTCACCGCGCAGGTCGTCGTCGCTGCCAGCGACCACGTGCATGCCCGCGCGGGTGGTGTCGATGGTGGCTGACCGGGGAAACTCGCTCGGCGTGGCCACGCCCATCACTCTCCTTGCGACAGCGTCGGATACAGCGGGCGTTTCTTGGTGAGCGCGTCGACGCGGCCGAGCAGCGCCTGCTGCGTGGTGGCGTCCAGGTCGGTGGTCAGCGCCTCGGCGATGATGTCGGCGACCTCGTGGAAGTCTTCCTCGCTGAAGCCGCGGGTGGCCAGCGCAGGCGTGCCGATGCGCAGGCCGGACGTGACCATCGGCGGCCGAGGGTCGTTCGGGACAGCATTGCGGTTGACCGTGATGCCCACCGAGTGCAGGCGGTTCTCCGCCTGCTTGCCGTCGAGCCCAGACTCGACCAGGTCGACAAGCACCAGGTGGACGTCGGTACCGCCGGTCACGACGCGGACGCCCGCATCTGCGCAGTCGCCGCGCAGCAGCCGGTCGGCGAGAATCTGGGCTCCGGTGAGCGTGCGACGCTGCCGGTCGAAGAACTCGGTGCTCGATGCGATCTTGAGCGCGATCGCCTTGGCTGCGATGACATGTTCCAGCGGCCCGCCCTGCTGTCCTGGGAAGACCGCGGAGTTGACCCGCTTGGCCAGCTCGGCGCGGCAGAGGATGAGCCCGCCGCGGGGACCGCCGAGCGTCTTGTGCGTCGTCGTCGTGACAATGTCGGCGTAGGGCACCGGGTTCGGGTGCAGCCCGGCGGCGACGAGGCCCGCGAAGTGGGCCATGTCCACCATGAGCGTCGCGCCGACGTCGTCGGCGATCCGGCGGAACTCGGCGAAGTCGAGCTGGCGCGGATACGCCGACCAGCCAGCCAGGATCAGCTTCGGCCGGTGCTGGCGCGCGAGTCGCTCGACCTCGTCGAGGTCGACCCGCCCGGTGTCCGCGTCGACGTGGTACGGCACGACGTTGTAGAGCTTGCCGGAGAAGTTGAGCCGCATGCCGTGGGTGAGATGGCCACCGTGCGCCAGGTCAAGGCCGAGGATCGTGTCGCCTGGGTCGAGCAGGGCGGACATGGCCGCGGCGTTCGCCTGCGCGCCCGAATGCGGCTGCACGTTGGCGTGTTCGGCCCCGAACAGATCCGTTGCGCGGTCGATCGCGAGCTGTTCGACGACGTCGACATGCTCACATCCGCCGTAGTAGCGACGGCCCGGATAGCCCTCCGCGTATTTGTTGGTGAGCACCGAACCCTGTGCGGCCAGCACGGCAAGCGGAGCGAAGTTCTCCGAGGCGATCATTTCGAGTGTCGACTGCTGGCGGTGCAGTTCGTCGTCGATGGCAGCGGCGATCTCGGGATCGAACGAACCGAGGTGGAACTCAGAAGCCGAGGTCACAATCCATCTCCTCATCGCTGACCGGCGCCAGGTCTTCGCTGCGTGTGATTCCACGATGCTGGGTGAACGGCAGGGTGTCTATGGATTGTTTTCTTGCCACCGTCCAGCGTTTCCTGTGGTGTTGAACGATTGTGGCCGCGCTGATGAGAAACGGCTCATGAAACGGGCGCGCGACTTCGCACGACCGGCCCATCGAAAGCGGGATGCGCACGGCCGCCACAATCCTGGCCGCCCAGGAGCACTCCCGGCTTGGTTGACCAATGTCCACTTCAGCGGAAGGACCACGCCGCCGTCAGACGTCTCGGCCGTGTCAGCCGAGGCGGATACCGGCGAGTTGGGTGGCCTGAGCGACAAGGCGGCCGGTGCTGTCCCACACGAAGCAGGCCTCATCGACCTTCTGCGCGTCGATGAGCTGGGCCTTCTGCTGGACACGGACCGGGCCGGGTGCGGGCAGCGCGCGAACGTATGCGGTCAGTTCGAGCGTTGGGACCCAGCCGGTCAGCTCGATGTCGAACGTCGCGGGAGGGAAGGCATCGACGGCGTAAAGCAGTGCGAGCGGATCGAAGGCTTCGCCACCGGGGAGTTCCAGCCAGCCGTTCAGCTCGCCGACACCCCTTGGCTTGCCGATCCCGAAGCCGGCGTCCTCCTGGTCGATGCGGAGGTCAACCTGGCCCATGATCGACACGCGCACCCCGGACGGATTGGTCCCGGGCAGCCGCACCGCGCTCGCCCGATCCCGGACCGCGGGTGTGGGGAGTCCCTCGGTCCAGTACGGCTTGGTGTCGGCGTCGAGCGTGCCGATCGTGGTGATTGCCTCGATGCACGGCTTCCCGTCTTGCGTCAGCCGTGCCCGGACCTGGCTGGCGGAGCGGCCCATGCGCAGTACCTCGGTTTCGATCGAGGCAGGACCGGGGTCGGGGGAGTGCAGATAGTGCGCGCTCGCCGCGAGTACGTGGTCATGGACGCTGACGTCGGTGGCGGCGCGGCCCAGAATGGCGAGCAGGTAGCCGCCGTTCGGCTTGCCTGCGATGGTCCAGTCGGGGCTGATGACCGTGTCGAAGCGGCCGGGCGAAGTCCGCACGACCTGGCTGACCGCGGTGAACGTCTCGGGCTCGTTGCTATGGCTCACAACCCCAAGTAGACTATAATGCTCGCACGAGCGTACTAGTATTGTGAGCATGACCGCGGATCGCCGGCGCACCACGACTCGGGCCACGCTCGTGGACGTCGCGCTCATGCTCTTCCGGCGGCAGGGGATCAGCGGCACCGGCGTGGCGGAGGTCTGCCACGCCGCTGGGACGTCCAAAGGCGTCTTCGCCCACCACTTCCCCGGTGGCAAGAAGGCGCTCGTCGTTGCCTGCCTTGAGCGCAACGGCGAGGATTTCGCCACGCTGCTCGATCGGACGGTCGCTCGATCGGACGGGTCCGCCGCGGCTGTCGTTCAGGCGCTGTTCTCCCGCTATGCCGAACTCATGCGCAGATACGGCACGGACATCGGCTGTCCCATGGCCGCGGCCGCGGTCGACTCCCGCAGCGGGGTGGCGGGAGCGGGCTCGCCCGCCGCGGTCGCCGTCGATCGCTGGCGAGCGGAGATCACCGGCAGGCACGCCGCGCTGGCCGGACACGATGAACTGGTGCTGGCCACGCTCGAGGGTGCGCTTGTGCTGGCGCGCGCCACTGGCGATCCCGGCGCGCTGGAGCGCACGGGAGGCCGACTCGCCGAGATACTGCGGTCAGCACAGTGAGCGTGTGTGGTCGTGATCGTCACGGCCACAGGTTCGGCCGAATCACCGCCGTGCAGGCGACCCGCCCGTAGACCGGCTCGGCGGGACGCGGGACGTCGTCATACCGAAGTGGTCGCCGATGAGCGAGCCGCTTCCAGCTGTCGGTGCAGTACCGGGTTGTCGACCTCGGCGGCGATGAGCGCGGCAATTTCGAGTGCGCCAGGTTCTCCGGCGCGTGAACGGAGGATCGCCGCGGTTGCCGTCAGTTCTCGCATGCCATGACGCGAAGCGAGAACCTCGAGTTCGGAGATCGTGCGCTTCGCACGGTCAAAGCCGGCCGTAACCGCGGCGTCCGCGGCCGCGGCCAGCCCATAGGCCTCGATCCACCGATAGGAATCGGGCAGCCGCCTGCACCGGCGCGGTGCGTCCTCGAACAACTCCATGGCTTGCCGAAGGTCCCCGGACTGCGCGGCGACCCGGCCGAGGCCGCGGGCTGCCAGGCTTTCCCAGCACGGGTCGCCGAGCTGACAACCCATGGCGAACGCGTGATCGAAGGCTTGCGCCGCTCGCTCAACCGCGCCGTCGTTGAGATCCACCTCGGCGAGCAGTGCCTCCGGCCAGGGCAGGAAGGAATTCCAAGCCTCACGACGTCCGACAGCGATCGCGGCCGTCAGCGCGGCCCTGGCTTCGCTCCGCTCGTCGCGGAGAAGGTACATGCGCCCGAGAAACGATCGGGCCCATGCTTCCGCGCGCGTCGCGCCTGCGGTCCGTGCTCGCTGCGCTGCCTCGATGAGCGACTCCCTCGCCGCTTCGTAGTTCCCGGTGTCGGTTTGGGCGGCGCCTCGGACCGCGAGTATCCAGGCGAGCTCCTCACCCTGCGACGCGGCCAGCGCCGCTGCACGGGACAGCCAGGTCTCCGCGCGGGCGTACGACCCTCGCAGGAACTGGATGTAGCCGAGTTCGCGATGTGCGGTCGCGGCGAGGGCGCCGTCGCCGGTCTGCGCCGCCACCGTGATCGCGCGATGCAGCACGGCAGCGCCCTCCTCGTCGCCGCCCCTTGCGGCGTGGACGAGGGCACTTCCGAGTGCCACGAGCGCCCGTGCCAGCAGGTCCGGCGCCCTGACGGACTCCGCGTCTACGACAGCCTGGTGCATGATGCCGAGCCCTGGGCCGACCGCTCCCGCCGCGAATGCCGCCTCACCGGCTTCGAGCTGCGCGAGGACTCCGGCACGCCTGATCGGCCGGGCGGCCGGTGGTCGGGCAGTGGCCGCTTCGCGCAGTGCCGGCGTCGGCTCGACGGCAAGTTCGCGCCGGAACAGCGCAACGCAGGCTTCGACCTGGCGTTGGGCGCGTTCGGCGTGGCCGCCCATGGCCAGGCACCGTACGTGCTCCGACCGCCGGGTTGATCCCCTCCAGGAACCGGCGGCCGAGACCGGGTAGGTCGAGGGCGGCTTGCCTGCTGCCATGGATCAGGACGTCGACGTCGACAGCCGTTCCTTCGGGAAGCCCGAGATCGATCGGATCGCCCTTGACGGCGCCGGGCAGCCCGAGAAGGCGCCGGAGATCCGACAGTGTCCAGCGGAGCGCACCGAGCGGATCGTCGGCCTCCGGGAAGAACAGCTCCGCTAGTGCCTCGCGACTCGGGCGGACCTCCGCGCGCACCAGATAGGCGAGCAGCGCCCACGTCTTGCGGCCCCGCGGCCGCGCGGCCGGGTCGCCCTCGCGAACCACCCGCGGCTTACCGAGAAGTTGGATCGCCAAACGTGGACTGCCCGGTGCTGCCATCACACCCTCGGCTGGGTCGAGATCAGCGGTGCGCGATGCACCGCCAGATCTCCATGTTCTCACACGAATACTCACACGGTCGGCATCGTGCACGGCTGGCTCGCGACCGCCATCGACACAATGGCGGTTCAGGTGGACGAAGCTCCTGTCGCGGCATGACCACCGACTAGTCCAGCAGCGACAGGCTGATCTGCGGAATGTAGGTGATCAGAAGTAGCGCGGACAGCAATACTGCCGCGCTCGGGATCGCGGCTTTGGCGACTCGCAGCACGCTCATTCGGGAGAGCCCGCTTGCCACGAAGAGGTTGAGGCCGAGTGGCGGGGTGATCATGCCGATTTCGAGGTTCATCACCATGATGATGCCGAGGTGGATCGGGTTGATGTCCAGCTCTATGGCGATGGGTAGCAGGATCGGCGCGATGATGAGGATGGCGCTCGAGGTCTCCATAAAGCACCCCGCGAGCAGTAGGGTGACGGTGACCATCAGCAGGAATGTCCACGGTTGCAGGTCCATGGCTACCAAGGCTTCGGCGACGTCGTTCGGTATCCGCTCCGAGGTGAGTACGAATGAGAACAAGATTCCGTTGGCAATGATGAACATGATCATTGCCGAGGTTCGTGACGCGGTCAGCAGGATGGTCCCTAGGTCCTTTATCGACAGTTGGCGGTAGACCAGGAATGAGAGCAGTAGGGCGTAGAATACCGCCATCGCTGCTGCTTCGGTTGGTGTGAAGATGCCGCCGTAGATTCCGCCGAGCACGAGGACGGGAAGTAGCAGGCTCAGCGCGGAGTCGCGGAGCGCCTTGAGCTTTTCCTGCTTCGTCATGGAGATCGCGTGCTCGCCGGTGCCGTAGTTGCGGCGGCGTGAGACCACGATGACCATGAGCAGCAGCATCGCGCCGGCGAGGAGGCCGGGCATGACCCCGGCGATGAACAGGTCGCCGATCGACTGCTCGGTGGCGATGCCGTAGACGATCAGCGGGATCGATGGCGGGATAAGGATCCCGAGCGAGCCCGACGTGGCGACCAGTCCGGTGGAGAAGTCTTTGCCGTACCCGCTGTTGATCATTGCTGGGATCATTAGCGTGCCGACCGCGACCACTGTCGCCGGGCTGGAACCGGAGATCGCGGCGAAGAACACGCAGGAGAGGACGGCGGTCATTGCGAGGCCGCCGCGGAATTGCCCGACGAGCGCGATGCCGGCCTTGATCAGGCGGTCGCTGATGCCGCCGCGGCTCATGATCGTCGCTGCGAGCACGAACATGGGGATCGCCATGAGTGGGAATGTGTTGAGCGCGTTGAAGAGCGTTTCGGGGATTTGCGTCAGCGGGATCGTTGTGTAATAGAAGAAATACGCGAACGTCGCCAGACCCAGTGCGACCGCGATCGGCGCGGAGGAGAACAGCAGCAGGAACAGGAGGACGAAGAGGGCGATCGCTGCCTCGCTCATCGGCCGGTGTCCTTTCCGTCGCCCTCGTGTCGTCGGTCGTCATCGCTCAGGGCCGTCTCGTTGAGCGGGCTTCCGCCCTCGGCTTCGAGTAACGAGCGGGCCGCATGGGGATAGGGGTCGCGCCCGCGGGCCAGTCGCACGAGCACCTCGAGCGTCCGTAGGAACATCAGGGTGAACCCGATCGGCAGCGGTAGGATTACTACCCATAGGGGCAGGTCGAGTGCCGGGGTGGTGGTCATGCTCGACCGTGGCTCGAAGATCAGTAGCCAGGCGAACCAGCCGACGACGCCGAGATAGACCAGGGTGACGAGCGCCCCGAGGAACGCCATGACGCGCTTACCGCTGTCCCTGAGGAAGGCGGCGATCAGGTCGATCTTGACGTGCTCATTGTGGCGGAGAGTGATCACCGCGCCGACGAAGGTCGAGAAGATGACCAGGAAAATGATCGCCTCCTCAGACCAGAAGATGATCTCGTTGAAGAAGGTCCTAAGGATCACCGCGACGATCGCCAGCAGCGCGGCTGCACCAAGAGATCCGGCAGCGAGTACGTTTTCGATCTTGCTCAGGACGGAGTCAAATCGGGACATGGATCCTCCGTGGTTCGGGGCGGCCGACCGGGCGGGTTCCGGTAGGCCGCCCCGGGCGCGGAGTTGTGGATCAGCGCTGGTTTTTCAGGAGTTCGTTGACGAGGTCCTGGCCGATCACGTCGGCGTATTGCTGCCACACGCGTGGTACGACCGCATCCTTGAACACCCGACGCTGCTCGTCGCTGAGTTCGGTGATCTGCGTGCTGCCTTCGTCGCGAATCGCTTGCTTGGCCTCTTCATTGAGGTCTGCGGCGATCTCACGGTTGAACGCGGCGGCCTTGTCCGATGCGTTCGTCACGCACTCCTGGAGTTCCGGAGGGAGCGACTGGTAGAACTCGTTGTTGATCGTGTGCACATAGCCGATGTAGCCGTGGTTCGACTCGGTGATGTGCTTCTGCACGGTGTGCATGTTCTGCGACTCGATGTTCGAGTACGGGTTCTCCTGGCCGTCGATGACGCCCTGCTGGAGCGCGTTGTAGACCTCGGCGAAGGCCATCGGCGTTGTCTCGGCGTTCCACTGGCTGAACTGGCTGCGCAGCACGTCGGACGGTTGGATCCGGAATCGAAGGCCCTTGAGGTCCGCGGGCTTCTCCATCGGCTGGTTGGAGGACAGTTGCTTGAGGCCGTTGTCCCATAGTCCGAGCACCTTGATTCCTCGCTTGGCCAGGGCATCGTTTTCGTAGATAGCCTGGCCGACCGCGGTGTCGGGCGAGGCTACCTCGGGGATGTCCTCAACCGAATCGAAGAGAAACGGCAGGTCCAGCACCTGCAATTGCGGCGCGATCGTTGTGAATTTCGCGCTCGCCGGAGCAAGCATCTGCACCGCCCCGGACTGCAGGGCTTGCATCTCGTCCTCATCGCCGTAGAGCTCCGAATTGGGGTAGACCTCGACCGTCACCTGATCGCCGCAGTTCTTTTCGACGAGCTCCTTGAATTTTTCGGCGGCCTGCCCCTTGGGTGTGTCTGCTGTGACGACGTGGGAGAACTTGATCGTGTAGGAGCCGTCCTCGCCGCCGCCACCGCCGCTTCGAGCGCCTCCGCAGGCTGCGGCTACGAGGGCCACGGAGAGCAGGATGGCGGTCCCTAAAACCGTGCGATTGGATCGGTTACGTGGCATGGCGTTCTTCCTTTCCGTTGTGACTGGCGTGTCGGGGTAGCGGTATGCCGCAGTTGGGCGTCGGGGATCGATTTTTTGTTGTTGAGTGCCGTGCGATCGGGTGGTGGGCCTACCTGGACAGGCTGCGACGCAGCCGTACCCGGTAGGAGTAGTGCTCCGGCAGGAACTCGCTGAGCGCGAGCTCGACGTGCTTGCCCTGGGCGTCGGAGTAGGTCCTTTCGATGCGCAGGAGCGGCTGCTGCGGGGAGCAGCCAAGATGCTCGACCGCGAGCGGAGACGCCGGTGAGACGGTGATGCTCTGCTCCGCGTCGGCAATGGACGATTCGAGGCGCGTGTCGAGCAATCCGATCACCGTGACTCGACTGCGCATACCGGGCTCGGTGACCTCGGGCAGTTCGACCAGCAGGCGCCCGACATCGGGCGGTAGGTGCACCGTGGTGAGGCAGAATGCCACGTCCTCGTGGAGCCGCCGAAACACCACGGTCCACACCACGTCGCTGGCCAGCCGTAGCCGCCCGGCAGCGGCCACGTCCACCTGGCGACGCAACGGGCGGACCACGTCGAGCTCGGTGTCGAGCGAGAGACCCATGAGGTCCTCCACCGACCCGAACTGCCGGATGTACTGCCCCGCCTCATCGGCCACGAACGTGCCGCGGCCCGGGACGCGATACACCATCCCGCTCGACACGAGCTCTTGCATCGCTCGCCGGACGGTCTGCCTGCTCACACCGTGGGCTTGGGCCAGTTCAGCCTCGGTGGGCAGCCTTCCCTCTGGGAAGGTCTTGCGGAGGATGCCCTCGCGCAGCTCTTCCGCCAGGACGCGGTAAGCCACCTCGCCCTTGCTGGAACGCGCTGCGTCGACCATCACACCTCGCTGGAACTGCGTGCCAGCCGAACGAACAAATCATGGTTCTGAACCGGCCATTTATGCGATTTAGTGCGGCCATGTTAAGGATCACTCCCTCGTGTGTCAACGGTCGGATGGCGTGTGTTCACCACGGCTTGATGGTGAAGAGCTGACTGCGAGGGAAGTCGGATGTTCATGGTGCTGCCAGTCGCCGTGCCCGACGCGGAGAGTTGGTCTACGGCGTTCGGTGCCCCAGACTCAGTTGCCGGTTCCATAGGAGGGTGGTTGACACCATGTACGGCCAGATTTAACAATGGCCGTACATTTTGCCGAACTTCGTGGAGGAATCCCACGTGCTAGCCCTCGAAGGGATGACCGTGGTGTCGCTGGAGCAGGCAGTCGCCGCTCCGTTCGCCACTCGTCAACTGGCCGACCTCGGTGCGCGGGTTATCAAGGTTGAACGGCCAGGAACGGGTGACTTCGCCCGCGGCTATGACGAAACCGCCAAGGGTCTTTCCAGTCACTTCGTCTGGTTGAACCGTTCCAAGGAGTCGGTTGCGCTCGACCTCAAAAGCGAGGAGGGGATCGCGGCGATCCGCGCGCTGGTCGCCCGCGCCGACGTGTTCGTGCAGAACCTCGCTCCCGGTGCCGCCCGCCGCCTCGGCCTGGACGCCGAGACACTACGCGCCGATCACCCGGGGCTTGTGCACGTATCGATCTCCGGGTACGGCGACGGTGGGCCGTATACCACCAAGAAGGCTTACGACCTTCTCGTGCAATGTGAGGCTGGGGTCGTGTCGATCACCGGAACTCCCGACGAGCCGAGCAAGGTTGGCATCTCGGTCGCCGACATCGCCGCAGGCATGTACGCCTACACCGGCGCACTCTCCGCCATCGTCCGGCGCTTGCGAACGGGCGGAGGCGCGACCATCGAGGTCTCCATGCTCGAGGCGCTCGCGGAGTGGATGGGCTACCCGCTCCACTACGCGGTATACGGAGGCCGGTCACCCGCCCGGTCCGGTGCAGCCCATGCGGCGATCGCGCCGTACGGGCCGTTCGCCTGTGCGGGCGGCGAGAAAGTCTTCCTCGGCATCCAGAACGAGCGCGAATGGTCGGCGTTCTGCGACGCCGTCCTCGGCACACCGGAGCTGGCGACGGACGCCCGATTCGCCACCAACTCGGCGCGCGTCAAGCACCGCGGGGAGCTGACCGCGATGATCGAGGCGGTCTTCGCCGACCGGTCCGCTGACGAGGTCGTTGACCGGCTCGAGGCCACTGGCATCGCCAACGCGCGGCTGCGCGACCTGGCCGGCCTGGCCGCCCACCCGCAGCTCGAGGCGCGCGAGCGGTGGCGCGACGTCGCATCGCCGGCCGGCGTCCTGCGCCAGCTCCTGCCGCCTGCGATGCCCGATGGCCTCGAGCCGCGGCTCGACCCGATCCCGGAGGTCGGCGAACACACCGCGGCGGTCCTGTCCGAGCTGGGCCTCACACCCGACGGCCGCGCTACGCCGGTCACCTACGACCCGGAACTCCTGCCATGAGCGCCCCGGCTGCGTCCGGCGCGACGGCGCGGGTGGCCGAGACACTGGCAACGTGGGCGCACTCCCTCGTCGCCAGCGACGGCGACCTGGCGCTGGCCGAGCGCGCGCTCAAGGACACCGTCGCGGTCGGTGTGGCCGCCCGCGAACACCGCATCCTCGACGTAGCGCGGCCACTTGGCGAGGCGGGGCGGTGGGCGGCGGCCTGCCACGTCATCGACTTCGACGACCTGCACATGGAGTCAACCACGCACATCAGTACGGTCTGTGTGCCGGTGGCACTGGCGACAGGGGGAGGGGCGCGGGCCTACCTCGCCGGCGCCGGGGTGATGGCACGGCTCGGGATCGCGCTCGGCTGGCGGCACTACTCGTCGGGCTGGCATGCAACCACGACCTCAGGGGCGCTTGCCGCGGCTGTCGTCGCAGGCATTGCCCGCGGGCTGGATGCCGACGGGATAGCGCGGGCGATGGCGCTCGCGGTGCCGCTCGCTGGAGGCGTGCAGCGCGCCTTCGGCACCGACGCCAAGTCGCTGCAGGTGGGTCTCGCGGCCGATGCCGGGATTCGCGCCGCCGCCCTGGCCGCGTCCGGTGCCACCGCCGACCCGGGTGCGGTCGACGAGTGGCTCCGGCTGCTTGGCGGGGACCCGGTGTCCGTCGCCCTGTCCGGGCCTGCGGTGCCTGGCGGGCTGGCGATCAAGATCTACCCCGCGTGCTACGCGCTCCAGCGGCCGATCAGCGCGCTGCGCGCGGCTCTCGACGGCGTCGCCCTCGACCCGGCCACGGTAGAGCGAGTCGAGGTGCGGACGCCCGAAGCCGCGGTACAGCCGTTGATCCACCACGCGCCGATGGACGGCCTCCAGGGCAAGTTCAGCCTGGAGTACGCCGCCGCGACCGCGCTGCTCGACGATCGCCACGGGTTCGCGGAGTTCTCCGATGTGGCCGTGCGCAGGCCCGAAGCTCAGCGCCTGATCGGGCTTGTCGACACCATCCTTGAGCGGTCAGGGGACTGGCTCCTCGCTGGCGAGGTGCGCGTCGCCATACGCACCACGCGCGGCACTTACGAGGCCACCCTGCGGTACCCGCCCGGCTCTCCCCAGCGGCCACCGTCCGACGCCGAGTTCGCCGAGAAGCTCGACACCTGCCTCGCGGGCAGCGGCGCCGACGCCTCGGAGATTACCTGGGCCGGTGCCGCGGACCTGCTGCGCCGCACACTCACCGATCCACCTTGACGCCCGTACTGACCGATTCCCGAGGCCGACGCCGACATCCGCAAGCATTACGGAGGCCCCATGCTGACCGAGGAAGAACTCGCCATCGTGGAGCTCGTGCGCGAGTTCGTCGACCGGGAGGTCAAGCCGGTCGTGCAGGGGCTCGAGCACGCGGACACCTATCCCGAGAGGCTCATCGAGTTGATGAAGGAGCTCGGCATCTACGGGCTCGCCATCGGCGAGCCCTGGGGCGAGGCGTATGTGAGCGCGCCATGCTATGTCCTCGTCACCGAGGAACTCTCCCGCGGCTGGATGAGCCTGGCCGGGGCAATGGGCGGTCACTCGGTGGTGGCGAAGCTCCTGCAGGACTACGGCACCCAGGAACAGAAGGAGCGTTACCTACCTCGGATGGCGACCGGTCAGCTGCGCGCGACGATGGCGCTCACCGAGCCCGGCGGCGGTTCCGACCTGCAGGCGATGCGGACGGTCGCCCGCACTGAGGGCGACGAATACGTCGTCAACGGCTCGAAGACCTGGATCTCCAATGCTCGCAAAGCCGGCCTCGTGGCGCTGCTGTGCAAGACCGACCCCGAGGCCGAGCCCCGGCACAAGGGTGTCTCGATCCTGTTGGTCGAGAAGGAGCCCGACACCGACGGTCACGGGCTGACGGTCTCCCGCGGGCTGCCCAAGCTCGGCTACAAGGGCGTGGAGAGCTGTGAACTTGTCTTCGAGAACCTGCGCGTGCCGACCTCGGCTCTGCTGGGCATGCACGAGGGCGATGGCTTCGTGCAGATGATGCGTGGGCTGGAGATCGGCAGGCTACAGGTGGCCGGCCGCGCGCTCGGCGTCGCCCGGGCGGCGCTGGAGGACTCACTCGCCTACGCGCAGCAGCGCGAGAGTTTCGGCGTGCCGATCTGGAAACACCAGTCGATCGGCAACTACCTCGCCGACATGGCCACGAAGCTGTCAGCCGCTCGCCAGCTGACCCTGCATGCCGCGCGGAAGTACGACGCGGGCGAGCGCTCCGACATGGAGGCCGGGATGGCCAAGCTGTTCGCGTCGGAAACCGCGATGGAGATCGCACTCAACGCGGTCCGGATCCACGGTGGTTACGGCTACTCGACGGAGTTCGATGTCGAGCGCTACTTCCGTGACGCGCCGCTGATGATCGTCGGTGAGGGCACCAACGAGATCCAGCGCGATGTGATCGCCCGGCAGTTGGTGAAGCGCGGAAAGGATTGGTACCGGTGAGTCTCGACCTCGCGGCGGCCGCCCGGTCCTTGTTGTTCGTCCCGGCGGCGCGGCCGCAGCGTTTCGCCAAGGCTGCGGCGAGCGGTGCGGACATGGTCATCGTCGACCTGGAGGATGCGGTGCCGCCGGAGCGCAAAGCCGCCGCCCGCGGGGACACTGTGGACTGGCTGACCGGCGACGGGAGGGCCGCGGTGCGGGTGAATCCCGCGGACAGCGAGCACCACGCCGAGGACGTCGCAGCGCTGGTGGGCCTGCCAGGGCTGACGGCGGTGGTGTTGCCCATGGCGGACTCGGTGCGGGCGCTCACGGAGCTGTGGGAGCGACTCGGCCCGGGCGTGGCGCTCATTGCCCAAATCGAGACCGCCGCCGGGTTGGTGCGGGCCGTCGACATAGCGGGAGCACCGGGCGTGGTGCGGCTGGCGTTCGGGCATCTTGACTTCGCCGTCGACATCGACGCTTCCCCGGAGCCGGAGTCGATGGCCTGGGCCCGGTCGTCGCTGGTCGTCGCCTCTCGGGCGGCGGGCCTCGCCGGTCCCGTCGACAGCGTCACCACTGATCTCGACGACGAGCGGGCAACCCGCCGCGACGCCGGATGTGCCAGGTCGCTGGGGTTCACCGGCAAGCTGTGTATCCACCCACGCCAGGTGGCGGCGGTCAATGAGGCGATGAGCCCCACCGCCGAGCAGATAGCGTGGGCCGAGCGGGTGCTTGCGACCGGCAGGGGTGGCGCGGTGCGCGTCGGCGGACAGATGGTGGATGCGCCGGTGGTAGCGCGGGCGGAGAGGATCATGGCGAGGGCGAGGAGCACCCGATGACGCAGGAACGAGAGCAGGTGCAGGTGACCGAGCTGGTCACGCCTTATCAGGCAGAGGCGTTGGCGAACCTCATCGACACCGACGTGCCAACGCAGACACTGCCGCCGCTGTGGCACTGGGTCTATCTGCTTGAACGCCGCCCCCACCGCGACCTCGGTCCCGACGGGCACCCGACGTCGGGCATTCCCACGCCGCCCGGACCCGGGCGGCGCCGCATGTTCGCCGGTGGCCGGGTGACAACGTTCGGCGAGCTCCGGCTGGGAGAGGAAGCCACCCGGACGACCCGGGTGGTGGAGTCGAGGGAGAAGCAGGGCAGCGCGGGGCCGCTCACCTTCGTGACCGTGCGGCACGAGATCGCGCAGGGCGGCGAGATCCTGATCGAGGACGACAACGACATCGTCTACAGGGCGGCCGGCGCGGGTTCACTGCCGGCCACGTCAGCACCCGTCGGGGTGCCCGAGCGCGAGGCACGGCTGGACCTGGTGGTGGACGAGGCCCTGTTGTTTCGGTTTTCGGCGTTGACGTATAACGCGCATCGGATCCATTACGACCACAACTGGGTGCAACAGGAGGGCTACGACGGACTCGTCGTGCACGGGCCGCTGCAGGCGCTGATGATGGGCGAACTGCAGCGCCGCGCGGGCAGCGGGCTGGTCGGCAAGACCTACGCCTACCGGCTCGTGGCGCCCATGGTCGGCCCGCAGACGTTCGGCGTTCTCGCCGGCGAGAACGGCCTCGCCGCGGGAGCGGAGGTGCGTGACGCTCGGGGTGTCGTGACTGCGGTCAGCACCCTGGTCCGGCCTGAGCCATGGCCTGCGATGTGGTGAGACTGGTGCGGTGCGGTATTGATGAGTAATGCTTCTGCGTCAGTTGGAGTATCTCAGCGCGTTGGCGCGGGAGGGACATTTCGGTCGTGCGGCGGCGGCCTGTCACGTGTCACAGCCTGCGTTGTCCGCGGGCATCCGCAAGCTCGAGACCGAGCTCGGGGTGCAAATCGTCCAGCGTGGCCACCGGTTCCAAGGCTTCACGCCGGAGGGCAAGCAGGTATTGCTGTGGGCGCACCGCATCATCGCCGAGCAGGAGAGGTTGCGGCACGAGCTCAGAAGCATGCGCGGGGGCCTGTCCGACAGACTCCGCATTGGCGCGATTCCCACCGCCTTGACGGTGGCGCCGTTGCTGACAACGTCGCTACACCAGCGGCATCCACTGGTGACCTTTTCGTTCGAATCGATGACGTCGCGCGAGATCGTGCGGCGGCTCAACGAGTTCGATATCGACATCGGGATGACCTATGTGGACGGCGAACCATTGGGCGCGGTCCGAGTCGTACCGCTCTATCGGGAACGCTACCTGCTGTTGACGCAGTGCCACAGCGAGTTCGCGAGACGCGACGTGGTCAGCTGGGAAGAGACGGCATCGGTTCCATTGTGCCTGCTGCCGCCTTCGATGCAGAATCGACGTATTATCGACGGGTGCTTCGCCGACGTCGGCGTCACGGTTGATCCGGTGGTCGAATCCGACACCGTTTCCGCGCTCTACGCGCACGTCGATCTCATGGGACTGTCAAGCATCATTCCGCATGCGTGGCTGCACCGGTTCGGCGTGCCGAACGGAACTCGGGTGGTGCCGCTACCGCGGCCGGCGCGTTCGTTCCAGGTTGGCCTCGTGCTCGCCGATCGCGAGCCGGAGCCGATGCTCGCGCGTGCGCTACTCGATACCGCACACCAGTTAGACATTGAATACGAATTGGACAAAACGATGCACCGGTATCTGCGGGATTCAGTTGGTGACACCTAGCCTGCGGCCGCGGTAACCCGTGGCCGCAGGCGGTTCATAGAAAGCACTTATCTTCCGATAGTCAAGAACTCTTTGACCGCTGCTCCTGTGCTGTCTAGGTTCGTTATGCCGCAGAACGACGGGGGATCCCGTTGCACAGGGAGGTGCGCAGTGGCCGCATTGTCGTTTCTCGACCAAGAACACACGGTAGCCGAGCCTGGCTACAACCGATGGCTCATCCCACCCGCGGCGCTCGCCATCCACCTGTGTATCGGTCAGGCGTATGCCACGAGTGTCTACAAGGCTCCTCTCGTCGCGCACTTCGACACGAGCCTCACCGCGGTCGGGATCATATTCTCTATCGCCATCGTCGTGCTCGGGGCGGCCGCGGCGTTGTTGGGTACCTGGGTGGATCGGGTCGGGCCGCGTAAGGCGATGTTCACTGCGGCCTGCTGCTGGGCGGCAGGGTTCTTCGTGGGAGCGTTGGGCATCTCGACATCACAGCTCTGGCTCGTCTACCTCGGGTACGGTTTCATCGGCGGGATCGGGCTCGGCATTGGCTATATCTCGCCGGTCTCCACCCTGATCAAGTGGTTTCCGGACCGGCCAGGCCTTGCGACCGGGATGGCGATCATGGGATTCGGTGGCGGCGCCCTCGTCGCATCGCCAGTGTCGAGCCAGTTGCTCTCCTTCTATGACACCGGGGACGCCGATGTGGTGAGCGGGAGCGCGGTCGCGATGTTGTTCGTCACCCTGGGCGTGGTCTACTTCCTTGTCATGATGCTGGGCGTGTTCAACGTGCGCGTACCAGCGCCTGGCTGGCGGCCGCCAGGGTTTGCCCCGGAGAAGCTCGAAGCACGTCCGATGGTTACCACCGGCAACGTGTCCGCGGCCAATGCGACGAAGACCCCGCAGTTCTGGCTGCTGTGGATGGTCTTGTTCTGCAACGTCACCGCTGGCATTGGCATTCTCGAACAGGCGAGCCCGATGATCCGTGACTTCTTCCGTGATGGCGGGGGCTCCACCGTCGCGGTGACGGCGGCAGCAGGGTTCGTTGGCTTGCTCTCGGTCTTCAACATGGCAGGGCGGTTCGTGTGGTCATCCACTTCGGACTACATCGGCCGGAAGCCAACGTACATGATGTATCTCGGTGTCGGTATCGTGCTGTACACGCTGCTCGCGCTCGTCGGCAGTGCCTCGACGGCGTTGTTCGTGATGCTGGCCGCGGTCATCATCTCGTTCTACGGTGGTGGTTTCGCCACCGTGCCCGCGTACTTGCGTGACCTGTTCGGCACGTACCAGGTAGGGGCCATCCATGGCAGGCTGCTGACCGCGTGGTCGATGGCGGGTATTGCTGGGCCGCTCATCATCAACGGCATCCTCGACTCGCGAGGGACACCGGGCGAGCTTGTTGCCGCGGACTACCAGCCTGCGCTTTTCACCATGGTCGGCGTTCTTGCGATTGGTTTCGTGGCGAACCTACTGATCCGGCCGGTCTCCGAACGCTGGCACGAGAAGCCGGAGACGACGACGGTCGCGAGCGGGGCAACCCGCTGACGATCCCCACCGTGATCGCATGGCAGACAATGGGAAAGGGGGCAAGAAAAGCATGACACGACAGGACGTCACGGTCACCAAGTACCTTCCCAGGCTGGTGCTGTCCTGGCTGGTCGTCGGGGTACTGCTGGTCTACGGCATAACCCAGGCGATCATGGCGACATTGCCACTGTTCGCGAGCTAGGCGCTACGTGTACTGGCGACGCCGAGTGACGTGCGCGGCCGTCACCCGGGATTCTCGTCCAGCAAGCGCGCCAGACGTTCGATCGTCCGGGCCCGCACCACCCCGATGGCAGGCACGTCACGTCCCAGTTCCTTGGTGATCCGCGCGGTCACTCGCATCGCCAGCAGGGAATACCCACCGAGCTCGACGAAGTCGTCGGTCACGCCGATGGGCCGCGCATCGAGGTAGTGCTCCCAGATCGCCAGCAACTGCCTTTCGATCGTGTTGCGAGGCGCGACGACCTCCCGCTGTCCGGGTGGCCCGACCGGACGTGCGGCCAGCGCGGCACGGTCCACTTTGCCGGTGGCCGTCACCGGCAGCGCGGAGACGACCGTGACCGCCGACGGCACCAGCTGCGCGGGCAACCGCTCGGCGAGGAAGTGCACCAGATCCGCGGCGCGCGCCTGCGCACCGTCCTCGATGACGACGAAGGCGCACAGCCGCTCGTCCTGCGCGACCACCGCCGCTTGGCGCACGGCGGGATGCGCGAGCAGCGCGGACTCCACCTCCGCCGGATCGACCCGGACACCCCGGATCTTCACCTGGTCGTCGGCGCGCCCCAGGAACTCGAGGCTCCCGTCGCCGCGGCGGCGCACGACGTCGCCGGTGCGGTAGAGCCGCTGCTCTGGCCAGAACGGGTCGGGCACGAACCGCTCCTTGGTCAGCTCGGGCCGGTTGAGGTAGCCGCGGGCGAGCCCTGCTCCGCCGAGGCACAGTTCTCCTGGCACGCCTGCTGGGACCGGCCGCAGGTGTTCGTCCAGCACGTACCCGGTCACGTTGGCGATCGGATAGCCGATAGGCACGGTCGGCTCGCCGGGGCGAGTGGTCCACCAGGTGGCGTCGATCGCGGCCTCGGCGGGCCCGTACAGGTTGTGCAGTCGGGCAGGCAGCAGGGCCAGGAAGCGCTCGGCCAGGTCGGCCCGCAACGGCTCCCCGCCGCAGAACACGTGCCGCAGGTCGCGGCACCGCGCGACCCCGGGCTGCTCCAGCAACACCTCCAGCAGCGACGGCACCACCTGCACGGCAGAGACCCGCTGCTGACGCATGAGGTCGGCGAGGTAGCCGCCGTCGTGGTCGCCGCCAGGGCGGGGAATGACCAGCCGGGCGCCGGCGGCCAGCGGGCCGGTCAGTTCCCAGATCGCGGGGTCGAACCCGATCGGGGTGCGCTGCAGCACGGCGTCCGCCGCGGTCAGCGGGAACTGGGCCTGCCGCCAGCGCAGCTGGTTGCCGATCGCCCGGTGCTCGACCGGGACGCCGTTGGGCTCGCCGGTGGAGCCGGAGGTGTAGACGATGTAGGCGAGGTTGTCCGGCTCCGGCCCGTCCTGCGGTCTCGACTCGCGCTCCCCGGCGATCGATGTCCATCGCGGATCGAGGGCGATGGTCTCCGCCGGATGCTCCGGCAGCATGTCCAGCAGCCACGGCTGCGTGATGATCACGCCGACGCCGGCGTCGGCGAGCATGAGCCGCAGGCGTCGCGGCGGGAGGTCCGGGTCGAGCGGGAGATAGGCGCCGCCAGCCTTGAGCACACCGAGCACCGCGACCACCAGTTCCAGCGACCGCTCCAGGCACACCCCGACCGGCGCCTCGGGCGCCACGCCGAGCGCACGGAGCCGGTGCGCCAGCTGGTTGGCCCGCCGGTCCAGCTCCCGGTAGGTCAGCTCGGCTCCATCGAAGACCACCGCGACGGCGTCCGGCGTCCGATCGGCCTGCTCCTCGACCAGCTCATGCAGGCACCGCGGCCGGCCGACGTCGGCCGGCGTGCCCTGACCCTCGTCGACGACGAGGCGGCGCTCCTCGGCGCTGAGCAGCGGCAGCTCCGACAGTCGCAGGCCCGGGTCGGCGACCGCGCCCGCCAGCAGCCGCTGGAAGTGTCCGAGCATGCGTTCCGAGGTGCCGGGGTCGAACAGGTCGGTGCTGTACTCCCAGGTGCCGCGCAGCTCCTCGCCCATTTCCGCCCGCAGCATCAGGTCGAACAGCGCGATCCCGGCGCCGAGCTCCATCGGCGCCACCCGCAGCCCGGCCAACTCGACCTCGGGCAGCGTCTCGCTGTGCAGCACCAGCATGGTGTTGAACAGCGGCGACGCCGTGCCGTTGCGGGACGGCCGCAGCGCAGCGACCAACTCGTCGAACGGCAGATCCTGGTGATCGTAGGCGCCGAGCGCCACGTCGCGCACCCGCCGCAGCAGCTCGGCGAACGTCGGGTCGCCGGAGGTGTCGGTCCGCAGCACCAGGGTGTTGATGCAGCACCCGACGAGTCCCTGCCCGCCAGGGAGGCCCCGCGTGGTCACCGGCGTGCCCACGCTGATGTCGTCCTCGGCCGAGTACCGGCGCAGCAGCGCCTGGAACGCGGCCAGCAGCGTCATGAACAGCGTCGCGCCCTCCCGGCGGCCCAGCTCGGCGAGTTTGCCGGTCAGCTCGGCCGATAGCTGGAACGGCAACCGGCCCCCGAGGTGGGTCGGCTCGCTCGGGCGTTGCCGGTCGGCGGGCAAGCGGACGCCGGCGGGGGCTCCGGCCAGCTGCCTGCGCCAGTAGGCGAGCTGCGTCTCGAGCAGGCCGGGGCGAAGCCGCGCCTGCTGCTGGCGGACGTAGTCGGCGTAGCGCGCCTCCGGCGGTGGCAGCGAGGGCGGACGGCCTGCCCGGAAATCGGCGTACAGCGCGGCGATCTCGGCGACCAGTGCGGTGGCGCACCACGGGTCGAGCGCGATGTGGTGACCGGTCGAGACGAGCACGTGCTCCTCGTCGCCGACGCGGAACAAGCACGCACGCAGCAGCGGGCCTTCGGTCAGGTCGAACGGCAGCCGCACCTCCTCGGCCGCCAGTCGCCGCAGCTCGCCCTCCCGTGCGTGCTCCGGTGCCGCCCGCAGGTCGACGACTCGCAGCGGAAGCTCCGCCGAGGACGGGATCACCTGGACCGGCTCGCCGTCCACGGTGCGGTACCGGGCGCGCAGCACGTCGTGGCGCCGCAGCACCTCGTTCATCGCACCGTGCAGGGCGGCGACGTCGAGCCGGCCCGACAGCCGTGCCGCTGTGTGCAGGTTGCTGAGCGGGCTCCCGGGCTGCAACTGGTCCAGCAGCCAGAACCGCCGCTGCTCGGCCGACATCGGCACGTCCTCGAGCGCGGGGCCCGTCGCGTTGGCCGAGACCTGCTCGGGTGGCGCCGAACCCAGGTCGAGCTGGTCGAGGGCCAGGGTAGCGAGATCATCGATGCTGGTGCCCTTGAGCAGGGTCGTCATCGCGATCTGCACCCCGAGGTCGAGCTTGAGCGAAGTCTGCAGCTCCACCGCCATCAGCGAGTCGAACCCCAGCTCGGGCAGCGGGCGGTCGGCGTCGACGCGCTCCGCCGTCGTCGCCAGCACCGTGGCCGCACGCAGGCGGAGGTGACCGGAGAGCAGCGCGTGCCGTTCAGCCGGATCGGCGGCCGCCAGCCGCCGGGTCACCGCGTCCGTCTCCTCCGCCGGTGGCGGTTCACCGGCGGCGAGTGTGGCGACGTACTGGCCGGCGATCGAGTCGCGGTCGGGTCGCGTGGTGCGGTCCACGCGCACCGCGACGGTGTTCACCCGCTGTTGCCGCAACGAGCGTTCCAGCACCGCGAATGCCTCGCCGGGCCGCAGGCTCAGCAACCCCTCGTGGTCGAGGAAACGCTGGATCTCCGGGTGGCGGGCGACGTAGCCGACGCCGCTGAGCGGGCCCCAGTTGATGGCCAGGCCCACTCGTCCGTGCGCCCGCCGGTAGGCGGCGAGCCCGTCGAGGAACGCGTTCGCTGCCGCGTAGTTGCCCTGCGTCTGCGTGCCGATCAGGGAGGAGAGGGAGGAGAACAGCACGAAGTAGTCGAGCTCGTCGTCCAGCGTCTGCCGGTGCAGGTGCCAGGCGCCGGCGACCTTGGGGGCGAGCACCCGCCGGTGGCGCTGCTCGGCGAGCGGCCCGTCGTCCAGCACCATGGCGCCGTGCACGATCCCGCGCAGCGGCGCCGGCCCCAGCCGTAGTCCCCGCAGCACCTGGCGAACGTCGTCCTCGCTGCTGACGTCGCCACGCTCGATGACGACCGACGCGGACGACTCCCGCAGGGCACGCAGGGCGGCAACGTCCTCGTCGGCGGGGACGCCGCTGCGGCTCATCAGCACCAGGTGCCGCGCGCCGCGGCCGACCATCCAGTTCGCCAGCGCCAGGCCCACGCCGCCCAGCCCGCCGGTGATCAGGTAGGCGGCGTCCGGCCGGAACAGCGTGCCCAACGACGGCGCGCAGACCGGGTAGTCGGCTCGCTCGACGGTGAGCACCAGCTTCCCGATGTGCTTGGCCTGTGCCATGAACCGCAGCGCATCGGGGGCGTCGGCGATGTCGAACTCGCGGACGGGGAGCCCCCGCAGCTCTTCCGCGCTGATTCGGGTTACCGCGTCGGCCAGCATCCGCTCGACGACCGTCGGCCGGTCCACGCACATCTGGGCCAGGTCGAAGGTGTGGAAGCTGAGGTTGCGCCGGAACGGCAGCAGGCCGATGCGGGTGTCGGCGTACAGATCGCGCTTGCCGATCTCCACGAAGCGGCCGTAGGGCCGCAGGATCGACAGCCCGGCCCGGATCGCGTCCCCGGCCAGCGCGTTGAGGACCACGTCGACGCCCTCGCCGCCGGTACGGTCCAGGATCTCCTCGACGAACTCCAGCGATCTGGAGTCCAGTACGTGCTCGATGCCGAGCGAGGTCAGGTATGCCCGCTTCTCGGGTGAACCCGCCGTCGCGAAGATCTCGGCCCCGGCGCGTTGGGCGAGCTGCACCGCCGCCAGTCCGACTCCGCCGGTGGCGGCATGGATCAGCACCCGTTCCCCTGGCGCGAGCCGGGCCGCGTGGTTCAGCGCGTAGTCCGCGGTGCAGAACGCGGTCGGGATCGACGCCGCCTCCACCCATGTCATCCGCGCCGGCTTCGGCACGACCCAGCGCGTGTCCACCACCACCCGCGACGCGAGCGTGCCGCCGGTTGAGATGGCGATCACCTCGTCACCGGGACGCACCCGCCACACTCCGGCGCCGCACTCCAGCACGACCCCAGCGAGGTCGGCACCGAGTTCGGTGACCAACGCGGCGGCATCGTCGAGATCCGGTGGTGCGAGGACGTCCAGCGCAAGCAGCACGTCCCGGAAGTTCAGTGCCGCGGCATGCACCCGGATCGCCACCTCGCCGGGACCGGGTACGTGATGGTCCTCCTCCTGCAGTCGAACCGATTCCAGCGCACCCGGTGAGCCGACCTGGGCCCGGAACGTCGTCTCGTCCGGCGACCTCGGGTGCGTGGCGGGCGTTGCGCCGTGATCGGGGTCGATCCGCTCCAGGCTGCGCGTGAAGCGTCGGTGGCCGCGCAACGCCAGTTCGGTGCGGCCGGGTTCGCCGGTCAGCTCATCGAGCAGGCCCTCGATCTCGGCCGCTGTGCACGCCGCGCTCAGGTCCACCAGTCGGCAGCCCAGGCCGGGGTTTTCGTTCATCAGCACCCTGCCCAGCCCCCAGAGCGGGGCCTGGGTGAGCTCGGTGGGGCCGTCGCCGTCGACGACCGGCTGGCTGCCCGCGGTGACCAGGCACAGCTCCGGGCGGACGCCGGTAACCGCCATCGCCTGCACCAGGGCGGACACCCCGGAGCACAGCGACAACTGGTGCTCCATCAGCGACGCCGTGCTGAGTCCCTCCGGCGCAGGCGCGTCCAGGCTCGACAACTGCAGCAGGCCCAGACCCCTGCCCGGGCCCGCCACGTCACCGCCGTGGTCGGTCAGCAGAGAGACCCAGCCGTCGACGCCGGCAGGCGGCGTGGACACCACGGTGGTCTCCGCGCCCCGGTTCCGCAGCCCGGCGGCCGTCGAGTCGGCGACGCCGCGCTCGTCGGCGACGATCAGCCAGTGTGCCGGTGGGGCCGTGGCAACCTGGCCGGTCGACTGCGCCACCAGCACGGCCTGCAGCGGAGAGTCCCCGCCGAACACGTCGGAGATGACCTGCACATCGCCGAATCCGGACTCGGTGAGCAGCGCCTGCCACTGGGGCACGTCGAGCAGCGGGTAGGCCGGGCGGAGATCGGTGTCGGTGAACCGCCACCACCCATCCAGCGACCCGAACGGCACATCGCACCACACCACCTTCCCGGTCACCTCCAGCAACACGAGCGTGCCGCCCGGACGCAGCAGCCGCCGGACGTGGCGCAGCGATGCGCGTAGGTCGGCGGTCGCGTGGAGCACGTCGGCGGCCAGCACCACGTCGTAGCCGCCGTCGGTGACCGGTTCGGACTCGATGTCGAGCACGTCGAACCGCAGGTCCGGCCGATCGGCGAACCGTTCCCGTGCCTTGGTCAGGAAGAACGGGGAGACGTCGGTGAAGGTGTACTCGACCGACTCCACCGGCAGTCGCCGCAACACGTCGGCGGTGGCGCCCCCGGTGCCCGCACCCACCTCCAGGATCCGTAGTGGCCGGGCAGGGTGCAGCTCGCTGATCGCGGCGAACACCTCCGCGAGGATGGGGTTCGCGTGGCGCAACGGGCCGCTGCCGCCGTAGAAGGACGTCAACGTCTCCAACGCCTCACCCGCGAAGAGCGCTTCCCGTCCGTCGACCGTGCCCCGGAGTATGTCGGCCAGTTGCTCGCCGCAGCGACGCACAATCTCGATCGCGCCGCGGTCGTCGGGGTGCGCGGCCCACAAGCGGTCGGCCAGCGCTCGCGCGGCGGACCGCTGCTCCGCCGGATCGGCGGTGAATGGCTCACCTTCGGCCACGACCTCCACGAGCCGGTCGAGGTAGCGGCGGTGCCGCGGCGCGATGTCGACGCTCGCCTGCGGTGCTGAATTGCCGGTCCAGCCGAGCTCGGCCAGTGCGGCCAGGACGAAGTGCCTGGCCATGGTGTCCAGTTGCGGTTCGAAGTCGCGGTAGTAGCCGGCCCAGTCCCCCTCGGCCGCCAGCCGCGCCACTTCCGGTCGCACCCGGTCGATGAGCTGGGCGGCCGAGGGCGCCGCGTCGGCCGTGCGCGGTTCTTCCTGCCACCGTGACTCGTACAGGCAGTCGTCGATGCCCTGCTGCCCGGATACCCGTCTGCCTGCCGGCCGCAGGCGAAGCCCCGCGCAGGTGAGCGCCACGGCGCCGGTGTCGTCGATCAGCCGCACGCGGGCGGTTCCGTCGGCGCGGTCATCGATCTCGGCCAGCACCCAGCAGCGGGTGCCCGGTGAGTGACGGAAGTCGACCCGGCCGAACGAGACGGGGACCATCAGGTCGGCGTCGTGTTCTCCGTCCAGTGCCGCGAGCAGCACCTGGAACGCGGAGTCCAGCAGCGCCGGATGCACCAGGTAGCCGTCGGTCCCGGTGGCCGTCCCGGCGGGCAGCTCGAGGAGGCCGAGCGCCTCGCTCCTGCCGCGCCAGAGCGCCGAGATGCCGCGGAAGGCCCCGCGGTAGCGGTAACCTCGCTCGGCGAGCGCGCTGTAGAAGTCCTCGACGGAGACTTCGGTGGCGCAGCGGTGGCGGATCGCGGCGAGGTCTGCCACGGCCGCGGGGCCGGGCGCCTGCCCGATCCGGGCGCTCGCGTGCAGCGTCCAGCCGGATCGCTCGCCGCGCGACGCGCTGTGGAACTCCAGCGTGGACTCGCGCGGGTCGTGCACGGACTGCAGCACCATGTCGTCGCGGGTGGCCAGGGATAGCAGTGCCTGGAACCGGAGGTCGCGCACGGTCACGGCGTCGGACTCGCCGATCTCGCGCGCCGCCGCCAGCGCCATGTCGATGTAGGCGGCGGCCGGGAAGACCGCGGTGTCGCCCAACGCGTGCCCGTCGAGGTAGGCCAGATCGGGCTCGCCGAGCGCACACTCCCAGATGTGGTGCGCCGACCGCAGCCGCCAGCCGAGCAGCGGATGGTCCGCGCGCTCGCCCGCGGGCCGGCCGGTGCCTATGGACGCGGGCTGCGCGTCGAGCCAGTAACTCTCGTGCTGCCACGGGTAGGTCGGCAGCGCGACTTGGCTGCCGTGGTCACCACACACCCCGGTCCAGTTGACCGCCCTGCCGCGGACGTACAGCTCGGCCAGCGACGTGAGCATCGTCTCCCGCTCGTCCTGCTGCCTGCGCAGTGTCGGCAGCAGGGTCGGGGTGCGTTGCCCCGTGGTGAGGCATTCGCGCAACGATCCGGCGAGCACGGGATGCGGTCCGACCTCGACGAACAGTTCGCACCCGTGATCGGCGAGCTGGGCGAGGGCGTCGGCGAAGCGCACCGGCATGCGCACGTTGCGCCACCAGTACCCGGCGTCGAGCTCGCCGCCGCCGAGCCACCGGCCGGTGACCGCCGAAGCCATCGGGATGTCCACCGGGCGAGGTGACACGTCGGTCAGCGCATCGAGCAAGTCCTCGCGAATCGGGTCCATCTGGGGCCCGTGGTACGGCACCGGCACCGGCAGGAAGCGGGCGAAGATCTCCCGGCGCTCCAGCTCGGTCGCGATCTGTTCGAGGGCCTCGCCGGAACCGGACAGCGTGACCGAGGTGGGGCTGTTGACCGCGGCCAGCGACACGTGATCGCCGTTACGGGCGAGGAGCTGCTCAGCGTCCGCTTCGGAGATCCCCGCGGCGAGCATCGTGCCGGTGCCGGACGCCCGCTGTTGCAGCCGGCCGCGATGGTAGGCGAGGTGCACCGCGTCCGGCAGGCTGATGGCGCCCGCCACATGCGCGGCGCAGATCTCACCGGCGCTGTGACCGATGACCGCGTCCGGCACGATTCCCCAGGACCGCCAGAGCGCGGCGAGCGCCGCCTGCACGGCGAAGTTGACGACGTTCGCGCGGTCGGGTTCGTTGACGCGGGAATCGGCCTCGTCGGCGGCCAGTTCGTCGAGCAGCGACCAGGAGGCGAGCGGGCGCAGCAGGCGGTCGCATTCTTCGATCGTCGCGCGGTACACCGGCTCGGAATCCATGAGCTGCCTGCCCATGCCCCACCACAGCGGGCCCATCCCGGTGAAGACGAAGGCGAGCTTCGTGCCCTCGCGCGCCGCGACGCCTGCCGCCGTTCCCGGCTGCGCCTCACCGGCGAGCACCGTGCTGAGCCGGTCGATGCACTCCGCGCGCGAGGTCGCCACCACGGCGAGCCGGTGGGCGTGGTGGCTGCGGTGCAATGCGGCGGTGCGGCAGACGTCGGCGAGTTCCGGCTCCTCGTCGCGCAGCAGGTCCCGGTACCGGCCGGCGAGCTCGCGCACGGCGTTCTCGGTGCGCGCCGAGATCGTCAGGACCTGCGCCGAGGTGGCGGCCACGCGGCGGGGTTGCCTGCGTGGTGGTTCCTCCACGAGGACATGGGCGTTGGCGCCGCCGAAGCCGAAGGAGTTCACCCCCGCCCGCGCCGGTCCGGAGCTTGCCGGCCACGGCTCGAGCGTCGTGGGTATCCGGATGCCGAGCTCGTCGAAGCCGATCGCCGGGTTGGGCTGCTGCAGGTGCGGGTGCGGCGGGATCTGCCGATGCTGCAGCGCCAGCACGGTCTTGATCAGGCCGGCGATGCCCGCGGCGGCCTCGAGGTGGCCGATGTTCGTCTTCACCGAGCCGATCAGCAGCGGCTGATCGGCCGGTCGCGCCGAGGCGAACGTGCCGCCGATCGCGCTGGCCTCCAGCGGGTCGCCGACCGGCGTGCCGGTTCCGTGCGCCTCGACATACTGCACGTCGCCCGGGCCGATCCCGGCGTCGGCCAGCACCCGCACCATCAGCTCTTGCTGGGCCCGCGCACTCGGCACCGTGATCCCGACGGTGTGACCGTCCTCGTTGGTCCCGGTGCCGCGGATGACCGCGCGGATCGGGTCGTCGTCATCGAGGGCGGCCGCGAGCGGTTTGAGGATCAGCACTCCGGCGCCCTCGGCTCGCACGTACCCGTTGGCGCGCGCGTCGAATGTCCGGCAGCGCCCGTCCGGCGAGAGCATGCCCGCCTTACAGAAACCGATGATCGGCTCCGGGGTGAGCACCGCGTTCACCCCGCCGACGACCGCGAGGTCGCATTCGCCGGTCGCCAGGCTGCGGCAGGCGACATGCGTCGCCACCAGCGAGGAGGAGCAGGCGGTGTCCACCGCAAGGCTGGGGCCTCGGAAGTCGTAGTGGAAGGAGATCCGGTTGGCGGCCACCGATCCGGCGGTGCCGAGCAGGGCGTAGGTGTCGACGTCGCGCTGGTTGCGCGAGTCCAGCTGCAGGTGGCCGTAGTCGTTGGACGAGATCCCCACGAACACCCCGGTGCCGCTGCCTGCCAACCCGTCGGCAGGCAGTCCGGCGTCCTCAAGAGCCTCCCAGGCCACCTCGAGCAACATCCGATGCTGCGGGTCGATCCGCTGCGCCTCGCGAGGGGAGATACCGAAGAAGCCCGCATCGAAACGGTCGATTCCCTCGACAAAGCCGCCCCAGCGGGAGAAGAGCTTGCCCGGCTTGCCCGGGTCGGGATCGAACAACGGCTCGACGTCGAAACGCTCCGGCGGGATCTCCGTGATGGCGTCGACGCCGTCACGGAGCAGCCGCCAGAACTTCCCCGGCGTGTTCGCGCCGGGGAAGCGGCAGCCGAGCCCGACGATCGCGATGTCCATCGCGCGTGGCTACTCGGTCACCGGCAGCTGTACTGGATGTCGTAGGTGAGGAACGGGCCGTCTTGGACGACCACGCCGGTCCCGGCGGCATCCACGGTGCTGGACGCGTGGTCGACGAGAGTGGCCCTTGCCTCGGTCCGCGGGTTCTCCCCAGCCGTGCCCTTGCCGGACAGCCTGCCGTGCACGGTGCCGTCGCCACACTCACCCACGGTTCCGGTGAACTCCAAAGTGCCTTGGAACGTGACTTGGCCGTTGTCGTGGACGACGCCTCGGACCTCCTCGACGAAGGTTCCTTCGAGCGTGCCGGTCAGGAACCCTTCGAGCCTGCGCTCGGCTATCCGGTTGCCGTCGGCATCCCGGGACGACGTCTCCTCGACGGAGGTGATCACGCCCTCCCCGCTGGCGGCCAGCGGCGGTCCCGACGCGGCGGTCGGTGCGGCCAGCGTCAGCAGCAACGCGCCTGACGCGGCGGTCGCGGCGATGAGGGAAATGGTTCTACGAGCAGCCTTAGCGGTCATTACTGAACCTCTCTGTTCGCCCCGATCGGATGGTGCGCCTGTGGTCGCGTTCGCATCCGCTGCTCCGGTCTGGACCGCGGAAACCTCGCACCATCTAGTCGCCCGATATGCGTAGTTGGTTACGTCCGCGCTCTGGCCAGGGGGCGACTGCGGCCGTTGGTGCCAACCCGCCGCCGACCCGAGTTGAGCAGGACAACCGATGGTGGCGTGTCCCGCAGGGCGGCGGGCACGTCGGTGGCGGGCGGGAGCACGGCGCTGCGGGCGGGATCGAACACCACCCGCACCGCATCACCGGGCGATGGCGCTGGGATGCCGATCGGCAGGTGGGCGAGCAGCGGCACCGCGCCCTCGAGCGCGAGCACGCGATGACCAGGGCCGGGGGTGATGCGCGCGACCCGCAGTGGCAGACCATGCCTGCGCTCTTCCTCGACGTCGACAAGGCGCACGCCACTGGCGAACACCGCCACCGTGGCCGCACCGGCGGGTCCGGGGTGCAGCAGTCCGGTCGGAGCGCCGTCCACCAGCACCGAGCCGTCTGGTCGCACCGTCGCGTTCACCAGGTTTTCGTAGCCGACCAGGGCGGCCACACTCGCGTCGGCAGGCCGCTGGTGCACGGCGTCGGGGGTGCCGATCTGGTGGACACGCCCGTCGACGAGGACGACGACGCGGTGCGCGAACCGCAACGCCTCCTCTGCCCGGTGCGAGACCTGCACGACCGTGGTGGAGCGGTCGGCCAGCGGGCTGGGCTCGGGCGGGGGTGCCAACGCCTGCTCGAGGTCGGCGAAGAAGGCCGATCGGGTCTGCGCGTCAAGGCCTGCTGCTGGTTCGTCCAGCAACAACACCGACGGGTCGAGTGCCAGTGCCCGTGCGAGGTTGACCCGCTGCCGCTCCCCACCGGACAGCGCCTTCGCCGGACGGTCGGCCAGGTGCGCGACGCGGAGTCGTTCCAGGGCGGCCGTCGCCAACCGAGCGCGTTCCTTGCGCGGCACCTTCCGCCAGCGCAACGGCAGCTCCACGTTGCGCCGCACCGACGTGCTCAGCAGCCCGGGCTGCTGGGTCGCATACGCCATCCGCCGTCGGAGCTCCACCCCGCCACGAGCCGTGCTGACGCCGTCGATCGTGACTGTGCCGGAAGACGGGCGGTCCACACCGGCCAGCAGCCGCAACAGGGTCGTCTTACCCGCGCCGTTCGGGCCGAGCACCGAGATGTGCTCGCCGGGGGCCAGATCGAGGTCGTCGACGCGCAGGATCTCGCGGCCGCCGCGGAGCTGCCGCACCTGCCGCAGGCTCAGGCCCGCGCCCATGACGCCCTCCGATGTTGCACCGAGGCGAGCAGGCCGTTGACCAGAAACGCCAGCACGACCAGGATCGCGCCGTAGATGAGCGCGGGGGCGAACTCGCCTCGGCCGACGTTCTCCACGATCGCGGTCGTCATCACCTGGGTGTGTCCGTGGATGTTGCCTCCGACGATGCTCACCGCGCCGACCTCCGAGATCGCCTTCCCGAACCCGGCCATCGCTGCCGCGAGCAACGGGACCCTGGCTTCGATCCACATCCGCAGTACTCGCTGGAACCGGCTGGCTCCGAGCGCGCGCAGTTGGTCCGGCAGGCCTGGCGGAAGCAACTGCAGCGCGGCCAGCGTGATGCCGGTGATCAACGGGGCGGCGATGAGCACCTGGGCGAGGATCATCCCCTCCACCGTGTAGATCAGTCCGAGGTCACCGAGCGGGCCGCTGCGCCACAACAGCATCGCGACAACGAGCCCGACCACGACCGTCGGCACCGCCATGCCGGTATTGACGACCGCGGTCAGCAGCCGCCGTCCCGGCAACCGGGCGAAGGCGAGCGCGGTGCCAAGCCCGATGCCGATGACCGCCGCGATCAGCGTCGCCGTGACCGACACGAACGCCGACCGCCCCAGCACCTCGTGGACGGACTCCATAACCGGGTCACCACCTCAGTCGTGCACGTCGGGGAAGAACAGCTGCTGGCCGTGCTCCTCGACGCCGACGTCGGCGATGGACCGCTGCACCGGCTCGGAGCGGATCCACTCGGAGAACTCCTTCGCGCAGGGCTCGTTGGTGGCGCCGGCGGTGTTGTCGCTGGCCACGACGATCACGTGATAGGGGTTCCGCAGGTCGGGCGATCCCTCGAACGCGATCTCGGACTCCAGGTTGCTGGTGGCCAGGAACGTGCCGCGGTCAGCGAGCGTGTAGGCCTGCTTCTGGTTGGCGATGGTCAACGTCTCGCCCATGCCCTTGCCGGTCTCGACGTACCAGGACCCCGATGGCTCGATGTCCGCCTCCTCCCACAGGCTCAGCTCCTTGGCATTCGTGCCGGAGTCGTCGGCGCGGGACGCGAACGGCGCCTGCTGCTGCGAGACGAGCCGCATCGCCGCCGCGGCGTCGCTTGCCTCACCGATGCCAGCCGGGTCCTTCGGTGGCCCGACCAGCACGAAGTCGTTGTGCATGACCGGCTCCCGGCTGGCGCCGTTGCCTGCGGCCATGAACGCTTTCTCGGCATCGGGCGAGTGCACCAGCAGCGCGTCGGCGTCACCCTTCTCGCCCATCGTCATGGCCTGGCCCGAGCCGACCGCGACCGTCTTCGGCACGCAGCCCGAGGCATCCTCGAACTCCGGCAGGATCGCGTCGAGCAGCCCGGAGTCCTGGGTGCTTGTCGTGGTGGCCAGGATCATGTCCCCGGCTGGTCCGCCCGTGCCTTCGGACGCCTCGCTGCCACAACCAGCTGTGGCGAGCAGGGTCAGGGCGGCGAGGATGCTCGCGGTTCGACGTCGCGTCATCGGTGTTGATGATTCGGACCTGCAAGCAGTCCTCATGCCGCCACCCTTGACTCGCCACTGCGGCGCAGGTCGTACCCGCCGAGTCCGCTCACCCGCCGATGGACGGCGGTGGAGGCGAGCACGTCGAGCAGCGGGCCGAGCAGGCCAACCGCGCGCGGAGTCACCGCGAGCTCGAAGTCCTCCCACTCCACCGGGAGGAAGTCAGCGTCGACGGCTTCGGCCACCGCGCGCACGGCCAGCCCCGCGTCGGCCGCACCCGCCGCCACCGTGACCGCGACCCCGAAGTGGGAGTCGCACACCTCGCCTCCCGGTGCGGGGACCGCCCCGGCGTCGGCCAGCAGCCGCTGCAGCAGCAGTCGTGACCCGGTTCCCGGGGGGCGCAAGGCGAGCCGGGCGCCGTCAAGGTCGGCGATGCCCCTGATGCCCGACGGGTTGCCCTTCGGCACCACGATGCCCTGTTCACGGCGCCACAGGTGCACCAGCCGGGCGGGCTCGCCGCCGAGCAACCGCCGGGCGAACACGTCGTTGCCGCCGCCCGTACGGGCATGCAGGTGCACCGCCGCGGCGTCGACCGTCCCCTGGGCCAGCATCCCGAGCCCGGCCACGCTGCCGCGGACACCGGCGGCCCGCTCGACGGCCGCACCGGCCGCCGACAGCAGCAGGTCGAGTGCGGGGTCGTCGCTGCCTGCCAGCCGCACCGTGCCTGCGTGGGCGCCCATCACCACGGCCGCCGCGACACCGTCTTCGGCCACCACCGCGCGCGACCGGGGGCCCCCGCCGATCAGGCCTGCTTCGCGCAGGATGCCGTGCGCCCGCGCGGCGGTGCCGGGCGAACAGCCCAGCTGCTGAGCCAGGCTGCGCACGCTGGGGACGGGGTCGCCGGGATCGAGTCGTCCGGTGAGGACGTCGGCCGCGACCAGCTCGGCGACCTCCCGGGCCTTCTGTATCGACTGTGCCATTCTGCGATGGTACAGATCACGCCCCAGGGAGCCAACACGTCGTCCCGACGACGTTGTTGATCAGCCTCGCACCGCTGGTGACGATGAATACCGAACAAAGCGGACATAATCTCGTCATACGGGGAGTGAGGCTGATCAACTCGCTCGAATAGGCACGTCGATCGTCAGGTCTGCTCAGCGGATCCTGCGACCAGTCTCTTCCGTCCCGTAACCGCCGAGCTCGCGCACCGAGGCATGGAAGTCCGCGGCGGCCAGCAGCTCCCACAGCGGCTCAAGCAGCGGGTCATCGAGGCTTGCCGCGTCGACCACCAGGTCGTAGGGCTCCTGCGCGATCGGCACGAAGTCAAGCCCGAACGCCCGCGCGGCGGCGAGGATGCCCATGCCGCAGTCAGCGCGCCCTGCCGCGACCGCCGCGGCGACCGCAAGGTGGGTGGGCTCCTCGCGCGCGTAGCCGTGGACATCGGCGGAGTCGATCCCGAGCCGGTGCAGCTCCTGGTCGAGCAGAATCCGGGTGCCCGCACCACGCTGACGGTTCACGTAGGACAGCTCGCCACCCGCGAGGTCGGCGAGCCCTCGCACGCCGCGCGGGTTCCCGGCAGGGAGGATCAGCCCCTGGTCGCGGTGCACGAGGCGGACGACGGCGAGTTCCCGATCGGGCATCATCTCGTCGAGGTAGGGCAGGGTGTACTCGCCGGTTGGCGGGTGCAGCAGGTGCGAGCCCGCGAGGTGGCACAGCCCGTCGCGCAATGCCACGAGCCCGCCGAGCGAGCCGACGTTGGTCGAGACAAGGCTCAGCGTCGGGTCGGCCGAGCGCAGCGCGGTGGCCGCCAGGTCGAGCACCAGGTCGTGCGACCCGATCGCGACGATGGTGCGCTCGATGTCCGGCAGGCGCCGCAGCAACTGGACCGACACCTGTGCACCCGCGTGGTGTCCCTCAACGCCTGCGGGGACCAGCAGCAGCCCGTCGGCGCGCACCAGCGAGGTCAGGACGCCCGCGCCGCGGGGCAGCGGCGACGCGACCACCTGGCCGCCAACCGAGCCGAGCCGCACCCGCACCCAGTCGTCCATTCCCACGACAGACGGAAGCTTGCGCGCGAGCCGGGCGGGCGTCTCCGGCCGGTGTGGCGGCGACGCGCCCTCGAGTGCGGCGAGCACAGGCGCGATGAAGATGTCGAAGGTCAGTGCTGCCGAGACCGGGTAGCCGGGCGCCCCCACCACCGGCGTCGCGTCCGTGCCCGTGACGGTACCGAGCACCACAGGGTGTCCAGGCCGGACTGCGACCCCGTGCACCGCGAGCGTGCCGAGCTCCGCGACGACGCGGGCGGTGTAGTCGTCGCGCCCCGCGCTGGAACCCGCGACCACGATCACCAGGTCCGCGCTCGCGGCGGCTTCGGTCACCGCGGCACTGATCGTGCCGACCACGTCGGGTTGGACCGGCATGGCCCACGCCTCGCATCCCGCCTCGCGGGCCTGCGCGACCAGCATCGGCGAGTTGGTGTCGAGGATCTCGCCCAGCTGCGGCGGCGAGCCGACCGGCACGATCTCGTCCCCCGTGGGAATCACGGCCACCCGCGGCCGCCGGCGTACCCGCAGCTCGGTCGCTCCCGCGGCTGCCGAGGCTGCGACGTCGACGGGCCGCAGCCGGTGGCCTTCCGGCAGCAGCAACTCCCCGGCGCTAACGTCCTCGCCGATCGAGCGCACGTGCTGGTACGGCGGGACGGCGGCCATGATCTCGGCAGCCCCGCCTATATAGTGCACGTGCTCGCGCATCACCACCGCGTCGTAGCCGTCCGGCATCGGGTCTCCGGTGTCGACTACCTCGTAGCTGCCGGGATCGATCCGCAATGGGGTGGTCTGCGACGCGCCTGCCGTGTCCCTGGCGACCACCGCGATGCCGTCCATCGCGGAAACGTCGCCAACCGGCGAGGACCGCGTCGCCCAGACCGGCTCGGCCGTGACCCGGCCGACCGCGTCGGCCAGCGGCACGGTCACCGCAGCCACCCGCTCGGGGCAGCCGTCGGCGACGCAGGCGTCCAGCCACGACCGCAGCGCGGCCTCGGCGGGCACGTCGCTGACGAAGGGGCTGTTCGACGGGTCGGTCACGGGTGAGCTACCTACCTGTACATCGTCACGGTCACGGTCGATCCCTCGTCAAACCCGGTGGCTGCCTCGTCGATCACCACGTAGCCATCGGCACTGGTGAGCAGCGACAGTAGTGCGGAGAACCCGAAGATCGGTGTCGCCGTGTGCTCGGGCGCGGTGTCGTTCTCGCCACGACGGCCGGGCGCTGGCACGTGGGCCGGGCTGAGGCGCACCTGCACCACGTCGAGCCGACCGGCGGCCGAGGCGACCGCGCGGGACAGCGTCGCCGTCACGGTCGGCTCGGGGACAGTGACGGTGATGCCCGCGACGCGGCGCAGCACCGGCAGCCCGACCATCCGGAACACCACAAGGGCTGACAGCGGGTTGCCGGGTAGCCCGATCACCGGCACGCCATCGCACTCGGCGAGCAGCGTCGGCTTGCCCGGCTTGATCGCCAGCCCGTGGCAGTAGACGCCGGGCGCACCGAGCGACTCCACCGCAGCAGCGGTCTCGTCACGGGCGCCGACCGACGATCCGGCCGAGACCACGACCAGGTCGCAGTCGTGTACCGCGGCCTGCAGGGTCTTGGTCAGCGCCTCGGCGTCGTCGGCCACGATCCCGCGCGGTGACGGCTCGCCGCCTGCCTCGGTGACCATCGCTGCCAGCGCCGAGGCGGTGGCGTCGCGCACCTGACCGGGTTCCAACTGGGCGGTCTCGGGTGGCACCACCTCGTCGCCGGTGGACAGGATCGCCACGCGGGGGCGCGCGTGCACCGCGACCTTGGTGACTCCGGCTGCGGCGAGCATCCCGAGGTCCTGGGCACGCAGCGGCCTGCCCGCTGGCGCGATCTCGGCGCCGACCGCGACATCTTCGTCGGCGCGCACGACGCCGTCGCCCACCGCGACCGGCCGGGTCACCTCGATCAGGCCGGGCATGGTGACCTGCGTGTACTCGACCATGACCACCGCGTCGGCATCGACGGGGATCGCCGCCCCGGTGGGGATCGCCGCCGCGGTGCCGGAACGCACGGCGGTGTCAGCGGCGGCACCCATCCGCACCGCCCCCGCGAGGTCGAGGTAGGCCGGGAGGGACTCGCTTGCGCCGTAGGTGTCGGCTGCGCGCGCCGCGTAGCCGTCCACAGTGGACCGGGCGAACCCTGGCAGCGCCGAACCCGACATCACCGGTGAGGCGGGCACCCTGCCGAGTGCCGCTTCGCGGGACACCGTCTCGATGCCGGTGCGCCGAGACGGCTGGAAACCCGCCAGTGCCTGCGACACCGACTGCGCGGTGAAGAACTCCCGGCCAGTCAACGCGGTCTCAGTCGTCCGATGGCGTGGGAGTCTGCCGTGGCTGCGGGCGTGCCACGGTGCCGCCGCGCTGTCGTCCCATCACGCTCACCACCGGACCCAGCGCCACCTGGCCGAGACCGCAGATCGACGTCTTGCGCGTCGTCAGCTCCAGCTCGAGCAGCCGGGCCCGCCGGTCATCGTCGAGCTCGCCGCCTGAGGCCAGGGTGTCGGTGAGCAGGTCGTGGGCCTTGGTCGAGCCTGCCCGGCACGGCACGCACTTGCCGCACGACTCGTTGCGGAAGAAGCGCAGCACGTTGGTCGCCGCGGCGAGCGAGTCGGTGCCCTCCGCGATCACCACCACCGCACCAGAGCCCAGCATCGAGCCCGCGTCGGCGACCGTGCCGAAGTCGAGTGGGGTGTCGAGATGCTCCGGCCCGAGGAAGTTCGACGAGGCGCCGCCTGGCTGCACCGAGTCGAGCGCCGCCCCGCCCGCGACCCCGCCCGCGAGATCGAGCAGGTCGCGGATGGTGGTGCCCATCGGCACGCAGTAGACGCCGGGGCGCTCCACGTGACCGGACACGGCGAAGAACTTCAGCCCGTCGTGCTCGCCGACACCCTGGTCCTGCCACCACTGCGCACCACGGGTGGCGATGATGGGGACGTCGGCGAAGGTCTCGACCGAGTTCATCAGCGTCGGCCTGCCCCACAGGCCCCAGATACCGGGGAACGGCGGCTTGTTGCGCGGCTCGCCCCGGTGCCCCTCCATGCACTCGATCAACGCGGTCTCCTCACCGAGGATGTAACCGCCAGGCGAGGTGAAGATGTCGACGCTCAGCCTGCGCCCGCTGCCAAGCACGTCGTCGCCGAGCAGGCCGGTGGCGCGCAGGTTCTCGATCTCGGCGCGTAACACCGCCTCCTCAGGGCCGTACTCGTGCCGGATGAAGACCCAGCCCTCCTCTGCGCCGGTGACGACCATGCCCATCAGCAGGCCCTCCAGCACCAGGTGTGGCTGCTCGGCGAGCAGTTGCCGGTCCTTGAAGGTGCCCGGCTCGGACTCGTCGGCGTTGCAGATGGCGTACTTGACGCCGCTGCCATCGACAGCCTCGGCGGCGCGCGTCAGCTCCCACTTCTTGCCGGTCGGAAAGCCTGCCCCGCCCATGCCGCGCAGGCCGGACGCCTGTAGGTCGTCCATCACCTGCTGCGCGGTGATCTCACCGGACAGCAGCCAACGCAGCGCCTGGTAGCGCTGCTCGCCAGGCCCGTAGGGGTCGTTGGGCCAGCCGCCTTCCGGGCCGTAGGCCATCACCGCACCGAGGTCTTTGTCGCCGCCGCGCTTGGCGTCGATCAACGCGGCAATGTTGTTGCTGTCGTCGACGCTGGCGGGCTGCTCGTCGACCGTGGCCGCGGGCGCGATGTCGCAGCGGCCGGGGCAGGAGATCTCCGCCACCGCCACGTCCTCGGCGTCACCGTACCGCTCGTGCAGCCGCGCGATCCGCTCCTCGGAGCCCTTGAGCCAGCAAGTGAGGTCGCGGCAGACCCCGACCGTGACGCCCGTTGGCGGCTCGGTGCGGAAGTGCGGATAGAACGAGACCAGCCCTTCGATCTCGTAGCGCGGCCGCTTCTGCTCTCGCGCCAGCGCCTCCAGCTCCTCCCTCGGCAGCCAGCCGTGGCGCTCCTGGATCTTGATCAGCATCGGGATCAGGCTCGGACCCCGGAACTTGCCTGCCCGCGCCTCGACGCCAGGGACCGTAGGCTGCTGGTTGGTGGTCACGGTCACTTGGTGACACCTCCGACTCGGACGGTCTCGCGGTCGCCCGCCGGGGCGATGGTGACCGCGCAGAACTTGAACTCGGGAATCTTGCCGAACGGGTCGATCTCGTCGATCGTGAGCAGGTTGGCCGCCGCCTCCCTGAAGTGGAACGGGATGAACAGGTTCCCGCGCGCCTCGCGGTGCGAGACCTTCACGTTCAGCACGATCGAACCCCTGCGCGATGTCACCCTGGCCCACTCGCCGTCGGCGAGACCCAGCTCGGCAGCGTCCTCGGGGTTGACGTAGACCTCCGCGCGCGGCGAGATCGCGTCCAGTGCGAACGAGCGGCGGGTCATCGACCCGGTGTGCCAGTGCTCGAGCAGCCGTCCGGTGTTGAGCACGTAGGGGTACTCCTCGCTGGGCAACTCCTTGCCAGGCAACCACTCCGCGGGCACCAGGTGGGCGAGCTCGTCCGCGGTGTTGAACCGCTCGTCGAACAGCACCACCGTGCCGTCGCTGTGCTCCGGGTCCTCGACCGGGTAGAGCTTGCCGTACGAGCCGAGGTTGTCGTAGGTGAGGTTGGTGTAGTCCGGCATCAGCGGCACCATCTCCTCGAAGACGTCGGCGGGGGAGTGGTAGTCCCAGTCGAGCCCGAGCCGCCGCGCCAGGTCCTGCAC
>WHTY01000163.1 GCA_009377475.1 Actinophytocola sp.
ATGCGCTGCCCACCCCGAGGCGACAGCGTGCGATGCCGAACTCAGCCATCACGGCCTGCCGCAGCGCCTCCCACGAGGTCGACCCCGACGCCAGCACGACGACGAGGTCCTTGACCCACTCCGCGAGCACGATCAGGCCCCTGGCCCGGATTGCGCGGCGAACGCCGTGCAGCGCCGCGTCGGGATCACGCAGGTGGGCCAGCCCGTCAAGCACGATGACCCGGTGCTCCAGTCCGAGGTCATGACCGACCGTCTCCGCGCGAAGGTACGCGGTGTCGTCATCGATTCCGTCGAGTAGGTCGTGCACCAACTCCCGCCGCAGCCGCATCTCGGCCTCGGCGAGACCGCGCAGCCGGGCGAGCTCCATCGATAGCACCGTAGCGCCGTGTTCGAGGGCGACGAGCTCGGTTCTGCTCGCCTGCTTGTCAGGGTCGATAAGGGAGAGCACGCCGATGACGTCCGGCCGTGGCTGGGCGAGCACGACAAGCCGGTCATGGTCGCGGACCGGTCGCAGTTCCCGCATCAGTCGGCGGATGAGCTGGTCACGATCGTCGAAGCACGGCTTGGGATAGGGATTGGGTCTGCCAGGCCCCGCCCAGGCCCACAGGTTGCCGTAGCGGTCTTCGACGGCCACCGCGAGCCCGGTCAGCTCGTGGACCGTCTGTGCGATGCCGTGCTGGCCTTCTCCTGACGCGGCCACCGCCGTCAGCCGGTTGTGGATATCCATGCTTCGGCTCAGCGTGGCGATGGTCTCTTCGAGCTTCGCGTTGGTGTCGGTCAGCTCCGTGGCCGCGGCTCGCTCTCGCTGATGAGCGTGCGCGTTGGACAGTGCCGCCCCGGTCTGCTGGGCGAGCACCTGCATCAGGAACTGGTCGTCGGTATTCGGCGCCGTCTCGTCGGAGACCACCATGTGACCGAGCAGGCCGGAGATGCTTTTCAACGGGAACGCCCAGCTCCACTGCCTGCCGTCGATGACGAGGTCGCCGCCGGACGGGCCGAGTGCACTCAGCCGGTCCAGCAGCGTCTCGGTATCACGCACCCGGCTGTCAGCGCCCGGCCGCCACCGGTCGGGCGCGAGATAGAATCCTTCCACGCGCCAGCTCCCGAGCGCGGGCGCCGAGGTTGACGCGAGCCGGGTGATCTGGTCGGGTTCGGCGCACTCGGTCATCAGCAGCGACATGACCAGCAGACCCCGCAGATCAGACAGCCGCTCCCGTAACCGTCCGATCTCGGCCTCATCAGTCCCTGTGGTTGTCACCCGGGGCCCCGCTGTGCCGCCATGAACTGGTCCGGCTGGAGGTAGTACGGATTTTCGAGCACCATGCGGCCAAGCAGCACCTTCGGGTGCGTCTTGAGCACGTCGAGCACCAACTCACCCGGACAGCGGCTCACATCGTAGAGGCAGAGGTTGACCTGCGGATGCCGCGGAATGAACCGGTTCAGCTCCGCCTCGTACGACGTCAACAGCGACACATCGAACGGAGTGCTGTGAGCCCAGCTCATGTCTCCTGCGTTGCGGCAGAAGGCGTAGTCGGCGCCGAGTGACGCCTGCGCGCGTTCCTCCCAGAACGCCAACATCCGTTCTGGCAGGAACTCGCCGTCGGCCAGGTACGTGCTCGCCGAGTCAAGCACCTCGAGCTGGCCCCGCAGCAGGTAGTCGTCAGTCGGCGCCTCGGCGTCGAACTGACCGACTACCTGCTGCGGTTCGCAGCCGTCAACCACATAGGTGCACTTGTCACCCGCCTTCAGACCGTCGAGTAGGAACGGCACCACGATCGCGTCCCGCTCCGAAGCGTCCCGATAGAAGGCGCACACGTGGTCGCCCGGGCGGACGTCCATACCCGACAACGACAGCGAGTCGTCCGGTTCAGGCGCATTGTTCGGTTGGCTTGCACCGGCATCTGCCTTTGTCATGGCCATAATGCCTCCTCCCGTGAGGTCAGCATGAGCCACTACAACCGGCTGCGTACCTGCTCGGCAGCCTGACCCATCGCTCGAAGTTTCGCATAGGCGGTAGTCCGGCTGAAATAGCCGAGACCGCAGTCGGGGGAGACCAGCAGCCGGTCGGCAGGCACGATATCGAGGGCCTTGGTGATCCGCTGGGCGATCAGGTCCGGGCTCTCGATATGCGTGTCCTTGGAGTCGACGACCCCGACGCCGAGCACCTTGTCGGTCGGGAAGTCCCGGAACGCGTCGAGCTCACTGAACCCCCGGTTGGTGAACTCGAGATGGATGACGTCGGCGGGTGACTCTTTGAACAGCGGTATCATGCTCGCCGCCATGTCGTCGAAGACGTCCCGCTGCCCGTCGACGCTGCCATAGCACACATGCCAGAACTTCAATGCGTCGATCCCGTCGAAGAGGATCTCCTGCACCTCGATCTGCCACATGTCCTGGGTGTACGGGGGCAGCACGTCGATCAGCTGCACCGCTTCCAGGCCACCGTTGACCAGGTACTTCAGTTCCTTGTTCAATGCGGCGGCGAGGTCCTTCGCGAGTGCGACCTGGTCGCCGTAGTACTGATCGTCGACGATAATGCTCTGTTGGGCCGGACCGAGGAAGGCGATCTTGAAGGGACGCTCGGTCGCGTTCTCCATCGCGAACATCACGCTCTCGAAGATCGGCCGCGCCCAGGTGATCTTCTCGGTCACCGCCGGCTTGTAGAACGGCTTGTACTTCGCGCCGTCGCCCGGCGGGCCATAGGGCTGGAACCCCTGCAGGTTCTCAGGGATGAAGTGGAAGATGGGTTCCAATTGGAACCCGGGCGCCTCCCACTCGTAGTACTGCGCGCCGTCGCACAGCACGTGTAAACCGGCGTTCTCCTGCTCCTGCGCGCACAGCTTGCACGCATCTTCGTAGGCCACCCGCAGGTTGTGGCTACGGTAGACTGGCTCGTTGAGGGTGCCGAGCACCCGGCCCTGCAGCCAGTGCGGACGGGGAAACGCCGAGACCGCCGACACCGGCAGCAGCACGTCTTCACCACGGATTTCCATCTGTTTCACCTTCCTTTGAGTTCGGACATCAAGGAATCGAGGGGTTCAGGACACCGGGGCGGCAAAGGGTGCGTGGAGCTGGGTCGAGCACCCGCCTGACCGCAGTCACGATGTCGTCGACGGACGGGTTGACCGCCGCCTCGAGGGCGGTGGCGACCGGAAGCGGCACGTTGGCGCCGGAGACCCGGACAGGTGGCGCAGTGAGTGCGTCGAAGGCTTCCTCGGCCACGATCGAGCCGATCGCGGCCGCCCACCCGAGCTGGCCCGGGTTCTCTTCCACGATGACCGCCCGTCCGGTGCGCCGGACGGAGTCGAGCACGCGCTGCGCGTCGAGTGGCACCAGGCAGCGAAGGTCGAGCACCTCGGCGTGCACGCCCTCCTGGTCGATACGCTCGGCTGCCCGCTGGCACAGGCCGACCGAGAACCCGAGGCCCACCAGCGTCACGTCCTGACCGGGCCGGACGACTCTGGCGTGTCCGAGCGGGACGACATGGTCGGTGCCGTCCTCGACCGGGAACTCCTCCTTCATGCTGTACAACGCCTTGTGCTCGAAGACGAGCACCGGGTCGTCGTCACGGACTGCGGCCGCGAGCAGGCCGACCATGTCCGACGGGGTAGCGGGCGACACGATCTTCAGACCGGGAACGCACATCGCCCAGTTCTCCACTGCCTGACTGTGCTGGCTGCCGAAGCCGAGCCCGCCGCTGCCGCTGGCGCCCCTGATGACCACCGGCAGCGAGACCTGCCCGCCCGTCATGTAGCGCGTCTTGGCGATCTCGTTGGCGACCTGGTCCCAGCAGGTCGCGTAGAAGTCGGAAAACATGATCTCGGCGACGGGGCGCAAGCCTGCCATCGCCGCGCCCATCGCCGCACCGGCGATCGCCTGCTCCGAGATTGGGGTGTCACGGACCCGTGTCGCGCCAAATCGTTCCGTCAGGCCGGTGAGGGTCTTGAATACGCCTCCGGAGCCGATGTCCTCACCGAGCAGCACGACGCGCTCGTCGCGGGCCATCTCCTGCGCGAGCGCAACCGCAACGGCCTGCCGGTAGGTCAGTTCCGCCACCGTGCACCTCCGTCGGACCACATGTCGGTGAGCGCGTTGTCTCCGGTGATCGGCGCAGCGGCGAGGATGTCGGCGGCGAGCTCGTCCACCTCGGTCCGCGTGTCGGAGTCGATCTCGTCAACCAGCTCGGCGGGCACACCTGCATCGACCAACACCGCCCGATGAACGAGCAGCGGGTCGCGTTCGGCCCATCGCTCGACCTCGTCCGGCGGCTGGTACTTGCCAGGGTCGGCGCACGAGTGCCCCGTCATCCGGTAGGTCCGCGCCTCGATCATGGCCGGACCCTGCCCCGCGCGCGCTGCCTCGACCGCTTCACCCGTGACGTCGCGGACCGCGCGGACGTCGTTCCCGTCCACTGTGATCGGACGCAACCCGTAGGCGCCTGCCCGATCCGCGGCGGGACGCGGAACCGGTGTCATGTCACCGATGGGGGTGTACTCCATGTAGCCGTTGTTCTCACAGACGAAGACGACGGGAAGCCCCCATACCGCGGCCAGGTTGACCGCCTCGTGGAACGCGCCGATGTTCGTCGTCCCGTCGCCGAAGAAGCAGACCGTGACCCGACCGGCGGACCGCAGTTGGTCGGCGAGGGCGAGCCCGCAGGCGATCGGCAGGTGTGCGCCCACGATGGCGTAGGAGCCGAAGTAGCCGTACTCGACGCTGGTGATGTGCATGGAGCCGCCCTTGCCGGCGCAGATTCCGCCCTCCCGCCCGAGCAGCTCGCGCAGCACCGCATCCGGCGGCGCCCCTCTCGCCAGCGCGTGTGCATGACCTCGGTACGTGCCGATGCTGCGGTCCTCCGGTCGCAGTGCGCGCGCGACACCGACCGCGATGGCCTCTTGTCCGATTCCGACGTGCGCGGGCCCATGGACATGGCCCTGCCGGTACAGCGCGTGGACCTTCTCCAGAAAGCGCCGGACGAACACCAGCTCTCCGTAGACGTCCACCGCAGCATCTCTGGCGGGACCTGCCGCCGGGACAGCCGAACCTACCGTCACGATCCACTCCCGTCGTAAACCTGGATGAAGCAGCCCGGCCACTGACGGTAGGACCTAGATCACATCGACTCTTCGTCCTGATGGGGGGACGAGTGCGCGGTCTGATGTCCCTCGGAGGACACCCCGTCTGTCCGGGTCTCTGACAGGGCGGTCCAGCCACCCGTCGATGGCCAATGCGTGCCCGGCGAGGTAGCCGAGTCGGTCCAATGTGAGGAGCGCGATGGCATCGGCGATCTCTTGGAGCTGGGGAACCTGCCCGTCGAGATGTTCGACTCCACAGCGGCACCCATCGCGCGAACCGATACCGTCCTGGCCGGTCGAGATGAGCCGCTGAGTTCACCCCGCCGAGTCGAGTCGTTGAAACGGCCCATCGGTCACCGTGGACGCATGGACTCCGACACCCAGGAAGCCGCACAACGCGAGGTCTCGGACATCGTCGCGCGTGCGAGGGCGGCCCAGCAAGCGATCACCGACTACACACAGGAACAGACCGACGACCTGTGCGCCGCTGCCGCCTGGGCGGTCGCCAGGCCGGAGCGTGCGGAGGCGCTGGCCAAACTCGCCGTGGACGAAGGGGGTTTCGGCACCTACGCCGACAAGGTCACCAAGATCACCAAGCGCGTGCTCGGAGTGCTGGCGGACATGCGCGACGTGGCCACGGTGGGGGTTGTCGAATCGGACCCGGCGCGCGGGCTGACCAAGATCGCCAAACCAGTGGGCGTCGTAGCCGGGCTGATCCCCACCACCGGCCCCGACGCGACCCCGCCCGTGAAGGCGCTGTTCGCACTCAAGGGGCGCAACGCGATCGTCGTCGCGCCACACCCCCGGACAGCAGAGACGACCACCGCCGTGGTGGCGGCCATGCGGGAAGCCTGCGAGCAGGTCGGCGCGCCCGCCGACCTGGTGCAGGTGATCGACACGCCGTCGCTCGCCAAGACACAAGAGCTGATGCGCCAAGCCGACCTCATCGTCGCTACCGGCGGCGCCGGCATGGTCAAGGCCGCCTACAGCTCCGGCACCCCGGCATACGGGGTCGGGGTAGGCAACGCCGTACACGTCGTCGACGAGACCGCCGACCTCGACGACGCGGCTAGTGCAATCGTGGCCGCGAAGACCTTCGACCTGGCGACCAGCTGCCTGGCCGACAACGCCCTTGTAGTCGAGGACAGCGTGTACGAGCCCCTGCTCGAGCGGCTGCTCGCCTACGGCGGCCACCGATGCTCAGCACAACAGAAGGCGACCCTCGCCGCCGTGATGTGGCCAGGAGAAAGCCACATCCCCAGCGCCGACGTCGTCGCCAAATCCGCAGGCACGATCGCCCGAAAAGCAGGCTTCGAGCTCTCAGAAGACCGGACCTTCCTGATAGTCGAGGAGGACGGCGTCGGGCCGGAACACCCGTTCTCCGGGGAGAAGTTGTCCGTGGTGCTCGCCGTGTACCGCTACACCGGCAGCATCAAGCGGGCGGTGGAAACGGTTAACAACATCACCGACTACCAGGGGCTCGGCCACACCTGCGGCATTCACACCACCCGAGACGGCCACGTGGACGCACTCGCGCACGGCACCCGGACGGCGCGGGTGCTCGTCAATCAGAACCTCAACGAGGGTGCGGGCAGCGCCCGCAACGGCCTGCCGTTCACGCTCAGCCTGAGCTGCGGCACCTGGGGCGGCAACATCACAACGGAAAACATCAACGCCCGCCACTTCGTCAACCTGACCTGGGTCTCCCGACCGATCGAGCCACAGCCGATCAGCGAAGAGGAACTCTTCGCCCGGCACTGGGCACGGTACGGGCGATGAGATCAAAGTCGTACGCGTAACCGTCAGCCCTACAGTGGTGTGTTCCGACCGCGCCCTTGCGCTCCCCGCTCCTCCACACCGTCTGAGGCAGTTCGCCGGGTGGGCGGGTTCGTGCGAAGCGTGTCCGTGGCACAGGGCGCGGACACCGGCCGGTATCCGTTCACGCTGCCGGCGGTGCGGTCGGTGATCCAGGCGGGTTGCCTGGAGCTGAATCCTGGGGTGACGTTGCTGGTCGGCGACAACGGCACCGGCAAGTCCACCCTGGTCGAGGCACTGGCCGTCGCGGCCGGATTCAACCCGGAGGGCGGGTCGCAGTCGTTCCGGTTCGCCACTCGCGCCACCGAGTCCAGCCTGGGCGACGCACTCGTGCTGCGCTGGGGCCACACCAAGCCACGCACCGGATACTTCCTGCGGGCCGAATCGTTCTACAACGTCGCCACGGCCGGGTCAGAACAGGGTGCCGGCGGTGGTGGACTCGGGTTCTGGGTGGCTGGCGAGCGTCCAACCGCTCGCAGTGACAACGATCTTCATGTCGCGCTGGCGTAACTCAGCGGCGAGCGTCCTCGGATCATCGGGCTTCCCTTGCTGCTCGGCGAGGTCGGCAAGCAGCTGGTCCTCGCGGACGTAGACGTTCTTGATTCGCGGTAGGGC
>WHTY01000079.1 GCA_009377475.1 Actinophytocola sp.
CACCCTGCGCTGCCACCAAGCCAGCGACCGCTTCGACCACATCTGGCCACAGCCACACAACCAGACCCAGGTCGCCCTCACCGCCTGACCACGCCCGCCAGCAAGATCGACTCTGATCACCTACAAAATTGTCGCGCACCCCCCACACCCCAGCTCACGCGCAGGCAACGGCCGTCCGTGGCACCATCAGGGTGTGCTGTTCGCAGAAGACGTGCCGACCGCATCGGTGAAGGACCTGCCCGAAGCCGACCTTGTGCTGCTCGACGTGCGCGAACCCGACGAATGGCAGGCGGGCCACGCGCCCGAGGCGGTGCACATGCCGCTGCGGGACGTCCCCGCGCGCATGGGCGAGCTGGCCGACTTCCCGGACGACCGGCCGATCTATGTCGTCTGCCGCACCGGGGGCCGTTCCGAGCAGGCGACGGCGTTCCTCAACGCCAACGGCTTCGAGGCGGTCAACGTCGCCGGGGGCATGAAGTCGTGGCAGACCGAAGGCAGGGACATCGTCGCCGATCACCCGGACGCCGCACCCACGGTGCTGTGAGCCATGTCCGGTGCCTGGAACTACCAGGGGCACGGGCGGGGGCAACCCACGTCCGGCCCGGCGCAGGGCGTCCGGTGGGTGGCGCTCACGCCGCACCCGCCCGCCGTCCGGCGTAGGCCGAGGCAGGAGCCCTACACCGGCCCGCCGTCGTATCCCGCGCCGCCGAAGTGGGGCTTTCCGAACCTGATCTGGCGGCTGCCGACGCGCGTGCCTGGCACCGTGACCACCAAGCAGGACCCGGCTGACGCCCAGCGCGCCACCGGTATCGGTGCGATCGTCGTGCTGGTCGGGCTGGCGGCGTTCGCGACCTTCGCCGCTGCCGCCGAGCTGTGGCGCTACGTGCTGCTGGTGCAGAGCAGGGACACCGCGCTGAGCGCGACCGCGGTGCGGGCGTCCGACACCCTCGTCGTGTGGGGGTACCTGGCGACGGTGCCGCTGCTTTCGCTCGCCGCCGTGACCCTCACGGTCATCTGGTTGCTGCAGGCCCGCAACGCCGCCGCGAGGAAGTCCGGCTACGACCCGCCTCGCTCTGTGCTCAGCATCATCGTGCGGATCTTCGCGCCGTGGCCAGCGGTCGGGCTCGCGCTCGGCGCGCTGTGGCTGCTCGCGACGCTGGTGCCAGCGGCGGAACAGGTCGCGGTGACGCTGATGCCGGTGGCCGCACTCGGCGTCCTTGTGGTGACACTCGCGCTTGCGGGCCCGGTCGTCATCGAACTGGAGCACGCCGCGCTCGGCAACGTCGGTAATGTCGGCAACGTCGGCAACGTCGGTAATGGCCCGAGCAAGCCCCGGCCGTCGTGGCTGGTGCTGGCGTGGTGGGCGGCCTGGGTCGGCAACGGCGTCCTCGTCGCGCTGACCGCGATCTGGCGTTCCCGCGACGGCCTGCAGCAACAGGCCGACGCCGTGGTGCTGACGGCGTTCACCGACGTCGCCGCCGCCGTGCTCGCGGTGCTGACCGTGCTGCTGATCCGCAAGGTGATGGCGCTGCTCGCGCCACGCTGGCGACGTCCGCTGCGGCAGTTCCGGGTGGTGGGCGTGCGCGGCGCACCCGAACCCGAGCTGCGAACGACGCGCCCAGCGGGGGCCCGCCGCTAGCTGCCCGGTAGCGTCACGCATGGGCGGCTTGCCCGAGCACCCCGAGCAGCATCGTGATGACGACTTTCCGAGGAGGACGGACGTGGGCAAGGGTTCTCGTAAGGCACGGACGGCACGCAGGGCCGAGACCAAACGCCGCAATGTCGCCGACGTCTTCGTCGGCAGGCCGTTCGAGGGACTCGCCGCCGAGCCGGAGCTGATCGCGCTCCGCGAGTTCGTCCCGTCCGCCACCGCGAAGCTCACGCTGGTCGACTCGGGCGACAAGGAGGTCACGCTGGCGAGCGTGCTGCCAGGCGCCGCCGCCGCGATGGTGCGCGCCGACGGCGAGCGGTTCATCGGCCTCCAGGTGCAGACCCGGTCGTCGGACATCAGCAGGGACATCGGCCGTTCGCTGCGCTGGGTGCTGGACGCCGAGCCGGGCGCCGTGCTCTCCGCGCCGGACACCACCAGCGAGCCAGGCGAGAACGAACGGCTGCAGGACCTGCTCGTCCCGGACGCCGAGCTTGAACCGGAGCTGCACGAGGACTTCTCCTGGTGGGTGGACTCCGACGTCGAGCCGACCGGCGAGGTCGCGCTGTCGCTGGAGCGGGCGAACGCGGCGATCCAGCCGTCCGAGCGTATCGCGCCTGCCGCGTACTGGGTGCTCCCCGGCGAGAAGGCGCACCTGCGGTGGGTGCGGCAGGAGGACGAGAACGACGTCCTCAAGGCGTTGGCAAGGCTGTCGGTGCGGAACGAGCTGGCGCTGGGTGATGAGTCCCGGTATGCGGGGTCGTTCCGGGCGCACGGCCTGCTGGTCCCGGTGTGGGACCTCGACCCTGAGGCGCACGCGCAGGAGTGGGTCGAACCGGCCAAGCAGCTCGGCGCGCGGCTGGAGGAAGCGCTGGCCAGCCTGGCGGACCAGCCGCTCGATGGCGCGGAACGTCGTGCGCGGGACGGCTTGATCGGCCGCCAGTTCACCCTGCGCTGACCGGGAGGTTTCGGTGGGAAACGACCTCGCGGACTTCGGGGAGTTCGTCGATGCCGAACTGCCTGGGTTGCTGCGCTACGGCTACGTGCTCACCGGTAATCCGCACGACGCCTCCGACCTGGTGCAGACCGTGCTGGAGAAGATCGGCTCGAAGTGGCCAAGCATTCGGCGGAAGACGTCCGATCCGGTGGCCTACATCAGACGTTCCATGGCGAATGCCCACATCAGCAGGTGGCGGCGCGTCAAACGGGAGACGCTGGTCGCCGAAACGCCTGAACAGCGCGGGTACACCCCAGCCGATCCGTTCGAGCACGAACCGCTCGTCCGTGCGGTACGGGAATTGCCACCGAGGCAACGCGCCGTCGTCGTGATGCGTTATTACGAGGGACTCTCCGAATACGAGATCGCGGAGGCACTCGGTATTAGCGCGGGAACGGTAAAGAGTCAGGCAAGCAAGGCGATATCGACATTGCGGACGAAAGTAGCGGACCCAGTCGAGAGCGACGGATGAAAGGAGGCCGAACGTGAACCAGCAGGACGACACCGATTTCACCGACGGCCTGCGCGCGTCGTTTTCCGACGACCGGTTCGCGCTGGTGCCGACGGCGTCGGCGCGGGAGACGATCGTTGCCGCGGCGCGCACGCGACGCAGGCGGCGGGAGGTCGCCTACGTCACCGGTGGCTCGCTCGCCGTCGCTAGCGTGTTGCTCGGCGGGTTCCTGCTGGTCAGCCCGCAGCAACCGGAGGGAGGGACGACGCTCGCCGAGGACACGCCGTCGATGCCTCGGACCGCCGAGGATGAGGCGGAGGCCCGCATGGAGTCCGGGCCGGAGCCACGCGCGGTGCCCGACAACGCGACTGCCCAGCGGCACATGACGGAGGCGCGCGCGGGGGCCGCCGCGCGGTGGATTCAGATCGGGCCCGACGGGTACCGTTCGCTCCGGCTCGGCATGTCCTACGACGAGATCCGCGCGACCGGCATGCTCGCTGCCCAGGACGACCCGCCGCCGAAGAACTGCGCGCGCTACCGTCTCTCGGGCGCCGACGTCGCGGTGCGCCACATCCTGGTGTCCGAGCGCGTCGGGCTCGCGGCCGTCGTCGCGAACAAAGCGAGTACCCCTGAAGGCGTCACCATCGGCTCGACGCGCGCCGAGCTGGAACGGACCTACGACGCGGCAGAAGCCGACGACCCGAAGAACTATCTGATCCCGACCGGCAAGGGCGGCCACTACCTGTTCCGGGTCGACGGTGACCGGGTCAGCGAACTCTCCCTCGTGGCCAACAACCAAGACTGCGGGCTGCCCTGACCCGCGTCAGAGCAGCCCGCAGCGTAACCCCCTCGGCCGCCGTGCGGCCGGGCACGACTCAGCCGCGCGTCACAGCGCGCCGCCAGGGACCGGCGGCATGGTGGGATCGGCGCCGCCGCCGTCGCCCTCGCGGTCGATGAACTTCTCCACCTCGAACATGTTGCCCTTCGCGCGCTTGGCGATGTTCAGCAGCGTCGACATTTGCGCGATCTCCTCGACCTGTTCCTTGAGGAACCACTGCATGAACTGCTCGCCGGTGTAGTCGTCGTCGTTGCGAGCCGTCTTGGCCAGCGTCTCGATATCGGTTTTGACGTCCTTCTCCTGCGCCAGCGCGAGCTCGATCAGCTCAACCGGATCGGAGAAGTCGTTGCGGACCTGTCCCGTGCCAGGAATCTCGACGTGGTGGTCGGTGTCGAGCAGGTACTGCACGATCGCGAGCGCGTGGTTGCGCTCCTCGACGGCCTGCGAGTAGAAGCGCTTGGCCAGTCGCGGCAGATCTTCCTTGTCGAACCACACCGCGAGCGCGATGTATTGCTGCGATGCGTTGAACTCGTTGTGGATCTGCTGTTGCAGCAGCTCGTAGAATTTGGAACGGGGATCTTTCGTGGTCATATTTCAACACTAACCCGCGTGCGGAACGCTTTTCCACCGCAATCCAGTGAGATACATCAATGTGTGTGCACTTACTTAGGAAAGGGTTCACTCAATTTAGTTAGGCTTTCCTGTGCTGGAATAAAATCGCGCGAAATGGGGCACGACATACAACGCGGACCGCCCCTTCCTGACCCGAGTTCCGATCCGGCGATCGGCAGCACCTCGATGCCGTCCTGCTCCAGTCGCTCGTTGGTCTCGACGTTGCGTTCGTAACCGACGACGGTCCCTGGCGCGATGGCGAGCGTGTTGTTGCCGTCGTCCCATTGCTCGCGTTCGGCGGTGACCGGGTCGAGGCCGGTGTCGATCACCCGGAGGCGGTCGATGCGCAGGCCGTCGTTCTCGCTGCGCAGCGTGTAGGCGATGAGTTCGCCACTGGCGAGCGGGTACATCACCACGGCGTCGACGTCGACCATCGTGCACACCGTGTCAAGGTGCATGGTGGCCCTGCGCTGCGTGATCGGCACGGCGAGCACGGTGTGTGCGAGGTCGTCCGCGAACACCGAACGCGCCAGCGACTCCGCGCCCGCCGCCGTCGTCCGTTCCCCGACGCCGATGGCGAGTACGCCGGGCGCCAGCAGCAGCACGTCGCCGCCCTCGACAGGCGCGTGGTGGGAGCCGTACGCCAACTCGGTGTCCGCGAAGCGCGGGTGGTGGTCGTAGATCAGGTCGAGCAGCGACGTCTCCCTGCGCCGGGCGGGCATGGCCAGCGACGCCACGGCGGCGGTGTCGGCGATCCACACCGACGAGTCGCGAGTGAACAACAGGTTCGGGAGCGGGTCGATGGCGAAGTCGTGCGGGTGGTTCATCTTTCGCACCAGCGACGCGCCCTCTGCGGCGGGCAGCTCCTCGAATGTCATGCCAGCGATGAGTGTGTGCGTCAGCGTCTCGGCGTCCACACTGGACAGATGGGAGCTGACGACATCGGCGAGGTCGGTGCCGAGCCTGCGCCGGTCGACGGCCGCGCGCACGCCCGCGTCGTGCGCCGCCGGTGCCGCCAGCGCGGTGCGCAGCATGTCGGTGAGCAGCAGCACCTCGACGCCACGGGAGCGCAGGACGTCGGCGAACTGGTCGTGCTCGTCCTGCGCGCGGGCGACCCAGGGGATCGAGTCGAACAACAACGTGTCGTTGTTGCGCGGGGTGAGCCGCTTCAGCTCGTCGCCTGGCCGGTGCAGTAGCACGGTGCGCAGTCGGCCGACCTCACTGTCCACACGGGCCACGGGGCGTTCGGTGTCCGTCGTGTCTGTGGTCACCTGGGTGAGCGTAACCGCGCGGCGGGACCGTCGGCAGCGCGTGATCGCTACGGCAGCCAGGGCAGCAACGGCTTGAGCAGCGCGTATCCGACGAACGCCACGAAGTCGAGCAGAAAGTGCGCCAGCACGAGCGGCCACACCCGGTTGGTCCGTTGCCATACCCTGCCGAGGATGAGTCCCATCACGATATTGCCGAAAAAGCCCGCGGCTCCCTGGTACAGGTGATACGCACCCCTGAGCACAGACGAGAGCAGCAGCGAGGAGTTCGCCGACAGCCCAAGCTGACGCAGGCGCGTAAGGAGGTATGCGACGAGGAGAACTTCTTCGGCGAAGGCGTTGCCGAAGGCGGACAGCGTCAACGTGATCGGCCGCCACCACGTCGCGTCGAGCAGCGACGGCACGACGGCGACGCTGAAACCGAGCTGCCAGCTCGCCAGGTACAACGCCAGGCCGGGGATGCCGATCGCCGCGGCGAGCGCGACGGCGATTCCGATGTCGCGGCGGTCGATTCGGAACGGGAGCCCGACCTTGGCAAGCGTGAACCCAGCGCGCCACAGCAGGTACAACCCCAACGCGCCCCACGCGACCAGTTGGCTGGCGCCGAGGATCTGTTGGAGCAGGTCGATCGTGCCGATGTCTGCCTGCGGGCGGTGCAACGCGACCTGCTGGTCGGACAACGCCCCGGCGCGGAGCATGGACTCCACCAGCGAGAGGAGGCTGCGCAGTGCGGAAAGGCCGAGCGTCATGGCGAAGACGACGACGATCTCGATCGTGATCGCTTTGCGCTCTCCGCTGTCGGTGACCACGCCATGTGATGGCGTGGGTGCCGACAGGAGCCAGTCCCGGATCGTCCTAAACACGTTTCATATCCGCTGGTAGGGGAGGTATTGCCTGGTCAGAGAGGTGAACGCGGTCGGATCATGGTATCGGAGCCATGTGAAACCGCGGCTAAGCAACCCGTTTGTTATTCCGTCGGTATAGCGTCGGGCTGTTGAGGATTAGCCCGAGCTGCCGAGAGGAAGGATTAGTCTCGTGGCGGAACCGTCAGCTGTTGAGCCCGGTACGACCGGGCAACAGCCTTGGTATAAAGCAATTCATGGACCGGTGTTCTGGCCGTCAGCGGTCATCATCGCAGGGTTTGTCCTCTTCGCGGTGATCGCGCCTTCCACAGCGAATGAGACCATCACGAACGTTCAGACATTTATTGTCGAGAAGGTCGGTTGGTATTACACCATCATCGTCTCGCTGTTCGTGGTGTTCTCGTTGTGGGTCGGGCTCGGCCACTACGGAGACATCAAACTGTCCCCGCAGGACGAGGAACCGGAGTTCGGCCTCGGTTCCTGGTTCGCGATGCTCTTCGCCGCTGGCATGGGCATCGGCCTGGTGTTCTGGGGCGTCGCGGAGCCGCTGAACCACTTCGCGAACCCGAAGCCGAGCATGGGGGTGGACGCCGAGACCAACGCCGCGCGGTTCGCGGGCGAAGGCGGTGCCGATCCGACCGGCGGAGCGGTGAGCAACACCGACATCGCAGAGCAGTCGATGGTGCAGACGTTCCTGCACTGGGGCATCCACCCGTGGGCGATCTACGTCGTCGTCGGCCTCGCGGTCGCGTACATGGTGCACCGCAAGGGCAAGTCGATCTCCATTCGCTGGGTGCTCGAACCGCTCCTCGGCGACAAGGTCAAGGGCCCGATCGGTGACGCCGTGGACATCGCGGCGGTCGTCGGGACGCTGTTCGGTGTAGCGACCTCGCTCGGGTTCGGTGTCACGCAGATCGCGTCCGGGTTGACGTTCGTCGAGCTCGTCGACGAGCCGAGCGACCTGCTGCTCGTCGTCCTCATCGGCGCCATCACGCTCGTCGCGGTCATCTCGGTGGTCACCGGCGTCAAGCGCGGCATCAGGTACCTGTCGAACATCAACATGATCATCGCAGGCGCGATCCTGCTGTTCGTGCTCTTCGCGGGGCCGACGCTGTACCTGCTGCGTGACTTCGTGGAGAACATCGGGCTCTACCTGCAGAACCTGCTGCAGCTCAGCTTCGACACCACCGCCAACGAAGGCGCGGCAGGCGCCGAGTGGCAGGGCGGCTGGGCGATGTTCTACTGGGGCTGGTGGATCTCGTGGGCGCCCTTCGTCGGTGTGTTCATCGCGCGGATCTCCCGTGGCCGCACCATCCGTGAGTTCGTCGCCGGTGTGCTGCTCGTGCCGACCGCGCTGTCGTTCATGTGGTTCACCGTCTTCGGTGGCTCCGGCATCTACCGTGAGCTGTTCGGCGAGGGCGGCCTTGTGACGCTGGACGATGGTGCGCCGTCGGTGGCGACAGAAGGCTCGCTGTTCACGGTGCTGGACTCGCTGCCTGGCGGGACCTTCGTCGTCGGCGTCGCGATCATCCTGATCGTGCTGTTCTTCGTGACGTCGTCGGACTCCGGTTCGCTTGTGGTCGACATGCTCGCCTCCGGTGGTGACCCCGAGCCGCCGACGTGGAGCCGCGTTTTCTGGGCCACGATGGAGGGGCTCGTCGCGATCGCGCTGCTGCTGGCAGGCGGTCTGGACGCACTCCAGATGATGGCGATCGTGATCGCGCTGCCGTTCAGCGTCGTGATGCTCGCGATGTGTGTCTCGACGTTGAAGGAGCTCAGGCGCGAACGCGCGGTCATGCTGCGGATACAGCGCAGGCAACAGCGTGAGGAGATCACGGAGCACGTCTCGCAGAATCTCATCGATGAGGGGCTCGTCGAGCCGAACGGCGGGAGCGGCTCCAAGACGACGACCTCGCCCTAGGTGTCTCTCACCGCACGGCCCCCGGTGGCGTTCGTCAGCCGCCGGGGGCCGCGCTGTGTGCGGCGAGGAACGGGCAGCCGACAAGACGTCGCATCTCGTCGGAAAGCTGTTGCGGCGTGACGGCGGGGTTCCGGAACGCCAGCCGGACGTCGTGGTCGCCGGTGTCCGACTCGACGCGCAGCCGCAGTCCGTATTGGTCGAGGCTGAGCGGGCGGATCCTGCCGTCCCGCAGCTCGGCGGGGATGTGCCTGGCCAGCGCGTCGACGACGTCCGGGTGCTCGCCTTCCAGATGCCGTAGCCAGTAGCGCTCGTACTCGCAGAACGGGTCGGGCGCCGCCTTGGCGAACTGGTGCGGTAGCAGCGGATGGGTGCCGTCGCTGTCCGCGAGCACTAACGACGACGGGTGCAGGCACGCCATTCGCGCGCCGTGTCCGACGTCGAGGAGTTCGGCGGCGGGACGTTCTTCCGCGATCATGATCGCCCGGTGGCGCGCCGCCTTCGACGGCAACAGTCGCAGCCACCCGGTGATCCACAACAGTCCCCGCGTGCGCTCGCGCAGTGCGACCGGCGCGACGTCGGTCAGTTCGAGCAGCACCGGCAGGTCGCCGCCCCGTGCGGTCGCCGTCGTGACGACGAGCGGGTCGTTCTCGTCGAGCAGGACGCTCGCGCCGCCGGTGTCGTGGACGTGGCAGAACCGGGGCGTCGTCGCGTTGACCGGCCCGGTCGCCGCACCGGACGTCCCTGCTGGCTCGGTCGGCTCGGTCGCCGCGCCGGTGATCGCGCCGGTCAGCTCCGACGCGGACGCTGGCGCGAGCCTGGCGGGCGCGCGGTGCGCGGCGATCGACTTCGCCTTCGCCTCGGGGGAGGGTGCGGGTGGCCGTCTCCGTACGGTGCTGGTCATAGCGCTCCCTCCTGTTATTAGGTGAGCCTAACCTTGCCGGTATCGCGATGGCGAGGCGCATTCGGAGGGGCTTGTTCGTTCACTGCTTCGCCAGGGAAATGGTGCGATCTGCGCCGGATTCGTTGCGCTGTGTCCGGTTCTCGCAACCATGTGCCTGGCGAAGTCACCGTGATCGGTTCTTTCGGCGGCGCCTGTCCGAGGACTTCGGAAACTTTGGGCCTGGGCCATACTCAACTGACGGCCCGCGCTGCGCCTTCGACGTCTTGGTCAGGATGTCTCGCTCGACCAGGCTGACCAGGATTTGGTTCGCCCTAAGTGTGCCGACGTTGAAGAGGTTGCGCACCGTCGCGTTGGTGATCCGCGAGTACTCCTGCACATGCGCCATCACGCGCCGATCGATCTCGTCGGACGTGTGGCGGGCATAGGGCAGGACGCTGGCAAGCTGTTTGACGGCGGTTTCGCGGAATCGGTAGTTGGGATGCGCCGCCCGGATCGTCTGCCGGGTGGGTTCGATCATTCCGACGGGCTCTGAAGCGAGATGTCGCAACGAGGCTTCGGCTTCCGCCACGCTCTTTTGTAGCAACGGCGCGATCGCGGTGGCTGTCACGATCCGCGTCGTGCACAACCGCAGCAAGACAAGCATGGCGTCGGTGTCGTCGCGAACCGACGGTTCCAACTGTGCCACATATCGCGCGATGTGGACGTCGGGCGCGCCACCGACCAGTGCGACACGCACCTGCTCGAACGTGGCATCGATAGTGGGGGTGGGCCGCCCCGACCTGATCATTTCGCGGTACATGCGATCGATCCCGCGGCCGACTTCTTCCGCGAGCTCGAGTGTGTGCACCGCGGCGGTCAGCGCGCGGTTTCGCGGCTTGGACGGGTGCGTCAGGATGTTGTCGACCGTGACGCCCGCGACTAGCGGACCAGGTGACACCACCACGAGCACCGACGGCGAGTGCTCGATGACCACGGGTCCGTCCATACGGAAGTCGCGGTGAATCAGGGCGTTGCCAATGGCTTCCCGAACGGCGAGCTCGGGGAAGTCCTCAATCTGCAACTGCTGGCCATCCGGCAACGTCACCGGAGTCGACTGCCTGCGCAGACTGATCAGCTCCAGCACGCGGTCGTACACCGTGAGCAGCGGCCCGACCAGGCGCTCGACCGTGCGTGGTTCGCCGCCGGGCGACTCTCGGTATTGGTAGACCACGCTGGTCCCGTCCGTGCCAACCAGTCGCCGCCCCGCGTCGAGAAGCTGGCCTGCCGCGTCGGCCACCCCCAGCGCCCGCAGCAGATCGCTGTCGGACAGCTTCGCCAATGCGTTTCGCTCGGGCCGCAACGAAGCACTCAACCGCTGCCTCGCGCGCATCAATGCCGCGCTGTCCACCTCATGCCCGGTCACAGGGACGCTAGAGGGGTCGAAGCCCCGGCGCTCCTCGCGTAACCGTTGCTGGGTCGCGGGTTCCATCCCCACGCAATCGGTACCAATCCGATGCGGCGCACGTCCTTTGGCGTCCGAGTAGATGTCGTGATCAGCGTGCACGGTCACCACCAGCACTCGACGTTCACGATGGAGCGTGTCGTCCACGTCGACAAGCAAGCGAGGGCGGCTGTTGTCGTGGATGTACTTTTTCACCTCGGTGGCATCCAGCGTGGTGCCGACGAACGAATCCGGACCGGCCACGTCGTCGTCCAAGCCGAAGATCACGTGCCCGCCTGCCGTGTTGGCGAGGCACAAGGCAGCGTCGAGCGCTATCCGCAGGGAGTCCTTCTTGCTCTTGGCGTCCTCCTTGAAATCAAGCTGCGTGTCTTCAAGGCTGCCCGGCGTAGCCCCGGCCCATATCTGAGCCAGGACTCCACGAACCTGAGTCGATGTGGCCACCGGTTTCTCCCGAGTTTTATAGCGCCCTGTACAAAGTGAAGGGTACTATAAAACTCGGTCGAAACTACGGCACGGCGTCCGTTCAGCGCGTCACGCCGAATGCGACGGCGTCGATCAGCTCCGGCCGCAACCGCGTGTGCGAGATGATGGCGTCCACCGAGCCGACGTCCACGGCGCGCTGGATGCTGTGCACCCGGTCGAACTCCGCCGCGACCTCGCCCAGCTTCTCCGACCGGACGGCCGCGCGGGTCTCCGCGAGCTGCGTGGACAGCTCCGCCCGCTCGGTGCCGGACGCCGTCGCGAGCCGTTCCTCCAGCGCGCGCACCCGCTCGTCGGCTGCCGTGCGCGCGTTGACCTCGCCGGGGAACACCACCGCCGCCGCTGGCGCGCCGCCGATCACAGAGGCATACGAGCCCTCGACCGCGAGCACCGTCATGTTCGGGTTCAACGCCTTGGAGAAGACCACGAACGCGCCGCCGTGGTACCGCGAGATCACGCAGAACACGATCGGCCCTTCGAAGTTGACGATCGCGCGCCCGATCTCCGCGCCGTACTCCAGTTGCAGCTTTCGCATCGACTCCGGCGAGCCGTCGAACCCGGACAGGTTCGCCAGCACCACCAGCGGCCGGTTGCCGCTCGCCGCGTTGATCGCGCGCGCCACCTTCTTCGACGACCGAGGGAACAGCGTGCCCGCCGTGTAGGTGTCCGGCCCGTCGGTGGGCGGGAAACCCCGGCGCGGCACCGACTGCGACTCGATCCCGATCAGACACACCGGATACCCGCCGAGATGCGTGTCCGTGACGACTGCCATCTCCGCGTCCGCCATACCGGCCCAGCGTTCCAGCAGCGAGTGGTCGGCGTCGGCGACGGCGCGCATCAGCGTTCGGATGTCGAACGCCTTCTTGCGCTCGGGGTTCGCCGTGAAGATCTCGCCGACCGTGCGGAAGTCGCTGCCCGCCAGCTCGTGCGGGTACGACGAGATGTCGCGGTCCACCGGGTCTGACGTCTCGACGCGGCGCGGGCCGGGCTCGCCCGGCACGACGTACGAGTGGTCGTAGTGCGACATGAGCACCTCGCGCGCCCCGGCGAGGTCGGGCGCCCAGTACTGCGCCTGCCCGTTCGGGCCCATGACGCGGTCGTAGCCGCCGATGCCGAAGTTGTCCTCCGCCGACACCCCGCCGGAGAAGTCCAACGACTGCTTGCCGGTCAGCACCATCGCGGAGTCCGGCGTCATCACCAGGATGCCCTTGGTGTGCATCAGCATCGTGGCCTCAGCGTTCCAGTAAGGCTGCGCGCCGACGTTGATGCCAGCCACGACGACGTTGATCTCGCCGCCGTCCTGCGTGAACCGGACGATGCGCTGCAGCGTGCGGCCAACCCAGTCCAGGTTCTCGGTGCCGGAGTCCATCGAGATCTTGGCGCCAGCCGACAGGGCGAACCACTCCACCGGCACCTGCATCCGCTCCGCCAGGTTGAGCGCGCCGATCACCCGCGCGCACTCCGGCTCCGCCAGTGCGCCGAGCGCCCTCGTCGGGTCACCCAGGAGCACCACGCGCGTGACGCCTTCCGGGTGACGTTCGGTCGGCGTGCTCACCACGCCGGTGACGATCGAGGCGGTGTTGTTGCCCTTCAGCCGCTCGACGGGCACCAGCGTGCCGGTGTCGTCCAGGTCGTACTCGGTGAACGCGCCGCCGTCGCCAGCCAGCAGCTCGGTCAGCTCGTACGGGTACACCGTGCCGCGCCTGCGCGCCCGCAACACCTTCTGCGCGTAGTCGTCCAACGGGGTGATCGGGTCGGACGACGGCTCACCGACCGTGACCGTCACTCCGGCATTCGCCTCGTACGACACCCGAACGGCCGCGTCGTGCGTCTCGCCGGTGGCGTGGTCGAGCTGCCGCCCGATGAACCGGACCTCCTCGATCCCCGCTCCCGCCGTGGACGGCACGACGCGCTGCGAGAGCGCGGTCAGCTCGTCCGGCGACAGCTCGCTCGTCGGCCACGCGAAGATCAGGATCTGGTTGGTGTCCAGGCGGTTCTTCTGCGGGCGCTGCGCCTGCACCTTGCGGATCGCGTCGAGACATGCGGCGAGCGCGCCTTCGGCCGCTGGTAGCGAGACCAGCCTGCCGTCGTTGTCCCGCAACGGCGTCAGGTCCCTGACCTGTGCCATCGCGACCAGCCGCTCGTCGGACGGGTTGTGCGGCGCGGTGCACCGGAACAGATAGACGTCCTCGTCCGCTGAGGGCAGCCGGGTCAGGTCGAAGTTGCTGAGGCGTTGCAGTTGCAGCCGCTGTGCGACAAGCGGGTGAATGCCCCTGATCAGCCGCTCCTCCGTCAGCCCTGTGGTGGACGGTCGGAACGTGAAGTGATGGTGCATCGTCGGCCCGCGCCCACCGGGGCCCGCGACCGTCGTGGTGACCCGACGCGCCCGCGTCAGCTCAGGCACGTCGCTGAGCACCCTGCGCAGCTCGGCGGCCATCGCGTCGGCGGCGTCCGCCCCGACCGGCTGGTCCGGCCAGGTCAGGTAGACGTCGACAACGAGGTCCGACGTGCCGTCGGAATCCGCCGCCTCCGCGACGGTGCGCGCGGCCTTCGGCAGCTCCGCGAAGTCCGCCGCGGTCGTCAGCAGGCGCAGCCGCTGGTCGTCGAGGTCGAACGACGTCGCCACGAACGGCTGGCCGTCGTGCTGGAAGCAGCGCACGCCGTCCAGCCCGCGCGACCGGTAGTAGCGCCGGGTCATGACCTCCAGGAGCGGGCCGAGGTCGCAGCCCTGCCTGCCGATGCGCTGGCCGAGCAGCCGCACCAATGGCTCGGGGCTGGCGACCATCTCCGCGATGCGTTCCGCGCGGTCCGGCGCGTCGGGGTGCTCGTCGAGGTAGCGCAGGTGCTTGCGGACGCTGGCGTAGACCTCGGCGCGGGTGCGGCGCAGCATCGGCTGGGCGAACCACCGGAATGCCACGCTGCGCGCGAGGTCGCAGACAACGGGGAACCGCAGCTGGGTCGCGGCGACCAGGTGTTCCACCGCCTCGCCTGCGGTGAACCGCGCGTCGCCGATCGGCGGCGGATCGTTGAGCCACTGCTGCAACACGGTGGTGACGATCTCGACGTCCGCGCTGACCCGCTGCTGCGCGAGGAAGACGCGGAACACCGCCTCCTCCAGCGCGTCGCTGCGCTCGATGTCGTCCACGCCGTAGCGGCGCAACGCCTGCTTCAGCCGCGCGGTGAACGTCTCCGAGACACCCGCGCGCTCGACGTCGAGACTTTGGAGGTACGTGTGGAAGTACTCGCGCGCGCTGTGCACGCGAGTGTCCGCTTTGGCCTCCTCACCGGCCGGTTTGTTGCGGCTCAGCTCGGAGATGTCGGCGAACAGCTCCAGCAGCTCGGTCTCGGCGGCGAGCCTGCCGTCGCCAGCGGCGTCGCGGTCGGCGACGTAACGGCGCAGGATGCTGCCGTCGTCGTCCGGGTCGACGTCGAAGCCGAGCAGGACGCTGCGCATGTCCTCCAGATGCCGTTGGGCGCGGTCGGCGCGGGAGCCGTCGGGCGCGGTCGGCAGCGCGAGGTCGACCGGCGCGGCGATGGCGGCGGGTGCCTCGTCGTCTTCTGCGCGTGGTTCCAGCCGCAACAGCGGCGCGCCGGTCTCGACCTGGCTGCCCGCGGAGACGAAGCACTCCCGCAGTGTCGCGGCGAACGGCGCGCGCAGCACCGTCTCCATCTTCATGGATTCCAGCACGATCACCGGCGCACCAGCCTCGACTTCCGCGCCGACGTCGACCGGCGTCGCAACGACCAGCGCAGGGGACTGCGAGCGCAGTACGCCGCCCTCGTCCCGGCTGATGCGGTGCGCGGTTCCGTTGACCTCGATGAGGTGCACCGGGCCGTGGGTGTGGGTGACAAGGCGGAAGCTGTGGCCGTTGACGATCAGCCGTCCGGTGGCGACGTCGCGCTGCCCGTTCCCGCCGGTGCCGTAGCGCTCCAGCTCGGCGTTCACTGTGGTGACGTCGGTGTCGTCGGTGCCGATGCCGATGCGGAACCGGTGCGGGCCGATCTTGGCCACCTTCACCCGATAGCTGGTGCCGCGCAGGCTGAGGTCGATCGCGCGGTCGACCTCGTGCTGCACCTGGGGACGTCCGCCGTGCGCGGTGGAGAACAGCCGTTGCCGCTCGGTGTGCTCGGCGTCCTCATACGCCTCGATCGCGGCGGCGGCCAGCGCGATGCCGGAGTGGCGGTCGGAGACAAGGCCGCCCTCGGCGCGCACCCGGTCGATCCAGCCGGTGTCGGCCGTGGCGTTGACGACGTCGTCCTCGTCGAGCAGGTCCAGCAGGAAGCTCTTGTTGCTGACGCCGCCCTCGATGATCACCGTCGTCTCGCGGATGGCGCGGCGGAGCCTGCCCAACGCCTCGTCGCGGTCGCGGCCGTACGCGATGATCTTGGCGATCATGGAGTCGAAGTCGGCGGGGATGGTGTCGCCCGCCGTGACGCCGGTGTCGACGCGGATGCCGGGGCCAGCCGGGAGGTCCAGCAGCGCGATCCGGCCGGGCGCGGGGGCGAAGTCGCGGTCGGGGTCCTCGGCGTTGAGGCGTGCCTCGATCGCGTGACCAGCCTCCGTCGGCATCGTGCCGGTGAGCTTGCCGCCGGACGCGACGTGCAGCTGCGCCTTGACCAGGTCAGTGCCGGTGGTGGACTCGGTGATCGGGTGCTCCACCTGGAGCCGGGTGTTGACCTCGAGGAACGCGAACAGCCGCTCGGTCGGTTGATACAGGAACTCGACGGTCGCCGCGCCCCGGTAGCCCACCGCGACCGCGAGCCGTTCGGCGGACGTCTTGAGCTGGTGGATCTGGTCGGCGTCCAGCAGCGGACAGGACGACTCCTCGATGATCTTCTGGTTGCGCCGCTGGACCGAGCAGTCCCGGACGCCCAGCGCCCACGCCGTCTCGCCGTCGGAGATCACCTGCACCTCGACGTGCCGCGCGCCGGTGACGAGGCGCTCCAGGAAGACGACGCCGCTGCCGAACGCCCGGGCGGCTTCCTCGCTCGTGCGGGTGAAGGCGTCGGTGAGTTCGTCGTTGCTGGTCACGACGCGGATGCCGCGCCCGCCGCCGCCCGCGGTCGCCTTGAGCATCAGGGGGTAGCCGATCTCCTTCGCCGCGTGCTGCGCCGCGTCGACGTCCGCGATCGGGCCGCCGCTCCACGGCGCGACCGGCACCCCGACCTCCTCGGCGAGCTGCTTCGCGCCGATCTTGTCGCCCAGCCGGCGCATCGCGTCGGCGCTCGGGCCGATGAAGGTGACGCCAACGCGCTCGCACAGCTCCGCGAACGCGGGATCCTCCGCGACGAAGCCCCAGCCGACCCAGGCGGCGTCCGCTTCGGTGTCTTTCAGCGCGCGTTCGAGGACCGCCATGTCGAGGTACGGCCGGTTGGCGGCGGGTCCGAGGCAGTAGCTGATGTCCGCCTCTCGGACGAACGTCGCCGTCCGTTCGGCGTCGGTGTAGAGCGCGACGGTCTCGATCGGTTCGCCGGTCTCCGCGGCCAGGTCGCGGACGGCGTGGATGAGCCGCATCGCGGCTTCGCCTCGGTTGACGATGACGACACGGCGAAACACCGGTGAGCCTCCTGAGTGGGGACGCGCGTGGTAGGCCAAAACTGTGTGAGTTGGCCAAGGGAACCGGACAACAACTCTGTCGTGGTCAAGCGGGCGATTCCCGCTTCCCATGTGCAGCATGCCGGTTACTTGGGAGTACCGGAATGGCGATTGACCTCACCGGCACCCGGCCGTCCGTTGTAGGAACCCCACAAAGCAGCGGTGATGTCAGGTCATGGCCGTGACGCCCCTCACGCCCGTCCCGCCGTGTTCGTCGTTCCCGACGTCGTGTTCGACGCTCACGCCGTCGTGTTCACCCGCAGGCTCACCGGAACGCCTTGTCATCAACCTGGATGTCGAACTTCACCGTGCCGCCTTCCACACCGGTCACCTTGGCGGTCACGCCGTGGGTCTTGCCGTCCGCGGTGAGGGTGCAGCGGATGGACGCGTCGATCGCGGCTTCGAGACCGTTGTCGCAGTTCACCGAGTCCGGGGCCCGACCCACCGTCTCGGTCAGCCGCTCCTTCACGATCTGTTCCACGCGCTCCTGCGGCACCGTCGGCGTCTCGATGCCAGCGTCGACGTCAACGCTGCATCCCGCAGCGCTGAGCCCGGCGAGTGCTACGGCGACAGTTGCGGATTTCGCGGATCGGGTGATGCGCATTCGTCCCCCTCGAAGTAGTCCAGTGAGCCGGAGAGCACTGTAGCGATACGACGTCGTGTGCGCCGGACATCGCGGCAGGAAGTGTCGAACACGACGTCCGCAACGTCGGACACAACGTCGTGAGGGTCGGACACGACGTCGGGAACGTCGGACACGGCGCTGTGAGCACGGGACACGACACTCCTGCCATGGCGCGGCGCTAATGTGGGGCGCGCCAGAACGTGGCGATCGGGGAAGAGAGGACCGGGATGGTGCGTAGGGGGTTGGTCGCGGCGACGGCGTCGCTCGCGGCGGTGCTCGCGACAGGCGCTTGTGGGACGAACACCGAGGACGTCATCTCCGTCGCGGACCTGGAGCAGGGCGTCGGTGACGCGCTGCGCAAAGCCAACACGCCACCGGACGACCTGGACTGCGACGGTCCGGTGAAGGCACAGATCGCGGAGATCACCACGTGCCGCATGACGGCAGATGGCGTCGACTACGACGTCGAGGTCGTCGTGACGGCCGTCGAGGGCGACACCGCCTCATACGAGATCGAACTCAAGCAGGTGAGCGGCTGACAACCGCGCAGCGCTCCGCTCAGGAGCCGCCCAAATAGCGTTCGATGCGCTCCCGCTTCGCCTGCAACTGCCCGGTATGACCGGGTCGCACGTCCGCCTTGATCACCACGCTCACCCGAGGGGCGTACCGCTGCACGACGTCCGTCGCCCGCTTGACGACGGCCATGACCTCGTCCCACTCGCCTTCCACCAGGGTGAACATCGCGTTGGTCTCGCAGGGAAGTCCCGACTCCCTGACCACGCGCACCGCCTCGGCGACGGCCTCGCCAACGCCGTCCGACTCCCCGCCGAGCGGGGTCACGCTGAACGCGACAAGCACACTTTCCTCCTCGTTACTGGGCAGCAAACTGCACCCCGAAGTATGGGGATAAGGCTCACTCAAGTTGAGGGCCTTACGACGTGTGGCCGAGCCGAATGACGTCGATTTGTCGGAAATCGCACTGGATACGGTAAGTCACAAATCGATGTCGACACCCCTCTAACGGGTGAATGTTGATTGTGGCATGCTGCCGTCACGGCCGTCTCAGCGTGCACGTGGAGGACCGATGGAATCCGAGGACGAGCTAGCGTGCCACGAGCTGCTGCTCCTGCTCGCGGGTCGGTTGCCGGACGTGGCGCTCTGGCGGTTCCGGGATTGGCTCGGCGAAGGCACACTCGGCGTGCTCGCCCGGAGCTTGCCGAAATCACTGCTCAGATGCGGTATCGGGCTTGATCAGCGCGAACACACGCTGCTCTCGACGGGACTGCTCCGACACGGCGCCGACGCGCACCAGGTCGCCGCAACGCTGCGTGTTGGCGGGGCCACTCTTCCGCGCTACACGTTTGCTGAATCCCCATCGGAACGGGCGAACGTCTCGGATTCGGTGTCGGCGTTGCTCGACGCGGCGTTGCGCGGCAGGCCGGACGTCGGCGAGGTGCGCGCGACCTGGCGGCGCGGCGAGAGCCCCGAGGACAACACCGGTGGCGAGAAGCGTGTGCTGCTGGTGAGCGCGGTCGCGGGCTGGCCTCGGCTGACCGGCGAATTGCAGCGTGTACTGCGGGTGCTCGGCGACGACGAGCCGAGCATCGAGGTGCTCCCACCGAACTTCGACATGCCTGACTACCACCGGGACGCACTGGCGAACTCACGCCCCGTCAGTGTCGGTGCGGTTGGAGCCGCGACGTGAGCGTGTCCGCACCACCCGCACGCTGGAGGGAGAGATCGCAAGGTGGCACATCATGAGGGAGTAGTGGCGTCGGTGCCGTTACGGCTGCACACCGTGCTGCTGGCGCTGGCGGGCAGGATCGACGACAGCGCACTTGGCCACGCGCGGCACCTCACGGCGTTGGCGCGGATCGATGAGGCCGCTGAGCTGATCGCGGGGACGCTGATCGCAGGGCGAAGTCCGCTGCGGCCGTCGGAGCACCGCGAACTGGGGGAAGTTTTCGCGGCGAGTGGGGCCGACGTCGCACTGCTCGATCAACTGGTCATCAACGAGCAGGACGTCGAGCCGACGCACGAGTTCGGTGCCAACGACCAGCCGGACGCAGGGATCGCGCAGGCCATCGAGCCGATCAAGGCCGCGCTGCCGGACGTCCGGTCGATCCACGCGGTGTGGCGCAACACCGCGTCGGGGAGGGTGCCGGGCCAGGTACCGCAGCGTGTCGTGCTGGTCGAGCTCGGCGCGCAGGGCAGCCCGCCTGCGACCGCGCACCTTGTCGCCGCCGCGCTGCGCAACGCGGGCATCCGGGCAGTCGTCGAGGTCGCGTGCGTCGACGTCGTGTGGCCCAACTACCACCAGCAGGCGCTCGCCGCAGCGGTGGTCGTGGATGGCGCGAACAGCGCGCACGAGACGTCCCGGGAGGAACACGCGGCGCCCGCGCCGCAGCCGGAACCCGCGCCCGAGCCGGAGCGACATGGCGAGTCCGCAGGTTTCTTCACAGCGCAGGACAAACCCGCGTTTGCGGCGCACGCAGCCCCGGAATTCAGCGGGCATGGTGGGTCCGCGTCCACTCACGCCGCCGTGCCGTCCACCGTTGCGGACGGCATGAACCAGACCAACGGCTTCGCGCCCCCGCACAGGACGAACGGGCACCACGGCGCGCCCGAACAGTCCAGCGAGTCGCACTGGCCGCAGCCGCAGCCGGCCGCCGACCACGTCGCCGCGCCGCAGCCAGCCGAGCCGCCGCAGGCCGAGCACACTGCCGCGCCGGCGCCGAGTGCCGACCACGGCATCGAGCCGCCACGCCCGGAGAATAACTTCGCGCCACCGCGTGCTGATCACCCCGGCGAGCCACACCGCAACGGTCACAATGCGGAGCCGCGCGCCGATCCGCCTGCTGGACCTCGCCAGCACGAGGCCGTTGAGCCACCGTGCGCCGACCACGTCGCCGCGCCGCAGAGCAACGGCACTGCTCCGGAGCCACCGCGCAGCCACACCGCGGAGGCGTTCCCCAACGCGCAGCCGCCTGAGCCACGGAATGGCTATCCCGAGCCGCCGCGAAACGGCCACCATGCGGAGCCGCCGCGCAATGGTCATCCGGTCGAACTGCCACGCGCTGACCGCGCCGCCGGACCGACGCGCAGTGACTATCCCGCCGAGCCACCAAATGGCAGCAACGTCGTGCACTTCCCGGAGTCGGAAGTGGAGAGCACGACGGAGATGTCCCGCAGCGATGCGCAGCGACTGCACCAGGCGTTGCGAGCGGCCGAAGCCGCCGATCGCGGTGCGCCGCAAGCGCCCCAGCGGGAGGCGGTGGAGTTGCCAGCGGCCGGTGCGGAGGCGCAGCTCAGCAACCGGGACCGCGAGCTGTTGCGTGAGCTGCACGCGGAATTGGCCAAGCGTGAGCGAGAGCAGGCGGCACAGGTGCAGCTCAACGGCTGGCACCGGCCGGGCGCCTGAGGAACACGGCGTCGGGAACGGGGAACACGGCGTCGGGAACGGGGAACACGGCGTCGGGAACGGGGAACACGGCGTCGGGAACGGGGAACACGGCGCGGGTCGGCTAGCCTCGCGGGAGTGGAACACGATCCGTATCTGTGGTTGGAAAACGTCACCGGCGACGAAGCACTGGACTGGGTGCGCGCCCGCAACGCCGAAGCCCTCGCCGAGCTGACCGAAACACCCCGCTTCGCCGGACTCCGCGACGACATCCGCGCGGTCCTGGACGCCGACGACCGCATCCCCTATGTCGCTCGTCGGGGTGACTACCTCTACAACTTCTGGCAGGACGCCGCACACCCGCGCGGGCTGTGGCGACGGACGACGCTGGAGTCGTATCGCACGGACGAACCGGACTGGCAGGTCCTCATCGACGTCGACGCGCTCGCGGCGGACGAGGGCGAGAACTGGGTCTGGCAGGGCCCGAAGGTGCTGCGTCCCGGCTACGACCGTTGCCTCGTACAGCTTTCGCGCGGCGGCGCGGACGCGACCGTCGTCCGCGAGTTCGACCTGACCTCGTTCACCTTCATCGACGGCTTCGCGCTGGACGAGGCCAAGAGCCGCATCGGCTGGATCGACGCCGACCACGTCTTCGTTGGCACTGATTTCGGTGACGGCACGCTCACCAATTCGGGCTACCCGCGTATCGCCAAGCGCTGGCGGCGTGGCACGCCGTTGTCCGAGGCGACCGTCGTATTCGAGGGCAAACCGGACGACGTCGCCGTCGTGGCTTACCACGACCCGACGCCCGGCTACGAGCGCGACTTCGTTGCTCGCGCCGTCGACTTCTACCGCACCGAGTACTACCTCATCGGCGCGAACGACAGCCTCACCCGCATCGATGTGCCTGACGACGCCGAGATCGACGTCGAGCGCGAGTGGCTGCTGGTCGAAACCCGCTCCGAATGGACCATCGGCGAGGTCAGCTACCCGGCCGGGGCGCTGCTCGCCATCCGGTTCGACGACTTCCTCGCCGGGGACCGCGCGTTCACGGTGCTGTTCGAGCCGGACGAGCACACCTCGTTCAGCTACCACGCCTGGACGCGCAACCACCTGATCGTCGCCACGCTCACCGACGTCAAGAGCAGGCTCGACGTCCTCACCCCGACCGAGGGTTGGCGCAAGGAACCGCTCGCGGGCGTGCCCGAGGTGGGCACGGCGGACATCGCCGACACCGATCCCGACCACGGCGACGAGTTCCTGCTCGACGTCAGCGGCTTCACCCAGCCGTCCACGCTGCACCGAGGCGTGATCGGAGGCGAGTTCGAGACGCTGAAACGCGCGCCCGCGCGGTTCGACGCAGACGGCCTTGACGTCCGGCAGCACTTCGCGATGTCGGACGACGGTACCCGTATTCCGTATTTCGTCGTCGGGTCACCGGAGGCGAATGCGCCGACGATGCTCACCGGTTACGGCGGATTTGAGATTTCGCTCACCCCGTCCTACAGCGGCATTATCGGCCGGTCGTGGCTGGCGCGTGGTGGCACGTATGTCGTGGCCAACATTCGTGGCGGCGGCGAATACGGGCCGCAGTGGCATCAATCCGTCCAGAAACGGAACCGGCTGCGGGTGTACGAGGATTTCGCGGTGGTCGCGCGCGACCTCGTCGAGCGCGGCACCACCACGCCGGAACGGCTCGGTATCGAGGGTGGCAGCAACGGCGGCCTGCTCACCGGCGTCATGCTGACCCGCTACCCTGACCTGTTCGGCGCGGTGGTCAGCAGCGTGCCGCTGTTGGACATGCTGCGGTACCACGTGCTGCTCGCCGGGGCGTCCTGGATGGCAGAGTACGGCGACCCGGACGACGTCGACGACCGCGGCTACCTGCTGAAATACTCGCCATACCAGAACGTCGAGCCGGAAAGGACATATCCGCCGACGCTGGTGATGACGTCGACCCGCGACGACAGGGTGCACCCTGGCCACGCGCGCAAGATGGTGGCGCGGATGCGCGAGTTCGGCCACGACGTCCGGTACTACGAGAACATCGAGGGCGGCCACGGCGGCGCGGCGGACAACGAGCAGCGCGCGGTCAAATGGGCGCTGGTGTTCGAGTTCCTGTGGCAGCGGTTGGCGCGCTGAAAACCACCCGACGACGCGCGGAAAAATGCGGGAAGTCGCATTGAAATCGTGGTTGTGGTGATCCGAAAAACCAGGTAGTCATGCGGCCAAAACAGCGATTCGCAATTCCTATAATATAGACCTCGGCACCCCTTTTCCTTTAGCGTGGAATGGAAAGGGGGTGCGGGTATTTGATGACTGCGGAATTGTTGGCGTTCGGCAGCGCGTTCGCGCTGGTCTTCGCGGTGGAGCTACCGGACAAGACGATGGTGGCCACCCTCGTGCTGACGACGCGCTACCGGGGGTTGCCGGTGTTCGCCGGGGTCACCGCGGCGTTCGCGGTGCACGTCACCGTGGCCGCGCTGTTCGGTGGCGCGTTGCGGCTGCTGCCGGGCGCGCTGGTGACCGGCGTCGTCGCGCTGCTGTTCGGCATCGGCGCGTACCTGCTGCTGCGCGAGGGCTTCGCCCCGGTGCGTGACGGCGCGGAGGACGCCAGCCACCAGGGCGCGGGACCGGTGTCGTTCGTGCGCGCCGCGCTGACGTCGTTCGGTGTGCTGTTCGCTGCCGAACTCGGTGACGCCTCGCAGCTCGCCACGGTCGGTCTCGCGGCGCGCTGGGGTGAGCCGCTGGCCGTCGGCCTCGGCTCGTTCGCCGCACTGGCAGCGGTCGCGGGTGTCGCCGTGCTCGTGGGGCGCAAGGTGCGCGCTCGCATCGACCCGCGCCTGCTGCACCGGATCTCGGGTGCCGCGTTCGCCGTCTTCGCCGTGGTCGCGGCCGTGCAGACTTTCGTATAAGGCGTCGGGGTCAGGCCGTCCACGCGCCGAGGCACTCGCAACCGGCTCGCTTGACACCGGCTGAGGGTGGATAGACGCTTGTCTAAAGTCTCATCGGACGACCATCGACGCAGGGAGGCACCGATGGCGGCACGGCTCACCGGACGCGAAGCACTACGGCTGCTGCCCACGTTGCGCGCCGACCCGCTCATCGCCATCTCCGAGCTGACCCGCGCCCACGGCGACCTGGTGCGGGTGCCGCTGCCGCGCGGCAACCAGCTCGTGCTCACCTCGCGCCCTGCGCTTGTCGCGCACGTGCTGGTCAGCAACCAGGACAACTACCGCAAGGCGCGCACCTACCGGCCGTTGACCGAAGTGCTGGGCAACGGCCTGCTCACCAACGAGGGCGAGAGCTGGGCGCGTCAGCGCAGGCTGGTGCAGCCGATGTTCGCCCGCAGGCGCATCGACGCGTTCGCCCCCGCCATGGTCGACGCCGCGAGCACGGCCATGGACCGCTGGGCAGCGCTGGGCAGCGGCAGCGTCGTCGACGTCGCGGACGAGATGAGCGCGCTCACCCTCGACGTCGTCGGACGTGCTCTGTTCAGCACCGAACTCAGCGGCGAGGCCAGCCAGATGGCGCCCGCCCTTGAGACGGTTCTCGAATCCTTCGTGAAAGTGGTGCGTCACCCCCTCTTCATGCTCGTGCCGGACTATCACCGCTGGCCGACGCCTTCCCGGCTGCGGGCGCGCGGCGCTGAGCGGCACCTGCGCAGCGTCGTTGACGGCCTCATCACCAGCCGCCGCGCAGGCGTGGCAGGTAGCGCCGACGCCGATCTGCTCGACGCCCTCCTGTCCGCCCGCGACGACGACGGCAACCCGCTCGACGAACAGCAGATCCGCGACGAGCTGATGACCTTCCTCCTCGCCGGGCACGAGACAACCGCCAACGCCCTCGCCTGGACGTTGCTGCTGCTCTCGCGCCATCCGGACGCGCGCGACCGG
>WHTY01000042.1 GCA_009377475.1 Actinophytocola sp.
ATCTCAGGAGAGCGCAGTGACCTACGTGATCGCCGAGCCCTGCGTCGACCTTCTCGACAAGGCGTGCATCGACGAGTGCCCCGTTGACTGCATTTACGAGGGCGAGCGCATGCTCTACATCCACCCGGACGAGTGTGTGGACTGTGGTGCGTGTGAGCCGGTCTGCCCGGTCGAAGCCATCTTCTACGAGGACGACACCCCGGACGAGTGGGCGAACGAGCCCACCAACTACACCAAGGCCAACGTCGACTTCTTCGAGATCGACGTCAATGGCGAGGGACCGCTCGGCTCACCGGGCGGCGCCGCCAAGGTGGGCAAGGTCGCGGCAGACCCACAGTGGATCAAGGACCTGCCCCCGATGGGCGAAGAGCACTAATGGCTGGCGCGCGGAGCGCGCTGCCCGACTTTCCGTGGGATTCGCTGACGCCGTACGGCGACAAGGCGCGGTCCCACCCCGGCGGCATCGTCGACCTTTCGGTCGGCACGCCGGTCGATCCGGTCGCGCCCGAGATTCAGCAGGCGTTGGCGTCGGTCGCTGAGGTGCCCGGTTACCCGGCCACCCACGGCACGCCCGAGCTGCGCGCCGCCGTCGTTGACGCGTTGGCGCGCAGGCACGGTGCTGCCGGGATCGAGCCGGACGCCGTGCTGCCCACGGTCGGCTCCAAGGAGCTGGTCGCGCTGCTGCCGCAGTTGCTCGGGGTGGGTGACGGCGACGTCGTCGTCATCCCCGAGTTGGCGTACCCGACCTACGAGGTGGGCGCGCTGCTCGCGGGCGCGCAGGTGCGCCGCGCCGACGGGCTGACCCAGCTCGGCCCGGAACGGCCGAAGCTGCTCTGGCTGAACTCGCCGTCCAACCCGACCGGCCGCGTGCTCGGCGTCGACCATCTGCGCAAGGTCGTGGAGTGGGCGCGCGAGCGCGGCGTCGTCGTCGCATCGGACGAGTGCTACCTCGCGCTCGGCTGGGACAGCGAGCCGGTGTCGGTGCTGCACCCCGACGTCAACGGCGGCAGCCTCGACAACCTGCTCGCGGTGCACTCGCTGTCGAAGTCCGCGAACCTGGCGGGGTATCGCGCCGGGTTCGTCACCGGCGACCCCCGGCTGGTCGCGGACCTGCTCGCGGTGCGCAAACACGCCGGGCTGATCATGCCGCGCCCGGTGCAGGCCGCGATGATCGCCGCGCTCGGTGCGGACGACGTCCTGGCCGCGCAGCGGGAGAAGTACGCGGCCCGCCGCGACGCGCTGGGCAAGGTGTTGCAGACCGCTGGGTTCCGCATCGACCACTCCGAGGCGGGGCTGTATCTGTGGGTCACCCGCGACGAGGACTCCTGGCAGACCGTGGACTGGTTCGCCGAGCGCGGTGTCCTGGTCGCGCCGGGCACGTTCTACGGCCCGGCCGGTGGCAAGCACGTGCGCATCGGGCTCACCGCGACGGACGAGCGGGTCCGCGAGGCCGTCACCCGGCTGGACGGCTGACTACAGTGCCGGTAGATAGCAATTCGACCGGAAGTAAGCGAACGTGCAGGACCAAGCCAGGATCGCACGTCCACTGACTTCCGGTCTGCTTGCTATACGAGCGGCTTGCTCTGTTTCAACACCTTCCGGCACCGCGCGGGCAGCTCCGCGCGCGCCTGTGCGCGTCGCGCCATTTCGCGTTCCACCAGCCTGCCCGCGATGACCGCAACCAGCGGATCCTCCTGCGCTGCGCCCAGCTCCCGCACCCGCTGGGCCGCGACGACGGCGTCCTGATGCTCACCGAGGACGTCCTGCAGCCGCTGCGTGGCCTTTATCAGCTTCGTGAGCTGCTTGGCGTCGGACTTCTTCGCCGCTGGCAACGCCGTCTCCGCGGTGTACCGCAGCCGCTTGCCTTTGATCCGCAGTTCGTGGACCCGGTCGTCGGCCGGATCGTCCCCCAGCTCATCGATGGCCTTGCGCAGCGCCTGATACGGCCTGCGCAGCGAGCTGACGAACGTCGTCGCGGTCAGCGGGGCCTGCTCGCCGTCGCCGTCGCCGTTCGCGAGCGCTGCGAGTCCGGTGAGCATCGCCTGGTAGCGCGCGCTGGACAACGCCCTGCCCAGCGCCATCCGATGCGTGCCGCGCTCCCTGACCAGCGCGGACATCAGTTGCTCCGCCGCCGCCAACTCGTCCTCGTCGAACCCTGCTGTCTCGGCCCGTAACCGCAGGAGCAGGACGTCGAGGTCTCGCACCGGGCTGGAGAGGTCAGCGAGCCAGCGCAGCTCATCGCGCAGGTCGGCAGCGGTGTAGCGGTCGACGGGCGACTGCTCGGCCGGCCGCGTGGCCGTGGTCAGCCGCACTTCGCCGGTCAGCGACGGCATGGCCTTGAGGACGCTGCGCAGCCGCCGGATCGCGACGCGGAACTGGTGCAGCTCCTCGGGATCCTTGCCTTCGCGGGCGCCGTCCTGGTGGCTCAGCAGCGCGCGGAGTTGCTGGTCGATCCGGGCGCGTGCCTGCTCGGTCGCGGTGGTCGACGCCGATACGTCCTGCGGCTTGCCCAGCCCGACCTCAGCGGGGGCTGGAGCGGAGCGCTGTCCTCGTGCCGACGTCATCACCCCGAGGGTAAGGCATGATCGCCCGCGATGTCTCGAATGCAGGACACGGCGTCGTGAGTGTCGGACACGGCGTCATGAGTGTCGGACACGGCGCAGCGCCCCGCCCGCGTCAGTCGTTGGCGTGCAGCTCCGCGTTCAGCTCGATGCCGGTGCCTTCCCTGCGGACGACCTCGACCGCGCCCGTCGCGGAGTTCCGGCGGAACAGCGCGCCGGAGATCCCGGACAGGTCCGACGCCTTGCGCAGCGTGCCGTCGATGTTGACCTTGGTGCCCGCCGTGACGTACAGGCCGGCCTCGACGACCGAGTCGTCACCCAGCGAGATGCCGATGCCCGCGTTCGCGCCGAGCAGGCAGCGCTCACCGACCGAGATGACCTCCTTGCCGCCGCCGGACAGCGTGCCCATGACCGAGGCGCTGCCGCCAAGGTCGGTGCCGTCGCCGACGACGACGCCCGCCGAGATCCGGCCTTCGATCATCGACGCGCCGAGCGTGCCAGCGTTGAAGTTCACGTAGCCCTCGTGCATGACGGTCGTGCCGCTGGCGAGGTGCGCGCCGAGCCGCACGCGGTCGGCGTCACCGATACGGACGCCGGTCGGGATGACGTAGTCGACCATCCGGGGGAACTTGTCGATGTTGTAGACCGTGACGTGGCCGCGCGCCTGGAGCCGCATCCGCGTCGCCTCGAAGCCCTCGACAGGGCAGGGGCCGAAGTTGGTCCACACGACGTTGCTGAGCAGCCCGAACACGCCGTCCATGTGCTGGCCGTGCGGGCGCACCATGCGGTGCGAGAGCAGGTGCAGCCGCAGGTAGACGTCGTGTGCGTCGGTAGGCGCCGTGCTCAGCGAGCCGATCGTGGTGCGCACGGCGACCACATCGACACCCCGGTCGGTGTCCGCGCCGAGCAGCGTGGTCGCGGCCTTGCCGAGCGTGGCGGCCGCCTCGTCGTCACTCAGCCGCGTGGTGCCGGACTCACCCACCTCGGTGAGCTTGGGGTGCGGAAACCACGTGTCGAGCACGGTGCCATCGGTGGTGATGGTGGCAAGCCCGACGCCGGTCGCGCCGGTGGTCTCGGGGTTGGGAATCTGCTCGCTGTTCACGCCCATCACCGTAACCCGCGCGCCCGACTCGCCCGCCGCGTGGCCCTTGTCGAGCGGCGCCGCTACGAGCCGAGGGCCTGCCTGGCGTCGGTGACGGCGTCCGCCAGCTTCTCCAGCGCTGCGACGCACTCGCCGTTATCGGCGGTGTTCTGCTGCGCGCAGCCCGCGTCGCGGTAGGCGGCCACCGCCGACGTCATCCGTCGTCCGGGCCCGTTGAGCTGCGGAAACCCGGTGTCGGCCGCCGCTTCGATGGTGTTCGCCGCGTTCGCGAGTTGGGTGACGTACTTCTCGCACTGCCACGGCTGCCGCGACGCCGGATCGCTGTGGCAGGCGTCCGACGTCAACGCCCGCAGCTTGATCTCGATGGTCCGGACGTCGACCGTGTCGCGGACCTCGCGTCCGACGTCGCCCGCGTCACACGCCGCGAGCGCCGCCGCGCTGAGAGCGATGCCGATAAGGCGGCCGAATTCGATGCGCACACCACGAACCGTACTCACCGGCCCCACTCGGTACCGTCGTGGCCATGGACCTTGACCTGCGCGCCGATCCCGTAGATCTCACCGCGGCCATTGTGGACATCCGCAGCGAGTCGTGCGAGGAGAAGCCGCTGGCGGACGCCGTCGAGCACGCGCTGCGCACCCAGGCGCCGCATCTTGAGGTGGTCCGCGACGGCAACGCGGTGCTGGCGCGGACGTCGTTGGGCAGGGCGTCGCGCGTGGTGTTCGCGGGTCATCTTGACACCGTGCCGATGAACGACAATCTGCCGCTGCGCCGCACCGGCTCCTGCGCGGACGAGGTGCTGCACGGCCTCGGCACGGTCGACATGAAGGGCGGCGACGCGGTCTTCCTCTCGCTGGCCGCCACCGTCACCGAGCCACGGCACGACGTCACGTTCGTGTTCTACGACTGCGAGGAGATCGACGCCTCCCGCAACGGCCTCGGCCGCATCGAGCGGAACCTGCCGGACTGGCTGCGTGGCGACCTCGCCGTGGTGGGGGAGCCATCCAACGCGGTGATCGAGGCTGGCTGTCAGGGCACCATCCGGGTCGAGCTGCGGTGCGGCGGCAAGCGCGCCCACACCGCGCGGGCGTGGATGGGCGCCAACGCGATCCACGCGCTCGGCGAGCCGCTGCGCAGGCTGGCCGAGTACCAGCCGAGAGTGGTCGACATCGACGGCCTCACCTACCGCGAAGGACTGCAGGCGGTGCGCATCGGCGGCGGCGTGGCGGGCAACGTCGTCCCGGACGAGGCGGCGCTCGCTGTCAACCACCGCTTCGCGCCCGACCGCTCGCCGGACGAGGCGCTGGCGCACCTGCACGACGTCTTCGACGGCTACGAGTTGACGGTGCAGGACATCTCCGGCGGCGCGCTGCCGGGGCTGTCCGAGCCCGCGACGGCGGAGTTGGTGCGGGCCTCCGGCGGCGACCCGGTCGCCAAGCTGGGCTGGACCGACGTCGCGCGGTTCGCCGCGCTGGGGATGCCTGCGGTGAACTTCGGGCCGGGCAACCCGACGTTGGCGCACACCAAAGAGGAACACGTCGCGGCGGCCGAGATCGGCCGGGTGGCCGAGGTGCTGCGCGCGTTCCTGAGCTGAGCGCCGCGGGCGCGGATCCTTGCCGCCCTGGGGAGCCCAAGGTGCCCTTGGGTACATATTGCGTGCCCAAGGGCACCTTGGGCACGCCCCGCACGCCGCCGACAGCGCGGTAGAACCCGGTTTCTCGCGAGTCAGCGTGCGTGGCGGGATAGGCTCGCGTGCGTGGTAGATCCAGGAGCGAACGTCGACTACACCTATCCCGAACACCCCAGGGAGAAGCATCGGGGACCCGTCGTCCTGCGCCGATCGCGAAGGGACGACACGAGCACGACCGACCAGCGGCTGCTCGACACGCGCGGGCCGTCCGACTGGGTGCACACCGACCCGTGGCGTGTGCTGCGCATCCAGGCGGAGTTCGTGGAAGGCTTCGGCGCGCTGGCCGAGGTTCCGCGCGCGGTGACGGTGTTCGGGTCGGCACGAACCAAACGCGAGGAACCCGAGTACGAACTCGGCCGCAAGATCGGCGCGGCGCTGGTCAGCGCGGGGTTCGCCGCGATCACCGGCGGCGGGCCTGGCGCGATGGAGGCGGTCAACCGGGGCGCGTCCGAGGCGGGCGGGCTGTCCATCGGCCTCGGCATCGAGCTGCCGTTCGAGCAGGGCTTGAACCCGTGGGTCGACCTCGGCGTCAACTTCCGGTACTTCTTCACCCGCAAAACGATGTTCGTCAAGTACTCGCAGGCGTTCATCTGCCTGCCCGGCGGGTTCGGCACGCTGGACGAGTTGTTCGAGGCACTGTGCCTGGTGCAGACCAAGAAGGTCACGAAGTTCCCGGTCGTGCTGTTCGGCAAGGACTACTGGCGCGGCCTCTACGAATGGATCAACGACAGCGTCCGCCGGGAAGGCAAGATCAACGAAGCGGACATGAACCTGCTGCACCTGACCGACGACATCGACGACGCGGTCCAGGTCGTGCGCGACGCGTACCAGGCGTGGGAGGACACGCACTGATGGCGCGAGCGGCGGGGCCGATCAAGGCCGTCTGCGTCTTCTGCGGCTCGTCCAGCGGCGCCGGTCGCCGCTACGTCGACGCGGCGACGTCGTTGGGCGAGCACCTGGCGCGGTCCGGCGTCCAGGTGATCTACGGCGGCGCGCACGTCGGCACCATGGGCGTGCTCGCCGACGCCGCGCTTGCCGCCGGTGGCGAGGTCGTCGGCGTCATCCCGGAAGGCATGGTGGAGCGGGAGATCGCCCACACCGGACTGACCGAGCTGCACGTCGTCGCCGACATGCACGAGCGCAAGGCCCTGATGGCGGAGCGGGCGGACGCGTTCATCGCGCTACCCGGCGGCGCGGGCACGCTGGAGGAGCTGTTCGAGGTCTGGACCTGGGCGCAGCTCGGCCTGCACGCCAAACCGATCGGCCTGCTGGACATCGACGGCTTCTACCAGCCGCTCCGCGCGATGGCCGACCACATGGTCGACGAGGGTTTCCTGCGCGCCACGCACCGCGACACGCTGCTGTTCGACACCGACCCCGCGCGGCTGTTCCCGCGACTGGCCGAGCACCAGCTGCCGCAGGTGGGCAAGTGGGCTGGCTGAGCGCTCAGGCCGCCTTTGGCCGGTCGTGGTAGCGATCCACGTAGGTCTGCTCGGACAGCTCAAGGATCGCGTACATGATCTCGTCGGTGACCGAACGGCGGATCGCCTGCGAGGCGTCCATCCCGTGGTAGCGCGAGAAGTCCAGCGGCTTGCCGAACCGGACCTCGATCTTCACCGGACGCGGGATGCGGGTGCCGACCGGCTGCATCCGGTCGGTGCCGATCAACGCGACCGGCACCACGGGCGCGCCGGTGGACAGCGCGAGCTGCGCGACGCCGGTGTGGCCCCGGTGCAGCTTGCCGTTCAGCGAACGGGTGCCTTCCGGGTAGATGGCGAACGCGCCGCCGTCGTCGAGCACCGTGCGCGCGGCGGTGAGCGCGGCCAGCGCGGCGTGGGCGTTCCCCCTTTCCACCGGCACGTAGCCGAGCGCGGACAGGAACGCGGCGACGAACTTCCCCTTGACGCCGCCCTGGGTGAAGTACTCCGCCTTCCCGAGGAACGCCACCTTGCGCGGCGTCACCAGCGGGATCACGGCGGTGTCCACCGCCGAAAGATGGTTCGCCGCGATGATGAGCGGGCCGTCGAGCGGCACATGCTCCGTCCCGATCACCTTCGGGCGGTACACCAGGCGAGCTAGTGGGGCGAGAACCCAGCGAATCAACGCGTCCAACACGGCAAGATCACTCTCGTCAGCCTCGAAGGTTGGTGGCAAGACATCGGTGCCGCTGTTCAGCATGGCACGATCTGAGCCTGTGATGCCGGTCGGAAACACAACCCTTACCTGGGTGGAGCAATCCCCTCTTGTCATGGGGATCGGGACGGATTCGGCCCAGGTGGCGTGTGTGCTGCTTGACGGTGCCGACATCGTCGATCTGGGACGTGCGAGTGGCGAGTTTGTTCGTGAAGTACGTCACACCCACCCCGGTGTTCCGGTCGCCGTGGATGTTGCTGGCGTTAACGGCCGTGCTGGTCGGGCGCGTGAGTTGGCCGACGCCCGACCCGACCTGCTGTACGTCTCGAACGGTGCGATGGAGCGGGAGGTGGTGGCGCTCGCTGCGGAGTCGGGGGCCGCTGTGGTGTGCTCGGCAGGGGAGGTCGAGTGGCTGCGCGCTGCGGGAGTGGCGCAGGTGTTCGTCACGCCGGGATGGCGGCAGTACGCGTCGGCCCGCACGCTGCGCCAGGGCAGGGAACTGGCCGCAGGGGAGTGGCCGGTGCTGCTGACGGTGTCCGACGGTGCCGGGGGTGACGCTGCTGGGGGTGCCCAAGGTGCCCTTCGGTACCGAATATGTACCGAAGGGCACCTTGGGCGCGCCCCAGAGGCCATCGCCGCCGCCGCGCTCGCCGCCATGGCGGGCGTGCGGATCCTGCGCACGGACCGCGTGACCGAAACGAGAAGGACGGTGGACATGATCGCCAGCATCGCCGGGACCCGCCAACCGGCCCGGGTCAGGAGGGCGCTGGCATGACTGTGCCCGGCCTGCCCGGCCTGCCCGACTTGCCTGACGCGCCTGGCTCAGCGGCTGCTGCCGCCGGTCGCTTCCTGCCGCGCACCCACCAGGACCCGGACTGGACGGTGACCGACCTGCTGCGCGCCAAGGGCGAGCAGACCGTGTCCGTCGTCCTGCCCGCGCTGAACGAGCAGGACACCGTCGGCGCGGTCGTGGCGTCCGTGCGGCCGCACCTCGGCGAGTTGGTGGACGAGATCGTCGTCGCCGACTCCGGCTCGACGGACGACACCGTCGCGCGCGCCACCGAGGCGGGGGCGCGCGTGGTGCACCGCGACGACGTCCTGGCCGAACTGCCGCCATGGCCCGGCAAGGGCGAGGTGCTGTGGCGCTCACTCGCGGCGACGTCCGGTGACATCGTGGTGTTCCTCGACTCGGACCTGGTGGACCCGGACTCGTCGTTCGTGCCCGGCCTGCTCGGGCCGCTGCTGCTCGATGACGGCGTGCACCTGGTGAAGGGCTTCTACCGACGGCCGCTGCGGCTGGAGACCGAGGTCGCCAACACCGGCGGCGGCAGGGTGACCGAACTGCTCGCCCGGCCGGTGCTCGCCGCGCTGCGGCCCGCGTTGTCCGGCGTGGTGCAGCCGATCGGCGGCGAGTACGCGGGCACGCGCGAGTTCCTGGAGTCGGTGCCGTTCGCGGCGGGCTACGGCGTCGACATCGGGCTGTTGCTCGATGCGGAACAGCGCTACGGCGTTGACGCGCTGGCGCAGGTCAACCTCGGCGTGCGCAAGCACCGCAACCGCTCGCTGCTGCAGCTCGGCGTGATGGCGCGACAGTTGCTCGGCACGGTGCTGGCGCGGTGCGGCGTCGAGGCCGCCGACTCGCCGGAGTTCACGCAGTTCACGCAGGTCGCTGGCGAGTGGCTGCCGGAGACGTCCGACGTCTTCGTTGCGGACCGGCCGCCAATGCGCGAGGTGCTGGCCCGGCTGCGGTAGCGCGCCGGTTGGCGAGCCGAAGGTGGCCTTGGGTACCGAATATGTACCGAAGGGCACCTTGGGCTCCCCGGCTCCCCGGCTCCCCGGCTCCCCGGCTCCCCGGCTCAACGACGCGTCCAGCGCACCCAGCGCCGGGAATGACGTTTTCACTGCATCGAGCGCCCCCGTAGCGTCGTTGCCCACTTCTGTCATGTGGAACGATCGGCGCGTGGGCACCGCGCTGATTTACCTACTCGTCATGCTGCTGGTCGCGGCGGTCGTGTTCCTGATCGCCTCGATGGTCTTCGGCCGGGGGGAGGAGCTGGAGCCGCTACCGCCAGGGGCGTCGCCGACCCGACTACCGGCCGCGGAGGTCACGTCCTCGGATGTCGCGCAAGTCCGGTTTCAGCTCGTGCTGCGCGGCTACCGCATGTCCGAGGTCGACTGGGTGATGCAACGGCTCGGCACGGAGATCGACCAGCTCCGCGCTAGGGTGGCCTCGCTCGAACACCAGCTGAGCGAACACCAGGGTGGCAGGTCATGACCTCGCTCGATGACGGTAGGAAGCGGTGCGACTGGGCCACGGTCGCGAGTGATTACGCCGAGTACCACGACGTCGAGTGGGGAGTGCCGCTCTACGGCGAGATCGCCATGTTCGAGCGGCTGTGCCTTGAGTCGTTCCAGTCCGGCCTGTCGTGGCTGGTCATTCTGCGCAAACGCGAGGCGTTCCGGGAGGCGTTCGCCGGGTTCGACCCCGGGCTCGTCGCGGACTTCGACGACTTCGACGTCGAACGGCTGCTGGCGACGACCGGCATCGTGCGCAATCGGGCCAAGATCAACGCGGTGATCAACAACGCCCGCAAGGTCGTCCGGCTGGACGTCCCGCTCGACGAGCTGCTGTGGTCGTTCGCGCCGGAGCAGAACAGCCGCCCGAGGGCGGACAAGGTCGGCGACGTGCCAGCGACGTCCGACGAGTCGAAGGCCATGGCCAAGGAGCTGAAGCGGCGCGGGTTCAGCTTCGTCGGCCCGACGACGTGTCACGCGCTGATGCAGGCCACCGGCATGGTGGACGACCACATCGTGGAGTGCTGGCGCGCCACCTGAGCCCGGCGCCGCTCAGCGAGCCCAAGGTGCCCTTCGGTACACAATGCGTGCCGAAGGGCACCTTCGGCTCAGGAGCCCGTGAACTTCGGGGTGCGCTTGTTCACGAAGGCGTCCACCGCCTCGTGGTGGTCGGCCGTCGCGCCAAGTTCGTTCTGCGCCACCTGCTCGGTGGCCAGCGCCTCGCGGAGGCTGGACGACGTCGCTGCCGACAGCGTGTGCTTGATCTTCTGATACGCCACGGTTGGCCCGGTCGCCAGCTTCGCGGCCAGTTCCTGCGCCCGCGCCAGCACAGCGCCATCGCCGGTGTCATCGACGACCTCGCTGACCAGCCCGATCCGCAACGCCTCGTCGGCGTGCACCTTGCGCGGCAGCATCATCAGCTCCAACGCCCTGCCGTAGCCGATCAGCCGCTGCAACGTCCACGACGCGCCGGAGTCCGGTCCGAGGCCGACGTTGGCAAAGGCCATCAGGAAGTTCGCCGAGATGGCCGCGACCCGCACGTCGGCGGCGTAGGCGAACGCCGCGCCCGCGCCAGCGGCCGGGCCGTTGACCGCCGCGATGATCGGCTTCGGCATCTCCGCGATCGACGTCGCGATCGGGTTGTAGTGCTCCTCGACCGTGCTCAGCGGCGCGGGGTCCTTGTCGAGCAGCAGACCGACGTGCTCCTTGAGGTCCTGGCCCGCGCAGAACGCCTTGCCTGCCCCTGTCAGCACGACGGCGCGCACGTCGTCGTCCGCCGCCGTGACCCGCAGCGTCTCGACCAGCCGGTTCTTCAACTCGATGTTGAGCGAGTTGTAGGCAGCGGGCCGGTTCAGCGTGATGGTCCGGACGCCGTCGTTGTCCTCGACGAGGACAACGTCGTCGGTCGCGGTCTGCTGCTCGGGTGTGCTCGGCACTGCTTGCCTCCTGGTCGTCGGTGTCGTGCTCGTTCTACACGCATCGGACACCGGCTGTCACGGGCTGGGTGGCGGGGCGTGTGCCAGCTCGCGCCCCGGTGTGCCCGATACCGACGAACGGTCCTGCTGCGGGCCGCATACCAGCGTGGATGCACGGGAAAAGGCCACCTCCTGTACAGCACGAGATCAGCGATAGGGGAGAATAGGACCGTGAGACCCGGTTTGGGCTTGCAGGGTCCGGCCCAAGGGCTGGCCAGGCGCACGTTTCCGCGTGTCGGAGGACTCTGAGCCGGACAAGCACGACCGGTGACGCTGGTTGATATGGAGGGAGCACGCTATGGCGGCCATGAAGCCCCGGACCGGAGATGGTCCCCTCGAAGTCGTGAAGGAGGGCAGGGGCCTCGTGATGCGCGTACCGCTAGAGGGTGGCGGACGGCTCGTCGTCGAGCTCACCGCTGAGGAGGCCAAGGACCTGGGTGTAGCCCTGCAGGAGGCAACGAGCTGACCCCGGCCGGCGGGTCGAATTGAGGTTTCGATGGTGCGAACCCCCGTGCCGTCGCTGCCGAGCACAGTGCCGGATGTCGAGATCGCTGCCAGCGCGCGGCGCGGGGCTCCGATCGTGCTGCTCACCGTGCCGTTCGATGCGGCGACGCACGGCGAGCAGGCATCCGTCAACGGTGACTCGGCGCGGTCGGCGCTCGGTACGCCGCTCCCGGACTCGGCGCGGCCAGCCGGTGTGGTCACCGGCAAGGCAGGCGAGGTCCATCCACTCCGTGGCGCGATGCGCTGGCTGCTCGGGCTCGGCGCGGACCTGACGGACGCGAACAACTGGCGCTCTGCGGGCGCCGCGCTGGTGCGGGCGATCAACGCCGACCTCGCGGCGCACGACGACGCTGGCTCACCCGCGCCGGACACGGTGCAGGTGGAACTGCCCGGCGACGTCGAGCCTGCCTGCGTGACCGGCTTCGTGCTCGGCGTCTGCCTCGGCGGTTACCGGCTCACGGTGACCGAGGAGAAGCAGCCGCCGCGCCTGGCATCGGTGCGGTTGGTCGTCGGCGAGGAACGGCTCGCCGAGCTGATCGACGTCGCCAGTGCCGCGCGCCAGCTTGCCGAGGCGACGTCGCTCGCGCGCGACCTCGCCAACACTCCCTCCAACGTCAAGACCCCCGACTGGCTCGCCAGCACGGTCAGCGACGTGCTCGCCGACGTGCCCTGCCTCGACGTCGAGGTCCGCGACCTGCGCTGGCTCACCGACAACGGCTTCGGCGGCATGCTGGCCGTCGGCGGCGGGTCGGCCAGCGAGCCCCGGCTGATCGAGATCAACTACCAGCCGACCGGCGCGACGAAGACGTTGTTGCTTGTCGGCAAGGGCATTACCTTCGACACCGGCGGCATCTCGCTCAAGCCGTCCGATGGCATGCACCTGATGCGCACCGACATGTCCGGCGGCGCCGCCGTCGCGGGCGCGATGCGGGCCATCGCGCAGCGCGGGCTGCCCGTCGCGGTGCGGGCGCTGATCCCGGCGGCGGAGAACCACGTGTCCGGCTCGGCGTACCGGCCGGGCGACGTCGTCCGCCACTACGGCGGGAAGACCACCGAGATCGGCAACACCGACGCCGAGGGCCGCATCGTCATGGCGGACGCCCTCGCGTACGGCGTCGAACGGTTCGCGCCGAACGCCGTCCTCGACGTCGCCACGCTGACCGGCGCGATGAAGATGGCGCTCGGCCTGCGCACCGGCGGGTACTTCGCGACGACCGACGACCTGGCGGACACGTTGAACGCCGCTGGCGTGCGGGTCGGGGAGTCCTGGTGGCGGATGCCGCTGCTCGCCGCCCACGAGGACGCGGTGCGCGGGCGGCTCGCCGACGTCCGGCAGACGCCGGAAGGACCGGGCGGGATCACGGCGGCGCTGTTCCTGCGCGAGTTCACCAACGGTCTGCCGTGGGCGCACCTGGACATCGCGGGTCCCGCGCGGGCGGACAAGCCGTACAGCGAGGTCACGCCGGGCGGCACCGGGTTCGCCGCGCGCACGCTGGTCGAGTTCGTCGCCGCCTACGCCGAGCGCTGACCCGGGACGCTGGCGGCGCGGCGGCGCGGCGCGCGAGTCGCACCTTATTTGCCGCGAGTCGCACCTTCCGGCGTCGCGAACGTCGAACACGGCGTTCTGAGTGTCGAACACGACGTCATGAACGGGGAACACGACGTCATGAACGGGGGACACGGCGCTGGGAACGGGGGACACGGCGCTGGGAACGGGGGACACGGTGTCTGCTGGGACACAACCTGCGGACCAAGTCGTTAGCAATGCGTAGTATCGGTGCGCGTGGTCACCAGCGCGCCGTCCGATGAGCAGGCCCCAGCCAGCCGCGCTGCCGCGCGGTACCTGACGCTGGCGGTCGCCGCGGCGGGCATCGCCTCGTTCGCGCTGCTCTACGCGCCGCAACCCGTGCTGCCGCAGATCGCCGACGCCTACCGCATCGACCCAGGCACCGCCTCGCTCTCCGTCAGCGTCGCCACCGGAGGGCTCGCGATCGCGGTGCTCCCGATCGCGACGCTGTCCGAGATCGTCGGCAGGCGGCGGGTGATCATCACGTCGCTGGTGTGCTCGGTGCTGCTCGGGCTGGCGATCCCGTTCGCGCCGAACTACCCGGTGCTGCTGGTGTTGCGCGCGTTGCAGGGCGCGGCGATCGCGGGCTTTCCTGGCGTTGCCGCCGCATTCCTGGTCGAAAAGCTGGGCGCTCGCGGGGTGGCGGGCGCGGTCGGCGCGATGGTCGCTGGCAACACCATCGGTGGCATGCTCGGCAGGCTCGCCACCGGCTTCACCACCGACTGGCTCGGTTGGCAGGCCGCGCTCGGCTCGTCCGCGCTGTTGTCGCTGGCGTGCGCTGCGGCGGCCCTGCTCGCGCTGCGGGCCCAACGTCGCAGGTCTGAGCCGTGCGCACGAGTCCGCAGCAGCGGCCGGGGCGCGCTCATCGGCATCGCGACCGCGCTACGTCAGCCGTTGCTGCTGGCCCAGTACGGCGTCGCGCTGCTCGGCATGGGCTCGTTCGTCGCGCTCTACAACGCTGCGGCGTTCCGACTCACCTCGGAGCCGTTGAACCTCACCCCGGCGATCGCCTCGCTGGTCTTTCTCGCCTACGCCATGGGCGCGGTGTCGTCGTCGTTCGCGGGCCGCCTCGTCGGCGCGTTCGGCAAGCTCCGCTCGCTGCTCGGCGCACTCATCGTCATGGCGGCGGGCTCCGCGCTCACGCTGTCCACGACGTTGTGGCTGGTCGTGGTGGGTTTCGTCGTGCTGACCGGCGGCTTCTTCGCCGCGCACGCGGTGTCGAGCGGCTGGACGGCGTTCGCGGCGAACTCGGCCGCGCGGGCGCAGGCGTCCGGGCTCTACACGCTGGGCTACTACATCGGCAGCAGCGTCGGCGGAACCGTCGGCACCGTCGTGTACGCGGCGGCTGGCTGGGGCGCCGTGGTCGGGCTCGTCGCGGCGTGGCTCGCCGTCGCTGGGCTCGGCGTCGTCGTGGTGCGCGGCAGGGAACCGAGCGTCACGCCATCCGCGCAGCGGCAAGCAGACCACCCACGACCGGCAGCATCGCGGGCATAAGGCGGTCGTCGGTGGCCACCGACCTTGCGACGTCGCGCAGCGCGAGCGTCTCCTGGTCCCGGCGTGCCGGATCGGAAAGGCCGCCGTTGGCGAGGATGCCGTTGAACGCGATCACCCCGCCCGGCCGCAGCAGCTCGACGCCCTGCTCGTAGTAGTGCGGGTACTCGGCCTTCGCGGCGTCGACGAACACGAGGTCGTAGCCGCCAGCGGTGAGCCGGGGCAGGACGTCGACGGCGCGGCCCATGATCAGCCGCGCTTTGCTGCCGCCGCAGCCGGCATCGGCGAACGTGGCGCGGGCGGCATTGTGGAACTCCGGCTCGATGTCGATCGAGGTCAGCACGCCGTCCTGAGCCATGCCGCGCAGCAGGTAGAGGCCGCTGACCCCGGCGCCGGTGCCAATCTCGACCACGGCGCGGGCGCTCAGCGTCGCGGTGAGGAAGCGCAGCGTGCACCCGACGGACGGCGCCACCGTGGGGCAGCCGAGCTCTTCGGCTCGCGTGCGCGCCGTGACCATCGTCTCGTCGTCGGGGAGGTACCCGTCGAGGTACTCGGCGAACGTCGGCGGCGCGGTCGGTTCGGTCTCTGAGCTCACAGGGGCAGATTAGACCTGGGCGACCCGTCGGTAGGTCAGGCAGGGCCGTAACACGGGTCCACGGTCCCTCGACAACACGAGAACAAAGCTCTCAGGTTGCTCTCAGGGCTGTCTCACTAAAACCGTAAGTATTCAGGTCAGAGTGGTCGCATCCCGGGTTGGGGAACAACGGGGAGGGAATCCGCGTTGTGTGGAGTAGTTGGGAGATCGCCGATGCAGGCGCATCCAGAGCCGCAAAGGAGCCAGATGCCGGCAACGATGGCGCAGGGTACCGATTCCGCTGCCGTGGCAGCGGAGGACGCTGCCTGGACACCGCCGTCATGGGACGAGATCGTGCGTACCCACGCTTCCCGCGTGTATCGGCTTGCGTACCGGCTCTCCGGCAACCCGCACGACGCGGAGGACCTCACCCAGGAGACGTTCATCCGGGTGTTCCGTAGCCTTTCGTCGTACAAGCCGGGCACGTTCGAGGGCTGGTTGCACCGGATCACGACGAACCTCTTCCTCGACATGGCGCGCAGGCGGCAGCGGGTGCGCATGGAGGGGCTGCCCGAGGACACCGACCGCATCGTTGGCGACGACCCGAGCCCGGAGCAGGTTTTCTCCGACAGGCACCTCGACCCCGACCTGCAGGCAGCGCTCGATGAGCTGCCGCCTGAGTTCCGCGCCGCCGTCGTGCTGTGCGACGTCGAGGGCCTGTCGTACGAGGAGATCGGCGCCACCCTCGGGGTGAAGCTTGGTACCGTACGCAGCAGGATTCACCGTGGCCGCCAGGCTCTGCGCGCCGCGCTCGAGCGCCGCAAGGAGTCGCAAGGGGAAACGATGAGGACGAGGGCATGACGCAATCGCGTGCCGAAGGTCTCGGCGGGCACCGGCACAGCGGGCGGACGTCGGGTAGCTGGCAGTTGCCCGAGTCGCACCTGCTGCCCGACGCGATCGTCGCGTTCGTGGATGGCGAGTTGTCGCCGGGCGCGCAGGAACGCGCCGCGATGCACATCATGCGGTGCGCTGCGTGCGCCGCGGACGTCACCGCGCAGCGCCAGGTGCGCGAGGCCGTGCACGACTCGCGGGTCCCGGCCATGCCAGCCGGGCTGCTCGCGTCGCTGAGCTCCATCCCGCAGACCACCGACATCTCGTCCGGGCCGGACAACCTCGCCGTCACGGCGGACGGCCAGCTCGTCACGGTGCAGCGCGCCGACCACCCGCAGCGGGGCACCATGTTCGGCTCGGCACGGCTCGGGTCGAGCACTCCGCTCGGCGCTACCGGCTTCGGCCGCAGGCCGGGCAAGCGCACCGCGCAGGGCGCTGGCGTCGTCGTGTCCGGGCTGGTGCTGACCGCGATGGCGTTCGCGTTCACCGTCGAGGAGGGCGGCGCGCCCGTGCGCTCCGGTACGGACTCCGGCGTCATGCCCGCCGGCTACGTCGGCGCGGCGACGACGTCGAGCACCGCAGTGCCGCGCGGCGCTGCGCCGAGCACCGTCAGGAGCTCCGTCCCCGTATCCAGCGGCCTGACCCGCTGAGGCCCGGCGGGGGGCCCACCGCAACGCCGACTTCACCACGCTCACGGCACACTGAGGAGCGACACGTGCGTCATGAGCCGGTCGCGCGTAACCGCCGCATCTTCGGGGAGCGATGAGCGACAACTCGCAGCAGCCCGCCGGGCCCGATGACGGGTCCGACGAGCAGGTAGCCGCACGGGGGCCGCAGCAGCCATCGGCCGACCCCGCCGCTGCCGCGTTCGGTCGCCCGCCTGGCGTCGAGGGAGCGTTCGACCCCCGGCAGTGGGACGGCCAGCAGGACGGCGCCGCCGCGGAACCGTCGCGACCAGCCCCGCCACCCGCCTCGCTGGTCGAGGCGTTCTCCCGGAGCCCGGCTGACAACAGCATCGTGCTGCAGCGACCACCCGGTGCGGACGTCCCCGAGCGCGGCAACGGCACCGGACCGCTGTGGTCGTCGTCCACCGATCCGTGGCGCAACCCTGGCTCGGGCGCGGTGCTGGGCAACCCCGCGCTGTCGCAGGACACCGGTGAGGCCGAGGAACCGCCGACACAGCGAGACAGGGCGTTCAGCCTCACCGAGGTGATCTTCGGCGGCACGCTGCGGACCAGCGCGCTCGTCGTCATCGCGGTCGCGGTGCTCGTCGTCGGCGCGCTGGGCGGCTCGCTCGGCTGGTTCCTCGCGCAGCAGGGCAACCAGCTCGCGCAGGAAGTCACGCTCGCGCAGGTGGACGAGTCGGTCGAACGTCCGCCGGGCTCGGTGGCGCACACCGTCGCGAAGGTCGCGCCAGCCGTGGTCTCGGTCGAGGTCACCACGGGACAGACCGGCGGCGTCGGCTCCGGCGTCGTCATCGACCGCGACGGTTACATCGTCACGAACGACCACGTCATCGCCTCGGCGAAGACCAACGACAACGCCACGATCACGACCGTGTTCACCGACGGCAGCCGGGCGGAGGCGAAGCTGGTCGGCACCGACCCGAAGACCGACCTCGCCGTGCTCAAGGTCAACGTCAGGAACCCGACGGTGATCCAGCTCGGCTCGTCCGCACGGCTCAAACCAGGGGACAACGTGATCGCCGTCGGATCGCCGTTCGGGCTGGAGAACACCGTGACGGTCGGCATCGTCAGCGCGCTGAACCGGCCGGTGACCGCACCAGCGGAGACCGGCGGGGAGCAGGTCACCTACGACGCCATCCAAACCGACGCCGCCATCAACCCCGGCAACTCGGGCGGCGCGCTCGTCGACAAGAACGGCCTGCTCGTCGGCATCAACTCGCTGATAAGGACGGTTGGCGACGCGCGAGGGCAGGGCGGCAGCATCGGGCTCGGCTTCGCGATCCCGGTGGACGACGTCGTGCGGATCGCCGAGTCACTGATCGCTAACGGTTCGGTGTCCCACGCGTTCCTCGGGGTCAGCGCTGCGTCTGTCGCGGCGAACTCGTCGCGGGGCGCGCGGGTGAACAACGTCGCGCCCGGTGGACCGGCGCAGCGGGCGGGCATCGAGGAAGGCGACGTCATCGTGCAGGTCGGCGACCGGACGGTGCGCAACGCCGCCGAGCTCACCGTCGCGGTGCGCAAGCACGAGGTCGGTGACATCACCCGGGTCAAGCTCGTGCGAGGCGGTCGAGAACTTGTCGTCGACGTCAAGCTGGGGTCTGACTGAGCCCGTCCCTGGCCGGTAAGCTGGGGACGTCCGACCGTTGGAGGGGCCGAATGTTCGACAGCATTGGCATGTGGGAAATCATCGCGCTGCTGATCGCGGCCCTGTTCATCCTCGGTCCCGAGCGGCTGCCGGACGCGATGGCGTGGGTCGGCCGCAGCATCCGCAAGGTGCGGGAGTTCGCCACCGGCGCGCGTGACCAGCTCCGAGAGGAGATGGGCCCCGAGTTCGACGAGTTCCGCAAGCCGATCGAGGACCTGCGCAGCCTGCGCAACTTCGACCCGAAGCGCGCGGTGACGCAGCACCTGTTCGACGGCGACGAGGACCCGCTCGGCCTGAACGACGACGGCACCGGGCGTGGCTCCGGCGCGGGCGGCTCGGGCGGCGGGGCTGGCAACGGTGTCGGCGCTGGCGGTGTCGGCTCGGGCGGCACTGCGCGCGGGGCAGCCGCCGCCGGTGGCCGCGTCCAGGAACCCCTCACGCCGGGCGAGAAGCCCCCGGTCGATCCCGACGCCACCTAACCCGCGAGTCACACCTTATTGCTCGCGAGTTGCACCGCGCGTGTCGCGAGTCCCGACTTCTGCGGGTGCGAGTCCCGCGTTGCGGAACGGTGAGTTCCGACTTCGGGAGCGTCGAGTCCCGGGTTACCGGTGGTGCGCGCGTACGCCACGTCGTCGGGAGCGCATGACACGCCGTCGAGACTGCATGACACAGCGTCCTGAGTGACGAACATGGCGTCCGGAACGTCGGACACGGCGCGCTGGGCGGGGGACACGGCGCTGCCGCGTTCCCTCGCCGCTACCGCTACCGCTACCGCTCGCCGCTCACCGGCCGGCGGGGGTGACGTTCAGCATCATCCCGGACAGGCCGCGCGCCCGGACGGACAGCTTCTCCGCCGCCTCGCGAAGCACGCCGGACGCCGGGGCGTCCGGATCGGTCAGCACCAGCGGCGTGCCTTCGTCGCCCTGCTCGCGCAGCCGAGGGTCGAGCGGCACCTGTCCCAGCAGCGGCACCTCGGCGCCGACGGACTTCGACAGCGAGTCCGCGACCTGCTGGCCACCGCCGGAGCCGAAGATGTCCATGCGGGTGCCGTCCGGCGCCTCGAACCAGGACATGTTCTCGATCACACCGGCCACCCGCTGCCTGGTCTGCAACGCGATCGCGCCCGCGCGTTCGGCCACCTCGGCCGCCGCCTGCTGCGGCGTCGTCACCACCAGGATCTCCGCGTTCGGAATCAACTGGGCCACCGAGATCGCGATGTCACCGGTGCCCGGCGGGAGGTCGAGCAGCAGGACGTCGAGGTCGCCCCAGAAGACGTCGGCGAGGAACTGCTGCAACGCGCGGTGCAGCATCGGCCCGCGCCACACCACCGGTGTGTTACCCGGCGTGAACATGCCGATCGAGATGACCTTCACGCCGTGCGCCTGCGGCGGCATGATCATCTCCTCGACCTTGGTCGGCTTCTCGCTCGCGCCGAGCATGCGCGGCACCGAGTGGCCGTAGATGTCGGCGTCGACAACACCGACGGACAGCCCGCGCTCGGCCATCGACACCGCAAGGTTCACCGTGACGCTGGACTTGCCGACCCCGCCCTTACCTGACGCGACGCAGTACACCCTGGTCATCGACCCGGGCTGCGCGAACGGGATCACCGGCTCCTTGGCGTCGCCGCGCAGCGACTTGCGCAGCTCGGTCCGCTGCTCGTCGCTCATCACGTCGAGCTCGACCTGCACCTCACGGACGCCCTCGAGGGTGCCGACCGCTTCTTTGGTGTTGTTGGTGATGGTGTCCTTGAGCGGGCAGCCAGCGACGGTGAGGTAGATGCCGACCTTGACCAGGCCGTCCGCGTCGATCTCGACGTCCTTGACCATGCCGAGTTCGGTGATCGGCTTGCCGATCTCCGGGTCCTTGACACCCGAGAGTGCTTCGCGCACCGCCTCGTCGCTGGGAAGCTGCTGGGTGCTTGTCACGCTTGCGCACCGACCTTCGTGAGGGGGTATGTCCTTCACTATCCATGCTACGGGTGCGTAGTCCGACGTCGTGTTCGCGCCTGGCTGAGCGGTCACGAATCCACCGCTGGCCCTGTTCTTGTCGGTGTCGGGGCGTAGCATCGGAGCCGGGTGATCCGAATGGAGATCGTGCTCTACGTCGTGCTCGCCTTCGTGCTGGCGGCGGGTGGTTACGTCGGTGCGGGCCTGCGAGTGGTGCGGCAGTACGAGCGGGGGCTCGTACTGCGGTTCGGCCGGGTCCATCGGGCGCCGAGGGAGCCTGGCCTGAAGTTCATCGTTCCCGGCGTCGACCACATGCGGAAAGTGAACATGCAGGTGGTGACGCTGCCGGTGCCCGGTCAGGACGGCATCACAAGGGACAACGTGACGGTGCGGGTGGACGCCGTCGTGTACTTCAAGGTGATCGACCCGGTGCAGGCCATCGTCGGGGTGGAGAACTACCGCTTCGCGATGTTGCAGGTCGCGCAGTCCAGCCTGCGTCGCATCATCGGGGAGAGCAGCCTTGACGACCTGCTGTCGAACCGGCAGCGGTTGAACGAGGGCCTTGAGATCATGATCGACAGCCCCGCCGTCGGGTGGGGGATTCACATCGACCGGGTGGAGATCAAGGACGTCGCGCTGCCGGAGGCGATGAAGCGCGCGATGTCGCGGCAGGCCGAGGCGGAACGGGAACGCCGAGGCAGGGTGATTTCCGCCGAGGGAGAGTTGCAGGCGTCGGAGAAGCTGGCGCAAGCGGCGGAACGGATGGCGAATACGCCCGCCGCGCTGCAATTGCGGCTGCTGGAAACTGTGGTGGAGGTCGCAGCGGAGAAGAACTCGACGCTCGTGCTGCCGTTCCCCGTCGAACTGTTGCGTTTCCTGGAAGCGAGCACGGTGGCGCAAAAGGGCGTGCAACAGAAATCTCAGAGTGAGGGCGAGCACAAAACTGAAACGCCGGAAACGGAATCGAAAGTACCGGAGCCACCTGCGCAAACAACAGCAGACGACGATCAAGCTGCGAAAACCCAACGGTGAAGTAACACACAGATAACGAACAGAACTTGCGCTGGGCGTACCCGGGCGAGTGATGCTGGGGTCATGCGAAAGCGTTTTGCCAGCCTGCAAGATCGAGTTCGGGAGATCTGGTTCGGCGACGACAGTGGTCCCGACTCATTGCTCGCGCGCAGTTTCCGGGCGTGCGATGACTGCGGTGAGAACGTCTACGTTCTCGCGACGAACTGCCGCGAGTGTGGCGCGGAACTCGAATTGCTCGCGAGCTGACGAAAGATCACCCGGAAAGACCTCGCACATCTGACACCGGCGGCTGCGACCCGAAGGGCGGAACGGCGTTGCCGCCGTCACACTGGCAAGGCGGGTACTGTCCGTTGGATACTGCGGGGTAACTACCCGCCCGCGAGCTCGAGGGAGCGCCGATGGCCCGCCTTGCCCAGACCGCCGGATTGACCGATGTGCAGTCGGAGATTCTGGCGACCGTCCGTGACTTCGTGGACAAGGAGATCATTCCGCACGCGCAGGAGCTGGAGCACGCGGACGCCTATCCGGCGGAGATCGTCGAGGGCATGAAGGAGATGGGGCTGTTCGGCCTCACCATCCCCGAGGAGTACGGCGGCCTTGGCGAGTCGCTGTTGACGTACGCGCTGGTCGTGGAGCAGATCGCGCGCGGCTGGATGAGCGTGTCCGGCGTGATCAACACCCACTTCATCGTGGCGCACATGGTCAAGCAGCACGGCACCGAGGCGCAGAAGCAGTATTACCTGCCGAAGATGGCCACCGGCGAGATCAGAGGGTCCTTCTCGATGTCCGAGCCCGACCTCGGCTCCGACGTCGCCGCGATCAAGACCCGTGCCAAGGCCGACGGCGATGATTACGTCATCGACGGCAGCAAGATGTGGCTGACCAACGGTGGGACGTCGAACCTGATCGCGCTGCTGGTCAAGACCGACGAAGGCGCGGACAAAGCTCATAAGAACCTGACGACGTTCCTGGTTGAGAAGCCGGAGGGCTTCGGCGAGGTGGCGCCGGGCCTGACCATCCCCGGCAAGCTCGACAAGATGGGCTACAAGGGCGTCGACACCACCGAGGCGGTGTTCGACGGCTACCGCATCAGTGGCGACGCGGTGCTGGGCGGCGAGACCGGTAAGGGTTTCGCGCAGATGATGGACGGCGTCGAGGTCGGCCGTGTGAACGTCGCCGCGCGGGCGTGTGGCATCGCGATCAGGGCGTTCGAGCTGGCCGCCGAGTACGCGCAGCAGCGCAAGACGTTCGGCAAGCCGATCGCCGAGCACCAGGCGATCGCGTTCAAGCTCGCCGAGATGGGCACCAAGGTCGAGGCCGCGCACCTGATGATGGTCAACGCCGCCCGGCTGAAGGACTCCGGCGCCCGCAACGACGTCGAGGCGGGCATGGCCAAGCTCATCGCAAGCGAGTACTGCGCCGAGGTCACCCAGGAGTCGTTCCGCATCCACGGCGGCTACGGCTACTCCAAGGAGTACGAGATCGAACGCCTGATGCGCGAGGCGCCGTTCCTGCTCATCGGCGAAGGCACCAGCGAAATCCAGAAAACGATCATCAGCAGGGGCCTGCTCCGCGACTACCGCACGAAGGGCTGATCACCCGCGGGAGCGCGGCGTGGCAAGCTACAGCGCCATCAGTGCGATTTAGCACCATCGATGCCCGAATTTGGCAGGATGGTGCTGTGGCCTGTTCACGAGAGGTGATCACGTGACGAGTCCGTTTTCGATGTCCGCGCGCCAAGGGGGCCAGCCGAAGCTGCCGACCCCGCCGAGCGGCTGGCCGATCGGCTGTTACCCCACCTACGAAGAGGCACAGCGCGCCGTCGACTACCTCGCCGGCGACGACTTCCCGGTCGCCGACGTCACGATCGTCGGCGTCGACCTGATGCTCGTCGAGCGCGTGCTCGGCAAGCTGAGCTTGGGCAAGGTCCTGATGGCGGGCGCCGTGCCCGGCGCGTGGTTCGGGCTGCTCATGGGCTTGCTGCTGAGCCTCTTCAGCGAGGGGCAGGGGCTGGTGTACGGGCCGATCGTGTTCGGCGTTGCCGTTGGCACGGTGTTCGGCATGGTGCTCGCCGCGGCGAACTACGGCATGAACAAGGGCTCGCGGTCGTTCACGACGACGAGCCAACTCGTCGCTGGCCGCTACGACGTCCTGTGCCTGCCGCGCAGCGCCGAGCGCGGCCGGGATCTGCTCGCGCGACTCGCCCTCGGGCAGCAGCCCCAGTAATAGCCGCTTCTACTCCGTAAGGAGCACGAAGGTTACGAGTCTTAATCGTTCAGGCGCGTCTCTGGCCACAACTCTTGCCGTCCGGAGTATGGTTCCGCCTCACTATTTGTTGGCAACCTCAACGAAGAGGGAGGCGGGCGATGGCGCCGGTGACCTACGACGAGGCGTCGTGCGTGTATCCGGGCGGGGTGCGGGCCGTTGACGCGCTGAACCTGTCGATCGACGACGGCGAGTTCCTTGTTCTCGTCGGTCCGTCCGGCTGCGGCAAGTCGACGTCGTTGCGCATGCTCGCGGGGCTGGAGGAGGTCAGCGAGGGCGCCATCCGCATCGGCGACCGCGACGTGAGCGGACTGTCCCCCAAGGACCGCGACATCGCGATGGTGTTCCAGAGCTACGCGCTCTACCCCCACATGACTGTCGCGGACAACATGGGCTTCGCGCTCAAGATCGCAGGCGAGAAGAAGCCGGACATCAAGCGCAGGGTCGCGGAGGCGGCGAAGCTCCTCGACCTTGAGCAGTACCTCGACCGCAAGCCCAAGGCGCTCTCCGGCGGGCAGCGGCAGCGCGTCGCAATGGGACGCGCGATCGTGCGCGAGCCGCAGGTGTTCCTCATGGACGAGCCGCTGTCCAACCTGGACGCCAAGCTGCGCGTGTCAACCCGGACACAGATCGCGGCGTTGCAGCGGCGACTAGGCGTCACGACGGTGTACGTCACCCACGACCAGGTCGAGGCTATGACCATGGGCGACCGGGTGTGTGTGCTTGACAAGGGCAAGCTGATGCAGGTCGACACGCCGCGCGAGCTGTACGAGCACCCCGCGAACGTCTTCGTCGCCGGGTTCATCGGCTCGCCCGCGATGAACATCGGGGACCTGCCGATTGTCGACGGCGGTGTCCGCATCGGCGCGGCGATCGTCCCGCTGCCGCGCGCCACCCTGGACGCCGCCGCGGGGGACGGCGCGACCGACCGGGTGACCGTCGGGTTTCGGCCGGAGTCGCTCGACGTCGTGCCGACCGGTACCGACCAGTCCTTCGAGGTCGTCGTCAACGTCATCGAGGAGCTCGGCGCGGAGGCCTACATCTACGGCGCACTGACCGATCCGAACGGCGCTGTGATGTCGGCGCCGGACATCATCGCGCGGGTCGAGCCGCGCGACGTGCCAGCGAAGGGCGACACGGTCCACCTCCGCATCCGCCCTGACCAGCGGCACGTCTTCTCCGCAGCGACCGGTAACCGGTTGTCGACGTAACACGACGGCTCATCACCAGCCCAGTCACGACGCACCCGCTTCACGGAGACCGCGGGTTCGAGCAAGAGAAGGAGCGCGTATGCGATCACGAAATACCCTGAGGCTCGGCGCACTGGTGTTCGCCGGCTCCCTTGTGCTGAGCGGGTGTCTCGGCGCGGAGGAAGGCGGCGACGGCGGCGAGAACCAGTCCGTGACGATCTTCGGTGGTATCACCGGCACCGAGGAGGTCAAGCTCGTCAAAGAGGCCGTCGCCGAGATGTCGGAGGCGACAGGGGTCGACGTCAAGTACGAGCCTTCACGGGACTTCACGACGCTTATCCGCAGCAAGGTCCGCGGCGGCGACGCGCCGGACATCGCGCTGTACCCGCAGCCCGGACTGCTGCTCGACATGTCGAGTGACATCACGCCGCTCGACGACGTCGACGCCGGCCTCGACGCGGCGAGTGAGACGCTGATCCCCGGCTTCCTCGACTCGGCGAGCAAGGACGGCAAGGTCTACGGCGCGCCGATCGACCAGGCGCCCAAGAGTCTCGTCTGGTACCCGAAGCAGGCGTTCCAGCAGGCAGGCTACGAGGAACCGACCACGCACCAGGAACTGCTCGACCTGACCGACCAGATCAAGCAGGACGGCGAGGCGCCGTGGTGCATCGGCCTCGAGTCCGGTCCGGACACCGGCTGGCCTGCGACCGACTGGCTGGAGGACTACGTGCTGCGCACCGCTGGCCCCGATGCCTACGACCAGTGGGTCGACGGGGAGCTGGCGTTCAGCAGCCCGGAGGTCAAGGAAGCCGCCGAGGCCATGGGCGACGTCATGCTGGCCGAGGGCAACGTGCAGGGCGGCGGCCAGGCCATCGTCAACGCGCCGTTCGGTGAGTCGTCGGAGCGGATGTTCGAGGACCCGCCAGGGTGCTTCCTGCACCGGCAGGCCAGCTTCATCACCAGCTTCTTCCCGGAGAAGGTCCAGGAGAATCTGGACGAGGAGGCTGGCGTGTTCGTGCTGCCGCCGGTCGAGGACGGCTTCGACGGCACGCCGATCCTCGGCAGCGGCAACTTCGCGGCGCTGCTCAACTCGGAGAACGAGAACGCGGTCAAGGTCATGGAGTACCTGATCTCGGACAAGTTCGGCACGCCGAGGTATGAGGCTGGCGGCATCCTCTCGCCGCACACGACGTTCGACACGTCGAAGTACCCGGACGAGGTCACCAAGCAGATCGCCGAGCAGGTCAACGAGGCGGACGTGTTCCGGTTCGACGGCTCCGACCTGATGCCCGCCGAGGTGGGCACCGGCAGCTTCTGGACCGGAATGGTCGACTGGATCGGTGGTCGTAAGGACCTCGACACCGTGCTGACCGAGATCGACGAAAGCTGGCCGAGCAGCTAACGGCACGGGTGCCCGTGCGGGGCGCCGGGTGATTCGCCCGGCGCCCCGTCACTGGCGGGAAGGGTAGCGAGACGATGCTGAAGGCGATCAACGCGCTGCTGGCGGTCCTCGCCGGTGTCGGCGGCGGGTTCGCGCTGTATCTGATCCTGAACTGGCTGGTCGAGCGGTTACCCGGCCGGTGGGAAGACCGGATCAAGCCGTACATCTTCATCGGGCCCGCGATCGTCTTCGTGACGATCTTCCTGGTGTACCCGGCGTTGCGCACGGCGTACCTGAGCTTCTTCGACGACGGCGGCGAGGAGTTCGTCGGCATGGCGAACTACGTCGACCTGCTCGGCGAGTCGTCGTTCCTCAACGCGTTGTTCAACAACGTGCTGTGGCTGATCGTGGTGCCGGCGGGCGTGGTGATCGCCGGGCTGATCGTCGCGGTGCTTGCCGACCAGCTGTCCACCCGCGGCGAGAACGCGGTGAAGTCGTTCATCTTCCTGCCGATGGCGATCAGCTTCGTCGGCGCGAGCACGATCTGGCGGTTCGTCTACGCCTTCGAGCCGGAGGGCAGAGCGCAGATCGGGCTGCTGAACGCGGTGTGGACGTTCTTCGGCGGCGACCCGGTTGCCTGGGTCCAGAACGACGCGTTCCGGCTGAACTCGTTCCTGCTCATGGTGATCATGATCTGGTTGCAGACCGGGTTCGCCATGGTGTTGCTGTCGGCTGCGATCAAGAACGTGCCGACGGAGACGGTCGAGGCGGCAAGGATCGACGGCGCGTCCGAGGTACAGATCTTCTTCCAGGTCGTCGTGCCGCAGATCTGGTCAACGGTGATCACGGTGTTCGTCACCGTGCTGATCCTGACGCTGAAGATCTTCGACATCATCTACGTCATGACCGGTGGCCGGTTCAACACCGACGTCATCGGTAACCGGTTCATCACCGAGCTGATCAAGTTCGGCAGGGACGGCAGGGCGTCGGCCATCGTGGTGATGCTGCTGATCGCCGTGATCCCGGTGATGATCTACCAGGTGCGCCAGTTCCGGCAGATGGAGGCGACGCGATGACAACGACGACACCGCCGCTCGCACCGGACACCGAGGTTTCGGAACCGGCCAAACCCAGCGGGGGCAAGCCACGTCGCGGTATCGGCACGATCATCGTCCGGGTCGCGCTGCTGGTCATGGTGCTGGTGTGGACGATCCCCACGATCGGGCTGCTGGTGACGTCGGGCCGAGAGCCAACGGTCGTCTCGAACTCCGGTTGGTGGAGCGTGCTGTCCTCGCCGCTGGACTTCACGCAGTGGACGGCGCAGAACTACGACGAGGTGCTGACCGCGCAGGGCATGGGCAACGCCTTCCTGAACAGCCTCGTCGTCACCATCCCGGCGACGGTGATCCCGATCCTGGTCGCGGCGTTCGCGGCGTACGCGTTCACGTTCATGAAGTTCCCAGGCAGGGACGTCTTCTTCATCGTGCTCGTCGGGCTGCTCGTGATTCCGTTGCAGGTCGCGTTCATCCCGCTGCTGCAGATCTTCGGGGAGATCGGCATCGTCGGGACGTTCCCCGCCGTGTGGCTGGCGCACGCCGCGTTCGGGATGCCGCTCGCGGTGTACCTGCTGCGCAACTACATGGAAGGGCTGCCGGGCGAGGTGATCGAGTCGGCGAAGGTGGACGGCGCCAGCCACTTCGTCACGTTCTGGCGGCTGATCATCCCGATGTCCACACCCGCGCTCGCGGCGTACGCGATCTTCCAGTTCCTGTGGGTGTGGAACGATCTCCTCGTCGCGCTGATCTTCCTCGGCCCTGGCGAGAACGAGGTCGTTACGGTCAACCTGAGCACGCTGGTCGGTACCCTCGGCTCGGACTGGCACCTGCTCACCGCCGCGGCGTTCGTCACGATGATCGTGCCGATGATCGTGTTCCTTTCGCTGCAGCGCTACTTCGTCCGCGGCCTCACGGCAGGCTCGGTGAAGGGATAGACGTCTCCTCGACGGCGCACCCGTCGGCGGTTGGCTGGGCGACCCCCGGTCAGCCGCCGACGGGTATGTGGCGTGGCCGGTGCCGCCTGGTCTCCGGCGCGCGTTCGCCCGGCCCGCCTCCGCGCCGGTGCCGCCTTGCGCGGGCACGTCGTCTGCCCTGGCACGTCCAGCCTGCCCGTAGACCGACTTCGCCAGGCAAATTGCGCCGAGAAACGGTCATATGATGACAAATCCGGCGCACATCGCGCAATTTCCCTGGCGAAGTCGAGGCGGCTACGTGGCCGCCGACCGTCGTCCCTACAACCAGTGGTTGCGGCGGAAGATGCGGAACAGCATGAAGCAGATCAGCGCGATGCCGATCAACACCATCGGGTAGCCGTAGCGCCACTCCAGCTCCGGCATGTACGTGAAGTTCATGCCGTAGATCCCCGCGATGGCCGTGGGCACGGCGAACATCGCCGCCCACGCGGTGATCTTGCGCATGTCGATGTTCTGCTGCAGCGATATCTTCGCGACCGTGGCGTCGACCAGTGTCGTCAGCAGCTCGTTCGCGCTGCCGATGCGCTCGGACACCGTCGTGAGGTGGTCATCGACGTCGCGGAAGTACGAACGCACCTCGTCCGGCACAAGGCGGCTGTAGCCCTCCGCGAGCCGCCGCAGCGGCGTGGCCAGCGGCAACACCGCCCGCCGCAGCTCGAGCACCTCGCGCTTCATCAGGTAGATCTGCTCCGCGGACACCAGTGACCTCGGCGCGAAGACCTCGTCTTCCATCTCGTCGATGTCGTGCTCGATGCGTTCGGAGACGTCGAGGTAGTGGTCGACAACAGTGTCCGCGATGGCGTGCAGCACCGACGACGGCCCCTGCCGCAGCCGCTCCGTGTCGTTGTCCAGCTCTCGGCGCAGCCGCGCGAGCCCGGAGTGCTGGCCGTGTCGCACCGTGACGATGAAGTCCTTACCGAGGAACGCCATCAGCTCGCCGGTCTCGACGATCTCGTTGGCCGTCGTCGGTGACTCGTGCGCGATGTAGCGCACCGTCTTGAGCACCATGAACAGCGTGTCCTCGTAGCGGTCCAGCTTGGGCCGCTGGTGTGCGTGTACCGCGTCCTCAACCGCGAGTTCGTGCAGGCCGAAGGTGTCCGCTATGCCCTGGATCTGCGCACTGTTCGGCTCGTGCAGCCCGATCCACACGAAGGCGTCGTCCCGCGCGCGGGCCTCGGCGATCGCGTCGCCGTGCGTCCACTTCCCTGGCAACCGCTCGCCGTCGACGTAGACCCCGCAGTCAACGACGGATGCGGCGAGCGGCACGGGATCCGGCTGCCGAGCAGGTGGCCGTGACCGGCCGTAACCGCGACCGCGCAGGCCGCCGAACGGGCGAATCGTCGCCATGATCCCTCCAACCGCGCTCCTCGTTTACTGTGTCGGCAACGCCGCCAAGGTCGAGAGAGACCGACGGGGAGGTCAACGACGTTGTCTCGGCAGCCCCTTTCGATCCGCGTGGCAATTGATAGGCACCGATCATCGAGCCTACTCCAGCGACAGGGCATGATGTCTGAGAAGAGACAGGCGGGTGCCGACAGCGGGTTACCCCGTGTGATCTTCGCACGGGCCTGCTCGCGCGACACAAGGAGGAACGAGAGTGCAGTTCGGCCGCTATTTCGAGGAGTTCGAGGTCGGCGCGGTGTACAAGCACTGGCCAGGCAAAACGGTCACCGAGTACGACGACCACCTGTTCTGCCTGCTGACCATGAACCACCATCCGCTGCACATGGACAGCCACTACGCGGCCGAGACCACCGACTTCGGCAAGAACGTCGTCGTCGGCAACTACATTTACTCGCTGCTGCTCGGCATGTCCGTCGCCGACGTCTCCGGCAAGGCGATCGCCAACCTCGAGGTGGAGTCGCTCAAACACGTCAAGCCGACGTTCCACGGCGACACCATCTACGGCGAGACCGAGGTGCTGGACAAGACGCCGTCGAAGTCCAAGGACGACCGCGGCGTCGTCTACGTCGAGACCCGCGGCTACAACCAGGACGGCACGATCGTCTGCGTGTTCCGCCGCAAGGTCATGGTCCCCAAGCAGTCCTACGGCGACGCGCGCGGCGGCGAGCAGCCCGGGCGTCCAGTGCCCCATGAGTAGCGCGAACGACGTCGAGGCGGCTCGGCGTGGTCTGGCGGCGTTCGCCGACCGCGCCGAGAGTTCGTCGCCGCTCTACGCCCACCTCGCCAGCAAGGCCGCCGAGGACGACGACGTCGCTGGCCTGCTCGCCGCCGCGCCTGAACCGGACGGCGAGCTGCTACTCGCGGTGGCGCATCGACTGCTGCAAGCCGACCCGATCCATCCGCTGACCAGGTACTACCCGACGCTGGGCGGGTTCGACGGCGTGGACGCCGAGACCTGGCCGATGTTCCGCACCTTCCTGCTGGAGCGCACCGACCGGGCACGGGAGCTGCTGACGTCCCGCACCGTCCGCAACAACGACGTCCAGCGCGCGACCCTGCTGTACCCGGCGTTGAGCGCGGTGGCCAAGCAGGCCAAGAGCACGCTCGTGCTCATGGAGGTCGGCGCGTGCGCCGGGCTGCTGCTCGGGCTGGACAAGTTCGGCTACCGCTACCACTGCGACGGCGGCGAGCAGTTCACGGCGGGGCCGACCAAGACCGCCGTCGGCCTGCACTGCGCGGTCGAGGGCCCCGGCTTCAGCGGTCCCAAGAAGAAGCTGCCGCTCGGCGAGCGGGTGGGGCTCGATCCTGCCCCCGTCGACCTGGCCGACGAGGACGAGCTGGCATGGCTGGACGCCTGCATCTGGGCGGACCAGCCGGAACGCGTCCGGCTGCTGCGCACCGCAGCCGCTGCCCATGCCAAGAACCCGCAGGACGTCGTCGCCGGTGATGGCGCGACCGACCTCGCCTCGGTGGCCGAGCGGCTGCCGTCCGACGCGCCGCTGGTGGTCATGAACAGCAACACCATGGCGCACATGGGCGCGCAGGGCCGGTCGGCGTACGTCGCGGCGCTGACGTCGCTTGCGGAGCAGCGGCCGCTGTGGTGGGTCAGCCACGAGCCGTACGAGGAAGGCATCGCCGAGGTGCTGCCCGGTCGCGACGACCTGACGCCGGGCGCGGGAGCACCGCCGGTCGGGGTGCTGAGCATCGCGCGCTGGTCCGGCGGCGAGCCCGACGTGACGGTGCTGGCCACCACCGACCTTCACGGTGGCCGGATGACCTGGCGGAGCTGAGCCGGTTGGCACGCCGCGTCACCGACTGTGCGTGTCCAGACAGTCACGCCGCGCGAAGCTCACTCTGCCGCACGAACCGGGGTCACTCGGTGGCGTGAGAGGGGCCACAGTGACGCACCCGGGGTCTGGCCGGTGGCGTCGCTCAGGCCCGTCGTGGCCCGGTTGGCAGCGCGCGCCAGCTACGTAGCGTTGCGGTGAGCCCGTCGACGAGGTCGCCGTTTCGGTCGAGCGCGTCGTACTCGTCGCTGTCCACCCACCGGGCGTCGGCGGCGTCATCACCGGCGCAGAGCGCACCCGTGACGACCGTGCAGAAGTAGTCATGGATCTCGTATGGCCCGCGCGTGACGATCCCGGCACGCGAACCAGGCTCGACGGTCAGTCCGGTCTCTTCCCGCAGCTCACGGGCCACGCCGTCGGTCATCGACTCGCCTGGCAGCAGCTTGCCGCCAGGCAGTGACCACTTGCCCGCCGCAGGCGCTCGCCCCCGCCGCACAAGCAGGAGCCGGCCGCTGGCATCGTGGACCACACCGCCGACACAGCGGATCATTGATTGCTCGTGAGGCATAGCCACAGAGAGTAGTTGTTCGGTAGCATAATCGACGAGCGCTGCCCCGAGCGCGCGACTTTGCTCGGTTATCAGCGCTCAGTGCGGTACAACGAATAGTGGTTAGCCACAGGTACTACTGAAAGACGGGGTCTGATCGTCGTGGACGTGAAGAAGTTGGCCATCGTGGCCGGAACCCTACTCGTGCTGTTCTTCGTCATCACCCAGCCAACAGGTTCGGCCAGCCTCGTGCACAACATTCTCGGCATGCTCCGGGACGCCGCCGAGTCGTTGATCACCTTCGTCAGCAACGTGTTCCAAGCCTAACGGTGTCGCCTTGAGTCTCTTCGCGCCTCGCGATCCGGACGAGTACCTGCTCGACACCGAGCGCCGTGTGATCAGGATCAGGCGGCACTGGGCCACGTTGCTGTGGGACAGCTTCGAGTCGGCTGCCCTGCTTGCCATCGCGGTGATGGTGTCGTACCTGCTGCCGCCATCGCTGTGGGTGGTGCAGAACGTGCTCTGGTATGCGGCGCTGCTTGTCATCATGCGCTTCATCTGGATCGTGATGGAGTGGTGGGTCGAGACGCTGGTCGTCACTGACAAACGGTTCATCATGACCAAGGGCATCTTCACGACGAAGGTCCTGATGATGCCCATCAGCAAGGTCACCGACCTCACCTACAAGCGGACCGCGGCAGGCAGGATGCTGGGCTACGGCACCATCATCGTCGAGTCGGCCGGACAGATCCAAGCCCTCAACCACATCGACTACCTGCCCAAACCGGAAGAGTTCTACGACACCATCTCGGAGCTGGTCTTCGGTGACAAGAAGGCGCAGGCCGAGCGGTTCTCCATGATCAAGGCGCAGCGGGCGGCGCGGGGGAAGCGCGCCGTGAAGTGACCCACGGACGACGCTGAGCGTGCCCTGACAGGGCGCGCTGGGACCGGCATCAGCGACACTGGTCGATGTGAGTCCTCGCATCGACCTGCACACCCACTCCACCGCGTCCGACGGCACCGACAGTCCGACCGACCTCGTGGTCGCCGCCGCTGCCGCCGAGATCGACGTCCTCGCGATCACCGACCACGACACGACGGCGGGCTGGCGTGAGGCCAGCGCGGCGCTGCCACCTGGGATGACGCTGGTGCCGGGCGCCGAGCTGTCCTGTGTGTCGGAGTCCGGCGCTGGCGGCGCCAACACCGCTGGCAGGCGGATCAGCGTGCACCTGCTCGCCTACCTGTTCGACCCGAACGCCGAGGGCGTCGTGACCGAGCAGCGCAGACTCCGCGCGGAACGCCGCAGCAGGCTGCGCACCATGGCGGAGCGGATGGCCGCCGACGGCGTCCCCATTGACCCCGACGAACTGCTCGGCGCGCTCCCGGCTGACGCACCGGCCGGACGTCCTCACCTGGCGCGGGCGCTGATCGACGCGGGGCTGGCAAGCAGCGTCGACGAGGCGTTCGCGAGCTACCTCGGCGGCGGCAGGGGCTACTACGTCCCGCGCAGCGACACCCCGGTGCTGCGGGCCATCGACATGATCAACGACGCGGGCGGCGTCACTGTGCTCGCCCATCCGCTCGCGTACTCGCGCGGGCCGACGGTGAGCCTGGCGACCATCGCGGAGATGGCGGCGCACGGCCTCACCGGCATCGAGGTCGACCATCCCAACCACGACCAGCCGACCCGCGAGAAGCTGCGGGCGCTGGCCGCCGAGCTGGACCTGCTGCCGACCGGGTCGAGCGACTACCACGGCACGAACAAGGACATCCCGCTCGGCGCGGAGACCACCGATCCCGACGTGTTCGCCGACCTTGTCTCGCGGGCAACCGGCTGCGGGGTCGTGGCGGGGGCGGCCGGATGAGCGAGTGGTTCGACGTCGGCGTCTTCGTGACGGCGACGGTCACGCTGCTGGTCATCATGGACCCGACCGGCACCGTGCCGGTGTTCCTCAGCCTCACCGGGCGTCGTGCCGCGCCGGCGCGGGCGAAGGCGGCTCGGCAGGCGGTGCTGGTGTCGCTGCTGGTCATCACGGTCTTCGCGGTGGCGGGCCAGGCGATCCTGACGTACCTCGGCATCGGCATCCCCGCGCTGCAGGGCGCTGGCGGGCTGCTGCTCCTGCTGGTCGCGCTCGACCTGCTCACCGGGCGTGAGAGCGCGAAGCCGGAGGCGGCCGAGGACGTCAACGTCGCGCTGGTCCCGCTGGGCACACCGCTGCTCGCCGGGCCGGGCGCGATCGCGGCGACCATCGTGTTCGTGCGGGAGGCCAGCGGCGACATCGGCGCGTACCTCGCCATCGCTGCGGCGATCCTGCTGGTGCACCTGGCGCTGTTCCTGTCGCTGCGCTACGCGGGCCTGGTCATCCGGCTGATCAAGGAAAGTGGCATCACGCTCGTCGCGAAGGTCGCCGGTCTGCTGCTCGCCGCGATCGCGGTGCAGCTCGTCGCTGATTCGGTGCGCGGGTTCATCGCGGGCGGCTAACGTCGTCGGCATGGTTGTGTCGGGGATGTCGCTTGGCCGCTGTCGGCCTGCCCGTTCCTGGTTCGTCATGGGGGCCGTTACGCTTGCGATTCGACGCCAGACGGGGGATGGAGCGGGTATTGCGCGCGATGACGGCCGAGGCGGAGTGGCCGATGTATGAGCAGCCGCGGGGTGACAGCGGTGCGGGCGGGTTCTGGCGCGGCATCGCGGGCGCCGTCGCCGCCGGTCTCCTGCTGCTCGCCATCGGGCTGTTCGGGGTGACGATGTTCGCGCCGGAACTCGGCGTGCGCGGCCCTGGCGCGGAGGTTCTGGCTGGCCACTCCGTCGCCGCCGTGTTCGCCGTCGCCGGGGCCATCCTCGCCGACCGGACGCGGGGGCTGTCGGCGTTCATCGGCGGCGTCGGCGCGCTCGCCATCGCGACGATCACGGTCTGGTGGTTCTGGCTGAGCTGAGGACGTCAACGCCTCGCCGCGCGAGTGGATCTTGAGGCGAAATGGTCATCCGGACAACCAGAAGTGCTCAAGATCCACTCGGGGCACGGAGTAAACCGGACAAGGTAGGCGGGAGCGGCCACCGGCGCACCGAGGGGCAGTGCGCCGATGGCCGCCGACGATCACCAGCGCGACGCGCAGCGGCGCAGCTTCGCCTTCACTTCCTCGCCCCGGTCGACGACGACCGGGATCTGCTCGAGGACTTGGCCGTCCTTCTCGCAGCTGAGCGTGTAGTTCTCGATCAACTGCCTCGGCACGGTATTCGTATCGGAGTCGTACAGCGAGCCGGTCACCGTGTAGCTTGGCGTCGCCGAGGCGAAGTTGGTCACCCGGAACACGTAGTCACCCTGTTCCGGGTGCTGCACCAGCGCCCGCTCCTTGGTAGCGACGAACTGCTCGGACTTGGCGACCTCGGTGAGGCTGCCGTCCTGCTCGCGGTAGAAGACCTTCAGATCCATGTCGTCCGGGGTGGGCCAGTCGAGCTTGACCTCCAGGATGTCCACATCGGACTCCGTGACGCGGAACTCGTGGTCGACGTGGTCGCCAGGGGCGATCAGGCCACCGGTGAACGTCTCCGAACGGATCGGCTCCTCCGCCAGCGCCTCGTACTGCCGGTCCATGACGACGGGCCGCGTCGACGGGTTGACGTGCCAGCGGAACTTGCCGTTCTCGCCGACGCGCATCGTCGTCTCGATCGTGTCCGAAATGGACGACTCCCACGTCGGCGTCGCGAACGACTTCGTCAGCCGCAACGTCGCACCAGCAGGGGCCTTGCCCGCGATCACCGAGTGGTTCGCGGCGTTGACGGCGTTCTCCAGCGCGATGAGGAACGCCTCCCGGTTGCCCTTGCCCTCGTACTCGCCAGCGCCGAGGTACTCGTCGATGACATCGGGATAGGGCGGGTGGAACTCGTGCTCGCCGATCTCGAAGGTGTAGCCGAAGCCGCCGGTCGTGTTGTACGACCAGTCCTCCGTGGTGCCGGTCGTGTCGTAGAGCTCCCAGCCGTGGATGTTCTGGTAGCCGTTCTGCGCGGCCATCTCCGCACCGAGCGCCTTCAGGGCCTCCTCGTCGTGCGGCTGGCCGACCGGCTCGCCGTCCGGCCCGATGGTGTCCGGCTTGACGCCGTTGGGCCGCAGCACCAGGTTCGAGAACGTGTGGTTGGTGATCAGCGTGGTCACCTGCCTGCTGCTCACCAGCTCACGGATGTTCTGCGTCTCCGGCTCGGAGAACGGCCCAGCGCCCCGGTAGGTGGCTTCGGCGAACGTCGACGACGCGCCTGGTCCGCCCCAGAGCCCGCCGTAGTTGCGGTTGGTGTCGATGCCGACGCCGAAGCCGCCGTTGCTCGACGCGAGCGCGCACTCGCCCGCGAGTGGCTCCTGGCCGTCGGCCATGCGGCAGTTCTTGCGCTTGTAGGCGTTGCCCGGCGTGCCGAGGATCGACACCGTGCCGCCGTCGTCCAGCTCGCGCAGGTCGAGCAGCAGGCCGTCGTTGATCGACTTCTCGAAGCCGTCCGGGTTGGTCACCGGGATGACAAGCACCCGCGCCTCGTCGAGCAGGTTCGTGATCCGCTCGCTCTTGCCGTAGTTGGTGACGAGGTCGTAGGCGAACTCCATCGTCAGCTCGCCGGACGGCCACTCGCGCGCGTGGTGCAGGCCCATGATGGCGAACACCGGCTTGCCGTCCTCGGCCTCGTGGACGTCGCCGCCGATCTCGATGCCGCGAACCGTCTTGCCTTCGAGGGTCTTGTGCGGCAGCTCGAACTGCTTGACGATGTTCGGCCGCTGCTCCGCCAGCGCGGCCATGTCGGCGTTGTAGTCGGCCAGCGTGCGGTAGCTGGTCCGGCCGCTCGGGAGCTTCGACGTCGCGGTCGAGGCGGCGAAGGTCTCGTTGATCTGGTTGACCTTGGCGGTCCGCAACGCCAGATTGGCGATGCGGACGTCCCAGGTGAAACCAGCCTGGCGCAGCAGGTCGGCGTCCGTCGCGCTGTGCAGCACCACCTCGACGAAGTCGTGGCCAGCGTGTTCGGTGAGGTCGAGCCCGAGGCGCTGCAGTCGTTCCTTGTCGGCGCGCGTCGGTGTGTCGACGGTGACGAGCTGCACCGCGAAGTCCGACGTCGACGCCTGCGCCGGCGGCTGTCCGGTGTCGATCACGCCCACGACGACGGCGGCAGCGGCCACCGCCGTAAGGGCAGCACGAACTGGTCGGGATAGTCGGCCCATGGAGAGGTCCCCTTCGTTTCTTCGCAGGTCATGCGGAGGCATTCAGGACATCAACGACGCAAACATGAAATCGGTTACGAAACTCGTCGGTGGGGTCCGTGGGCGCCCGGCTCGCCTGATCCTCGGCTGCAGGAATGGTGCGAGGTGGCGAACCGGGCGCACGGGGAACTCTGTCAGCTGCCGCGCGCCAGCGAAGTCGGGAAACTACGCAACCCGGTACGTATTTCCGGCGGCGGGTGTTAGGGCGGGTGCAACGAAGGGCTTCTTACTTGCGTCAGACGCAAGTAAGAGGCTGCGCAAATAGGCGATGGTCAGGGGCGGCGTGTTGGTCGGGTGTCCCATCGGTAGAGGGTCCAGGCTTGGCGGATGAGGCTACGGACGGTGATGATCGTGTCGGCGAAGTCGAAGAAGGCGTCGATGACGGTCTC
>WHTY01000118.1 GCA_009377475.1 Actinophytocola sp.
GCACGACCGGAAACCATGAAGTGGACACGCTGGATGCGAGGCCAGCAGATACCACGCGCCCTCTTCACGACAAACCCACACAAAGATCAACAGCGAGCCAGGAGTTGATCACGACCGAATTGGTCGGTGGATCCAGGCTGATGAGCTCGTTTTCGCATTGTCACGTTGTCCATCCAACAATGGCACCTGTTGTCTATTGGGGCGAAGTGTCAGCGAGATGTCGCTGATCGGTGTTCGCTGGTCGGGCGCGTCCGGTGAACCCGCCGCGAGCGACGCCAAGTTCCCGGTTAGTTGACTAGCTGCCCTGGCAGGGGTGGCCGTCGTCGCCGGGATACTGCTGACCATCCGGCGACTCCAGACCCCGATCCGCAAACAACCACGCGGCATCCGCATCGCCTGACAACACCCTGTCGCCAGCCGTGGGCAGATCCGTGCGATGGCGCCGGGCGACTACGTTCTCACCCTGGTGGTGGGTGTGCCGCAGCTCAGCGCCCCGTAGCCTCGCTCAGTAGTGGTATCGCGCTTGCAGGATCACGATTTCCTTGTCGGTCACCAGATAGACAAGTCGGTGCTCGTCGGTGATGCGTCGTGACCATGCTCCGGGCATGGCGTGTTTCAACGGTTCGGGTTTGCCGATGCCGCTGAACGGGTCACGGAGAACGTCGATCAGGCGGAGCAAGCGCTTGGCGGTCGCGCGGTTGTTCAGGGCCCAGTAGGAGACGTCCTCCCACCCTTGTGCGTGAAATGCCAGTCGCCTCACGCTTCGTCTGCCATGCCTTCGAGGTCGGACAGTTCACGGTGGACAAGGTTACGTCCCTCGATGGCGTCGGTGTAGGCGGTCAGGAGCCGGCGGGCGTTCGCCGGAGCACGCAAGAGATAGGCGGTCTCTTGCAAAGCCTCGTAGTCCTCGGCGGACATGAGCACCGCGTTGCCCCGCCGCGAGACGATCTCGACGACGGTGCGGTCGTCGTTTACTTGCTCAATGAGCGGGAACAGGTTGCGACGAGCTTCGCTGGCTGAAATCGACATTGCCCAGCGCCCTTCTCCGAGTGGTACTTGATTATGGCACCATCCAGAGACGATGTGGCGGCTTGTCCGGTTTGCTCCGCTCGCGGTGCGTGACGCACGCAACCGGTCCTGTCGAGCCTCAGCAGCCGGCGGGCCCAAGGTGGCCTTGGGTACAGCATATGTACCCAAGGCCACCTTGGGCCCGCGCGACGACCCAGACGTGCGGCTCGCGGCGGCCGCTGACGTACCGCATGCGCCAAGCGGTCCTGCTCATCGACGTCGAGGGCTACAGCTATAAGCCGGGGGAGTGGGGTGATGACGATCGCCGCGTACGCCGCATCTACTATCCTGCCTAGGAGTTTGTGACCTGGAGTCGATCAGGGAGTGGCGGGATGACGATCAGGACCAGGAAGGCCCGGTGGGGGCGCGGCGCGGTACGGCTCGGGGCGGTCGTCGCGTTCGCGTTCGTCGTTGGCGCGTGTAGCGGCGGGGACGGCGATCAGCAAAGTCACGATGCCGGTGGCGGTGAGGCGTCGTTGGCGCACATCCACGGGCTCGGCGTCAACCCGGCCGACGACACGCTCTATGCGGGCAGTCATCACGGCGTCTTCCGCATCACCGGAAACAGTGCTCCCGAGCAGATCGCTGGGCTCACCAGGGATTTCATGGGGTTCACGATCGTGGGACCTGATCATTTCCTCGGCTCCGGCCATGCCGGTCCCGACGAGCAGGACCAGCCGGGCAACCTCGGTCTGATCGAGAGCACCGACGCCGGCCAGACGTGGCAGCCGGTGTCGTTGTCGGGGGAGGTCGACTTCCATGCGATGCAGTTCAAGCACGACCGCGTGTACGGCTGGGACAGCCAGACCGGCCAGCTCATGGTGAGCGAGGACAAGAAGTCCTGGGACAGGCGCGCGGAGGTCGGTTTGGCCGACATCGCGGTGTCCCCCGACGATGCCGAGGAGATCCTGGCCACCACGCGGGACGGCGTCGCGCGCAGCACCGACGGTGGTCGCGAGTTCTCCGTCGTCGACGACTCGCCGATGCTGTTCTTCCTGGACTGGCCAAGCAGCGATCGGCTCGTCGGCGTCGATCCGGAGGGTGCGGTGCATGTCAGCGACGACGGTGGCGCCACATGGGCCCAGCGGGACACGGTGTCCGGCAGCCCGCAGGCCATCACCACGCACGGTGAGGACGAGATCTACATCGCCACCGACGCCGCGATCTACCACTCCGAAGACAACGGCGAGACCTTCACGGTCTTCCAGCAGCTCTGACCGGTCGCTCAGTCCTGTTCTGGGTAGACGAACCGGCGTTTGAAGACGTGTTTCGGCCCGGTCAGGGTCTCTTCGGTGACCCGGCCGAGGCCGTCCAGCGTCAGCGCGGCGTGCGCGCCGGACGCCGGGAAGCCCATCAGCAGGCGGGTGCGCCCGGAGGGGTCGGTGGACACGGCGGCGATGGGGGCGACGCCGGAGTTGTACGGCTCGTTGGACAGGAAGACCTTCCCGCTGACGGTCAGCTCGGTGGGGTCGGGCAGCCCGGTCGCGGCGTTGCTGGTGCCTGCCTCGTAGATCGTGACCTCATCGAGTCGCTTCATCGCCCTGACGGTGCGCTCCACCAGCTCGCCAGCGGGTTCGGCAGGCCAGGGGATCAGGGCCGCGTAGGTGCCGCCGCGCCAACCGGACGCTTCGGCGCGCAGGCTCAGCACGTTGTCACCGTCACGCCAGCTGACCGGCGCGACGAAGCAGCCCCCGCCGCAGGACCGGAACCGCACCGGCTCCGGCGGTCCGTCCGGCGGTTCGAGCTGGCCGGACAGCGCGAACTCGGGCGCCTGGCGTGGTCCGTAGACGTTGCCGGGGCGTGGCGTGTACAGGCGGACGACGGCCTGGCCCTTGCTCGCGACGACGTTGACGCCGACCTGCCCGGCGAGCCCACCGGCGGGTACCGCGACGCCGCGCGCCGGTGGTGGCGGCAGCTCCTGCCCCTCAGCGCCCGGGCTGGGCGTCGACACGAGCGCGGCGGCCACGGCCAGCACCGCGACCAGGGTCACGCTCTCGGCGGGAACGGAGCGGCCGAGCAGCCGTAGCCGGTGGTGCCGCAACGCCCACCGTCCCGCGAGCGCCAGCCCGGCGGCTGTCGCGACCAGGGCCAGCTTGACCAGCAGGGTGGTTCCGTAGCGGGTGGTCGTCCACGCGTCGAGCGGCACCAGCAGCACGGACATGGCCGTGCCGGTGACGACGACGGCGGCGAACACCCATGCCGCCATCCGCGCATACGACAGCAGCACCCACCGCACCGCCGGTCGGGAGGAGCGCCACCGCGCCGTCGCCCTGGCGACGTGCAGCAGCGCGCCCGCCCAGAGTCCGGCCACGACAATGTGGACGGCCGTGAGCGCGGCGCCCGCGATCGGTATCTCGACGTTGCTGTGCGAGGCCGTCCCCTCGGCTGCGGCGACCACGGCCAGCGGCAGCAACGCCCACAGCCGGTGCCGCGTCGCCAGCAGTCCGAACGCGGCCGCGAACCCTACGGCGTCGGCTACGGCGACCCGGCCGGGTCCGGACCCCCACAGCGTGGCGAGGCTGCCGATGTCGGCGACATGGAGCGCACCAGCGACCACCGAGGCGCCAAGGCCGAGCAGCGCGCCATGGCCCGACCACGGACGCACCTCGGGCAGCGCGGGGTTCTCGGCCCGCGCCGTTGCCGCGATCCGCTCGCCGATCAATCCGCCGAGGGCGAGCGCGAAGCCGGCAAGCAGCACCCATCGCACGGCGGCGGCCACCCAGTCGGTGGACTGCCCACCGCTCGTCGTTCCCGCGCCGGTGACCGCGGTACCGACGGCGAACCGGAACTCGCCCTCAACGCCGTGGCCGTCGACGCCGGTCGCCTGCCAGGTGACCCGGTACACGCCCCGATCCAGCTCGCCACGCACCGGCGCGGTGACGACTGTGCCGTCCTTGGCGGTCGTGGCCCGCCCGACCGGCACATCCTTGTCGCGCATGTCGGTGACGGCGATGGCATCCGCGCCCACCGTGACGGCTTCGTTGAACACGAGGGTGACCGACGTCGGCGCCTCCGTGACCGCGCTGTCCAGCGCCGGATCGGTGAACAACACCACCGGATGCGCCGCCACCGGCGTCGCACCGGCCAGCGCCGCGCCCCAGACGACCGCGAGCAGCACACAGAACCGGCCGAACACGGAAGTCATAACCTGACGCTCACGCACCTGGGTAGCACACGGCGACGTCGTTGGCGGCGAGCATCCCGGTGAGGACCGGGCCGGTCAGCAGTAGTGCGAGGACGGCCGTCAACATCAGGCGGGTTCGTGCGCATCGCCCTGACGGCGGCGGGTCGGCGAGGCGTTCGACACGGTCGACAACGCCGACCCCAGCGGCGCCGAGCGCAGCGGACGGGAGCGTGACGGCGCCGGTCAGAGCGAGCAGCGCGCCGAGGAGGGTGTTGCGGTCGTGGCGACGGGTGGCGGCGTCGTCGGCGCACATCTCCAGCAGGCGAGCGATCTCGGCGGACCCGGCGGTGAACAGCATGACCCTGGGCATCACGGTCGCCAGCCCGCGGGTGGCGGCCAGCAGCAGGTGGTGCCGCCCGGCGAGGTGGGCCCGTTCGTGGGCGAGCACGGCGTCCAGGTGGGGGCCGTCGAGCGCGTCGAGGGTGGCGGTGCTGACCACGATGGTGTGCGGACGGCCCGCCGCGCAGTAGGCGAGCCGGTCGGAGGTGTCGATGACGACGGCGTCCAGGCCGGGCACGTGCCTGCCGAGTACGCGGGCCATCTCGGCATGGCCGTGGGTGCGGCGGCGGGCGCGCAGCAGTGCGGAGCCCCACCGCCACGCGAGCACGCCCAGGGCCAGTGCCGCGAGTCCGGTCAGCATGAGCAGGCCGAGTTGGAGCGCGAGCCCTGACTCTCCCGTGGCGACCGCCCGCAGGGTCGCCACGCACGCGCTGACGATCGGGACGGGCTCGGTCAGGCTGCGCACGAACTCCGCCGCAAGGAACCCGGCGGCGGCGATCCAGGCGACGACGACGCTGCCGATCGCGGCCAGCCACACCGTCACGCCGAGGCGGGGCGCGGCACCGGAGCGCGTCACCCGCAGCAGCAGGCGCGGAGCGAGAACGGCGACGGCGAGGCTGTACAGCGCCACGCACGTGGCGACGGTCACGACGTCTCCTGCCCCGACGACCACCTGCGCACCACGTGCTGCAGCCGCGCCGACTCCTCACCGCTCATCCGCTCCAGGAAGCGGGACAGCACCACATCGGGGTTCTCGGCGTCCTCAAGGGCCTCGTGCATCAGCCGGGCGCTGTAGTCCTCCCGGCTCAGCGTGGCCCAGTAGGCGAAGGCTTTGCCGCGCTTCTCCCGGTCCAGCCAGCCCTTGCGGTGCAGGTTGTCCATCGTGGTCATGACCGTGGTGTAGGCGATGTCGCGCTGTTGTCGCAGTTGTTCGAGGACCTGGCGCACCGTGGTCACCTCCGCGACGCGCCACACGCACTCCATGACCGCCGACTCCAACTCCCCGAACCCGCGCACCGCACCTCCCGATCGCTACCGGCCGACAGTCTAGCCGGAAGGCGACCGCCTTACTATCTACGCACATAGATAGTAGATTAGGGTCAGACACCGAGCGGCATGCTGGTCGGGGCAGAAGGAGGACTCCATGGAAAACGGGCTACTGCTCACCCTCGCCGTCCTGGCCTGCCCGGTCGGGATGGGCGCGATGATATGGCTGATGATGCGGGGCAACAAGGGCAGCGGCCACGACGCCAGCGGCAACGCGCAGCCCACGGCCACAGACTCCGAGCTTGCCGGGCTGCGCGCCGAACTCGACCAGCTCAAGGCCGAACGCGCACAGCGGCCGACCACGACCGGTGAGCACTCGTGACCGATCCGCGTATCCGCGCCTCCGACGCCGACCGGCACCGGGTCGTCGCCGAGTTGGAACGACAGGTCGGCACGGGCCGGCTCACGCTGGACGAGTTCTCCGAGCGCGCCGGACTGGCCTACGAAGCGTCCACAGTGGGCGACCTCGCCGGTCTCACCAGCGACCTTCCGCCGGAACTGCCCGACGCCAAGTCAGTTGGCAGCCGTTCCCGCCGTATCCCGTCGGCGGTCGTGGTCGTGGCCGCAGTGCTGGCGTTCCTGTTAGGCGGTGCCGCCCTGGCCACCGGAACGATGCCCGCCACAGCCAGTCCAATGACCGGGATGTCGTGCCACTGACGGCGGTGCGCTCAGCTCAGAGGTGCGTTCAGGGAGAAGTCAGGGTCGATCCCCGATGTCGCACCGGCCCCTCCCTGGTTGACTTCGAGGTAGATCGGGGAACGACGCGGTGAGGAGGTAACCGTGGACATGGACATGCCGGGCATGATGGCGATGGGCTGGTGGATGCTGCTGTGGGGCGTTATCGGGGTCGCGCTGCTGATCCTGATCGTCGTGGGCATCGTCCGGCTCGCGCGTTCGGACTCCCGCCCGAGAGAAATCGATCCGTCGCCGCCGGAGGACGGGCTGTATCGGCGTTACGCCGACGGCGAGATCAGCGCCGAGGACTACCTCGCGCAAACGCGGGTCGACCACAAGCACGCCGACTAGCGCGGGCGCGCCGCTGGTTCCGCTCACACCGCGGTGAGGACCGCTCCGGCGCCGATACCCAGCAACACCGACAGCAGGGCGGCGGTGTAGGCGACGGCCGCGCCAGGAGCGTCGGGCACCGGCTCGGCGCGACCGGATGTTTGCGTGAACATCGGGGCGAGCCAGCGCAGGTAGTAGAAGACGCTCGCCACGGTGTTGCCGATCGCGAGCACGACGAGCCAGGTCAGCCCGGCGTCCACGCCCGCCATGAAGAGGTGCGGGCCGTGTCGCCACGAGATGCCCGAACTGCAACGCGTCCACGAGAAGACCCGGGACGAAGGGGTGCGGCTGCTGGGTATCGACGTGCGCGACCACGCGCGGCACGCGCCAGCCGACTTCATGGCGAACCTTGGCGTCACCTACCCGTCGATCTACGACCCGCCAGGGCGCACCTTGCTCAACTTCCGAGGTTATCCGCGCAACATCGTGCCTTCGACGATCGTGCTGGACCGTCAGCACCGAGTCGCCGCGGTCTTCCTCAAGCCGCTGCTCGAAGAGGATCTGCTGCCCGTCGTGCGCCGAGTCGCCGCCGAAACCGGTGATGCTCCGTGAGCGAGCTGAGCGAGTTCGTCGTGTCCGGGCCGCTCATGCTGGCGGCGTTGCTGGCGCTCGCGGCGGGCGCGGTCTCGTTCGCCTCGCCCTGTTGCATCCCGCTCGTCCCCGGCTACCTCGGCTACCTCGCCGGGCTGGTCGGCGCCGATACCCGCTCGGCCAGCGGCGACGATGAACCCCCGACCCGCGCCAGCCGCTGGCGGTTGGCGGGCGCCGCGCTGCTGTTCGTCGCCGGATTCACCGTCGTGTTCATGGCCGCCGTGATCGTCGTCCTCGGCCTGTCCGATGCGCTGCTGAGCAACGAGACCGTGCTGCAACGACTCGGCGGTGTCGTCATGATCGCCATGGGTCTCGTCTTTCTCGGGCTGGTGCCCGCCCTGCAACGCGACATCCGCATCCACCGCGTCCCGCGCGGCGGGATCGCCGCCGGCCTCGCCCTGGTCACCGGACTCTGGGGCCTGTTCATCAACTGGCTCCAAGGCCCCATCGCCGGATTCACCACACCCATCTGACTTGTGCGGGCGACCCGCTTGCCCTGACGGCGGTTCGGCGGCGGTTCGGCTTCGCCCGGCAAATTGCGCGATTTGAGCCGGATTCGCTGCTGCTTGTCTGTTTCGTTCGACCATGTGCCTGGCGAAGTCAGCGAGGCAAGCGTTCATGGCCGAGTCACCGCAGGCGTAGTCATCGGCGCAGTGGCGTGGACTGTTCGGCCCCTCACCGTGGGGTGCGCCGAGCACGGCGTCGACAAGCCGCGCCGCCTCGGTGCCGGCGATGCGGCTGGACGATCCGGGGGGAAGCTCATTTCAGTCCTCCCCCCGCAGCAGGGTCAGGCTGGCTGCTGCACCGACGCGAAGAACTCGATGAGTGCCTCTGCGAGCGCCTCGGGATGGGTCAGGGAGGCCGCATGCCCGGCACCGGGGATCGCCTGCACCCGTGCGTGGGGAACGTGGTCGGCCACGTACCGGGCGCTGAAGGTGCCGAAAGGTGTGGTGTCCGATCCGTGCAGCACGAGCATCGGGGCTGAGATCGCGTTGAGCACCGCCGGATCATCGGGCAGGGGACCTTCGTACGCCATCTGTTGCTGGAAGAAGTTGCCCATGGCCTGGACGTACCGTCCCGAAGCCTCGAAGTAGCCGGCGTCGTCAGCCACCGCGATGTCCTTGTCGTTGAAGGGATAGCCAGCGAACTCGCGAACCGCATCCGCCAACCTGCCAGCGGCTGCCAGCTCGCCGGCGCGGGCGACGGCGCCGCCGAGAGCCGCTCGCTCCTGCTCCTCCATCATGCTGACCGCAAGAGGATCAAGGGGCGCCACCGCGGTCACCGCGTCGGACTGCGCTGCCACAAGGAGCGCCAGACCGGCACCGAGGGACCAGCCCACCAGTCCGGTCGGCTCGCCGATGCTGTCGACGTAGGTGAGGAGGTCGTCACGCAGTCGCCCGATGTTGAGGTCGGGGTGGTCGCCGCTGAGGCCACGACCCCGCAGGCTCGGCAGGTGGCAGGTGAAACGCGGGCTGACGTGTTGCGCCACCCGTCCCCAGTCGAGGTCGCCGTCGCCGATGACCCCTTGCACGAAGACGACTGTCAGCGCGCCGACAGAGCGGCACGCAATGGGGTACGCAGTCGTCAACCGCATAGAGCTGGCTTCCCCGACGACAGGACATACACCATGGAACACCCGAAGTCACCCGCCGAATCGCTGCAGCGTTCACTACGGCGCCTCGGCGGGGGCGGCCCCGACGAGCTGGCGATCCGCCAGGCCGCCTGGGTGGCGCGCTGCGTTGGCCGAGGCGAGGCAGCGCCGTTCTCGGCGGCGGACCTGTCCGCACTGGCGGCGGAGCTGCGCACGATCACCGTGGAACGCGGCGCCGTCGTCTTCCGCGGCGGCACCGCCCCGCCTGGCGTCTGGATCGTGCAGCGAGGCCGGATCGAGCTCTCGGTCGGCACCGGACGCAAGCGCGCGGTGGTGCACGTCATCGGTCCGGGCGACGTCGACGGCGGTGGCTGTCGAGCGTGGCGATGCGGCTGGCGGCCAGCCAGGACCGCATCATCGGCATTCTCGGCCGCACCCTGACCCAGCAGGTCGCGCGCCTGCTGGCGGAGGAGGCCGTCGAGGGCGCGGTGCCGCTGCCACAACGCACCCTCGCCGCCATGCTCGGCGTGCAGCGCCCCTCGCTGAACAAGATCCTCAAGGACCTCGAACGCAAGGGCGTGATCGCCATCCACTACAGCGCCATCGAGCTGCGGGACGCCGAGCGCCTCAGCTCGCTCGCCGGGGGAGGCCGGAGTGAGCGGGGGAGCCGTGCCGAAGGTGGCCTTGGGTACATATTCGGTACCGAAGGCCACCTTCGGCACGCCGGGTCACGATCAGATCACGTCGATGGCGTTGTGTTACGCGCGTAACCGAACTCGCGCCCGCACCAGGACCACGACTCGGCGGAACGCTCCGGCAACCATCGCTCGGTCGACGTTACGCATCTGCGCCGCCGTCGCCGCAGGGCACACTTCGGCAGCGTTCACTCTGTCAGCGTGCCTGGAACGGGGCGACTCGCCGCAGCATGAGTCCGAGGCCGAGTTCGAACTCCGCGTCGGGGTCGGACCGACCGCAGAAGACGTCGGCGACCTCGGCCAGTTCGGCGGGGGTGTCGGGGTGGAGTAGGTCGGCGACCGATGGGGCGCAGGAGGCGCACGCGAGTTCCCAGTTGGTGTAGATCGCGGCGTGGCCGAGCGCGTAGGAGGTGACGGTGCGCAGCAGCGCGTACGCCTCTTCAGTGTCCACTCCGGACTCGACGGCCACGGTGACCTGGGTCTTGACGGCCCGTAGCGAGGCGTCGGTCATGACCGGCCTGGACGGTATCAGCGGCACCGCCCGAGGATGCCGTCCGAGGACGTCGCGGATGGCGCGGGCGAAGTCGCGGTAGTTCTCGCGCCAATCCTCGCCCGGCGCGGCGGCCGTCTCGATCTCCTCCCAGATGGCCCCGACCACGCCGTCGAGCACGTCGCTCTTGTTCGCGACGTGGTTGTACAGCGACATGGCCTCGACGTCGAGTGCGGCGCCGAGCTTGTGCATGCTCAGCTTCTCCACGCCGTGCTCGTCGATGTAGCGCAGGGCGGCGTTGAGGATGCGCCGCCTGCTCAGCGGCTTCCGCTTGACCCGTGTCCGCGCAGTCCGTGTCACCACGGTTGACAACTTACACCATAAGTTCTAGCTTCGGCCATGAAGCTTATGCCATAAGTCTGGAGACGTCATGGCCGACGCGATCGCATACTCGGGGCTGTCCAAGACCTACGGGCGCGGCAGGGACGCGCTCACCGCCGTGCGGGAGACCACGCTGTCGGTGCCGTGGGGTCAGGTCATCGGTCTGCTCGGCCCGAACGGCGCGGGCAAGACCACGATCATCAAGATGACCGCCGGGCTGATCACGCCCACCTCTGGCACCGTGAGGATCGGCGGCAGCGACATCCGCCGCGACCGCGCCGAGGCCGTCCGCCTCATCGGCGCGGTCCTTGAAGGCTCGCGCAACGTCTACTGGCCGATGTCGGCCTGGGAGAACCTGCTGTACTTCGGCCGCCTCAAGGGGCTGCGTGGGGCCGAGGTCAGGCCCCGTGCTCGGCGGCTGCTGACCGAGCTGGGGCTGTGGGAGCGGCGCCACCAGGTCGTCGGCGGGTTCTCCCGCGGCATGCAGCAGAAGGTGGCGGTGGCCGCCGCGCTCATCACCGACCCGCGGATCCTACTGCTCGACGAGCCGACCCTTGGTCTCGACGTCGAGGCGGCCCGGACGGTCAGGGACTGGATCGCACGCCTGGCCCGCGACGAGGGCAAGACCATCGTGCTCACCACCCACCAGCTGCAGGTGGCCCAGGAGCTGTCGGACCGGATCGCGGTGATCAGGGAAGGCGAGATCATCGCGGACCTGCCCACGGCCGAGCTGCTGGCCCGCCACGCGGAGAACCGGTTCGAGGTGCGTCTCGACGCCCCGCTCGACGGCCTGCGCGCCTCGATACCGGAAGGCGCGCGGGTCAGCGAGGACGGCGCCGAGACCCGCATCGTGCTGCCCGACGCCGACACCGGGGCACTGTACGAGTTCCTCGACAGGCTCAAGGAGTCCGGCGCTCCGTTGACGGCGGTGGCCAGGGCCCAGCCCAGCCTCGAAGAGATCTTCATCCGGCTCGTCCACGACGAACCGGCAGGAGGGCGGGTCGCATGACGACGGTGACCATCCCGGTTGCCGCGGACCGCGGTGCGCGGCAGGTGCGCCTGTGGGCGAACGAGGTCGGCAAAGGGATGCGACTGCTCCGGCGGCGCTGGCCGATGGCCGTCGTCGGTGTCCTCATGGACGCCGCCGTGTACCTCGGTGTCAACTTCTTCCTCGGCGGTGGCCGGATCGTCACCGAGCTGATGGTGCTCACCTTGCCCGCGCTGCTGGCGGTGGCGATCGCGCAGGTGCTGGCGGTCGAGGGCAGCGGCGGCATCGCCGAGGAGATCAACGGCGGCACGCTCGAACAGGCGCAGCTGAGCCCGATCGCGGCCACCACGGACGTCCTCGGCCGCGTCACGGCGCTGGCGCTGCAGGGCCTGGCCGCAGCGGCGGTGCTGGCGACCGGTTTCCTCGCAGTCTTCGGCCTGCACTACGAACCGCATCCGTCGGCGGTCGTCCCGGCGCTGCTCATCGTGCTCGACGCCGTCGGCTACGGGCTGGTGATCATCGCGCTGACGGTGCGGGTGGCCAGCATCGGCGCCATCACCCACGTGTTCAACATGGTGATCATGTTCTTCGGCGGCATGATCGTGCCGATCGCGGTCTTCCCCGATGCGCTGGAGGCCGCCGCCCGGCTCATCCCGACCGCGGTCGGCGTGCAGGCGCTCAACACCACGCTCGCGGGCGAGCCGCTGTCGGCCGCCTGGGCGGACGGGACGCTGCCGCTGCTGCTGGCCCACACCGCGGTCTTCGTCGCGGTCGGCCTGTGGGCGTACGCGCGCAACCTCCGCCGGGCCAAGCGCGAAGGAGGGCTGAGTCCGCGATGACACGGTTCCTGGTCGCCATCGGCAACGAGATCAGCAAGGGCCTGCGGTTCGCCTGGTCCGAGCGGCTGCAGATCCTCATCGAACTGCCGATGTTCGGCGTGTTCATCCTGCTACTCGGCCCGCTGCTCGGCGCGGGCGCGGACATCGTCGGCGGCGACGTCGCCTGGCGACTCGACAACCACACGACGTCGGTGATGCTGGTGTGGTTCCTGCCGTTCATGTTCTTCTACATGCAGGTGGTGAAGATGTTCTGGCGGCTGCTGGCCGAGATCCAGACGGGCACCATCGAGCAGGTCTACCTCTCCCCGCTGCCGTCGTGGCTGGTGATCGCGGCCGGGCGGATCGTGGCCGCCCTGATCGAGACGATCGTCGTCGCCGCGGGCACCTTCGCCATCGTCGCCCCGTTCACCGACATTCGGATCGACTGGAGTCCGGCCGCGCTGCTCCCCGCATCCATGATCATGCTGGCCGGTACCGGAGTCTCGCTGATCATCGCGGGGGCGACGCTGGTCTGGAAGCGAATCCAGCTGGTCAACGACACCGTGCTGACGATGGTGATGCTGTTTTCCGCGAGCGCGATCCCGCTGATCGCGGTGCCGGGCTGGTGGGCGGCGATCGGCCACTTCTTCCCGCTCACCGATGGCGTCGGCAGCCTCTACCGGACCCTGTTCACCGATCAGCCGGTCACCGATCCCTGGGGCGTGGGCGGTCTCGTCTGGCTGATCGTCGTCTCACTGGCCTACCTCGCGGCCGGGATCGCCGCCTTCGGCCTCGGCGAACGCACCGCCAAACGCCGGGGCACCCTCGGCCGCTACTGAGGCCGCATCGGCGCTGCCAGCAGATCACGCCACCGACCGGGTGCTGACCGCGCCACGATCAGGCGGCGCAGCAGGAGAGCTTGTGCACGTCGCGGTCGAAGGTCTGGGCGGCGAGCTTGAGGCCCTCTGCCATGGTCAGGTACGGGTGAAACGTTCCCGCGAGTTCGCTGGTGGTCATGCCGGCGCGGATCGCGAGGACGGCGGCCTGGATGGCCTCGCCTGCGGCGTCGGCGACGATGGTGGCGCCCAGCAGCCGGTCGGTGGCGGTGTCGGCGACGAGTTTGATCACGCCGTGGGTGTCGCGGTTGACCAGCGCGCGTGGCACCGCCGACAGCGGCAGGACGGCGGTCTTCACGTCGTGTCCGGCCGCTGCGGCTTCGGCTTCGGTCAGCCCGGCTCCGGCGAGCTGTGGGCTGGTGAACGTCACCCGGGGCAGCCCGGTGTAGTCCACCACGCGGTCGGCACCGTGCAGCGCGTTCTCTGCTGCCAGGGCGCCGTGGTAGGCGGAGACGTAGACGAACTGCGGTGCGCCGGTGACATCGCCTGCGGCCCACACCCGGGGGTTGGTGGTGCGGAGCCGATCGTCGACCTTGACCGCACCGCGCTCGGTGGTAGCGATTCCGGCGGCATCAAGGTTGAGCCCATCGGTGTTGGGACGGCGCCCGGTGGCGACGAGGATCTCATCGGCCTCCACAACGGCGGTGGTGTCACCGTGGGTGAGTTCAAGGGTGCGGCTGTGGCCCTCGCGGGTGACCTGCCGGACTTGGGCGCTGGTGTGGACGGTGGCGCCCTGGTTGATGAGCGCGTCGGTGAATGCTTGGGAGGCTTCGGGTTCCTCGAACGGGGCGATACGTTCGGCGACGTCGATGAACGTCACCTCGGATCCAATGTGGAGGAAGAACTGGCCGAGTTCCAAGCCGATCGCGTTGGCGCCGATCACCGCGAGCCTGCGCGGGACCCGGGTGAGTTCCAGTGCTGTGGTGCTGGTCAGGTAGCCGGACTCGGCCAGGCCGGGGATCGGCGGCACCGCCGGGTGTGCGCCGGTGGCGACCAGGATCGCGCCGGGGCGGATCTCGCGGTCGCCGACGGCGACGGTGTCGGCGTCGGCGTCGACGAAGCGGGCGTGGCCGTCGAGGCCGTCGAAGCCGTACTCGCCGACCAGGTCGGCGTACTTGGTCTGCCGCATCGTGGTGACCAGGTCGTCCTTGGCGGCCACCAGCGCGGCGAGGTCCACCTCGGGTGAGTGCGTTGCCACGCCGGCGAAGGGATGGTGTCCGGCCTGCCAGGCGGCTTCGCCCGCGCGCAGCAGTGCCTTGGACGGCACGCACCCGATGTTGACGCACGAACCACCCAGCGTGCCCGCCTCGGCCAGCGCCACGGTCTTGCCCGCGTCCCGGGCCTTGATCGCCGCGGCGAACGCTGCCGACCCCGACCCGAGCACCAGCAGGTCGTAGTCCACCGCGCCGCCCGGGGCGAGCGGGGCCACCGGCTGGGTGATCTCGATGTCACCGGGCTGGTAGCCCGCGGCGACCGCCAGCTCCGCGTGTCGCGTTTCCTGAGTCACGGTGTTCCTCCCTGGATTCGCGTAGGCCGGACAGTACGAGTTCGGCTCAACGTATTTGCCCTGCCGAATATGACAATGCTAACGTAGTATTCGTTATTCCGGATATCGCGAATCATCACTCGGCTGAGGGAGTGTGATCACGTGGCGCAGGGGGTCAAACCGGCCGCGGCGTTGTTGCCGTCTGAGGCGGGTGGGGTGGAGATGGTGGCGAAGTTCTTCCGCGCGCTGGGTGATCCGGCGCGGCTGCGGTTGTTGCAGTTCCTGCTCACAGAGGAGCACACCGTCACGGAATGCGTCGAGCACATCGGCCTGTCCCAGGGGCGGGTGTCGACCCACTTGGCGTGCCTGGCCGACTGCGGCTATGTGCAGACCCGGCGCCAGGGCCGGTTCGCCTACTACACGGTGGCCGACCCGAGGGTGGCCGAGCTGGTGACGCTGGCGCGCTCGGTGGCAGCAGACAACACCGACGCTCTCGCCGCCTGCCTGCGCATCGACAACACCTAACGAGGGAAAGGACGCGTGCGATGCGCGCAACTCCGGCGGAGATGACAAGCGGACGGGTTTGGCGCTGGGCGGCCTTGGGCTGGCCGTGATCGTCTGCTGCGTGTCCCCGCCGGGCACGACCGTGACCCGGCCCCGAGCCACGAACGGGAGCGTTGAGCATGCCCCCAACACCGACCGCGAGGCACGCTCTACCCGGGCCGACCAGGCAGGTGCTCCGGCCGCGATCACTGCCGCGTACCCCGACGGCGCGGAGGTCACCGTGCCCGACGGAAACCCGGTCGTGGTGATCTTCCTGGCCGCTGATGACGCTCGCTGAAGTTCCCCAGAGTTGCTCAGCGAAATTCCCCAACTTGGGGCTGGTGCGACAGTAGCGGTTTTCGGTTTTATGTGCACGTGTTCGAGGGGTGTGTCGGCCGGGTGGTCGGCGGTTCGTCGGCGA
>WHTY01000009.1 GCA_009377475.1 Actinophytocola sp.
AAGTCGAGGAAGGCGTCCACCTCGTCCTCGTTGTAGCCCCGTTTGCCTATCGGTGGCTTGCTGAACGCGACGTTGTGCACGTCAGCGGGGGTCAAGGACATCTGATCACCTCACGCACTCCAGGCCTGCAGGGTACCCAGGTACTCATCACCCGGGATATGCCAGTTGCATCATTATGAACACAACCAACAGCAGCACCATAATCGATAGGTCCAGTCCCACATTGCCGATCCGCACCGTCGGGATGACCCGGCGGAACAACCGAACTGGTGGGTCGGTCACTGTGTAGATGGTCTCCAGCGTCACCGCAACCCCGCCTGCGGGACGCCACTCGCGCGAGAAAGATCGCACCAGCTCGACCACCAGCCTTGCCAAGATGAACAGCCACAGGGCGAACAGCACCCAGTACACAACGATCCGAACGGCATCCACGGCTCCACTCTGCCATAGTGCTCGCCGCGGACTGCGGGCCACTCATGGCGTGTCACCGCTCCGCTTGCTCACGTCGTGGTCCTGTTCGTCCCGCGCGTCATGAACTGATCGTCGTTGATCAGCGGCGCAAGAACATACCATCCTCGGCGATCCGCCTGCGGTCCTCCGCCGTGACGTCGATGTCCGGCGGTGAGAGCAGAAACACCTTGTTGGTCACCTTGTCCATGGCGCCGCGCAACGCGAAGGCCAGCCCGGCGGCGAAGTCGACGAGCCGTTTCGCGTCCGCATTGTCCATCTCGGTAAGGTTCATGATCACCGGGTTGCCGTCTCGGAACGCCTCGCCGATGTCACGCGCCTCACTGTACCCAGTCGGGTGCAGCGTGACGATTCGACTGAGCGGGTCCCGCGCGACGGGCGGCTGGTGCTCCGCGACGGGCCGCAGCTGCCGGACGGGCTCCGGCTGCCGGTCCATCGCCAGCGCGCCCGACACGGCGGGCTCCGGCCGACTCCTGCCCCGCCCTCGCACGGGGTACGCGTCGTTGTCCATGTCGTCACCGATACGGTAGGACGCGCGACGGAGCGCTGCCCGGCTCACCGGCCGCTCGGGATAGTCGTAGTCGTCGTAGCCTCGGCCGTAGCGATCCCCGTGCGGGTAGTCGTACCCGTCGTGGAGGTCGTCGATGCCCTCGATACCATCGTCAGCCGGGACCATCCCGAAGTAGGCCTTCAGCTTCTCCAGCGCGCTCATGCCTCTCCCTCACTCCCGGCATGTCCCGTCATCACCCTCGCGAGGCTAGCTCTCGACCCCCCAACAGCGCAGTACCGACACGCACACACGTCGAGCCGTGCGCGACGGCACGTTCCAGGTCGCCACTCATCCCAGCTGAGAGTTCGACAACGCCAGGGAAATCCCGTTGGACCTGGTGAAACAGCCGCTGCAGCCGAGCGAACACCGAGTCCTGATCGGCGTCGATCGGCGCGACGGTCATCAGGCCGGTGACGGAGAGTTCACTCATTTGGTCTATGTGTTTGACCAGGTCGGGCACGTCTTCGCTCGGGCAGCCGCCGCGCTCGGGATCGGCATCCATGCTGACCTGCACCTGGACGTCCAGCGGGCCGCTGCGCTCCCCGCGTTCGATGCGGTTCGCCACAGCGCGGCCGAGCGCGTCCGCGAGCCGGGGAGAGTCGACGGACTGCACCTCGTCGGCCCACCGCACCACAGTGCGCGCCTTGTTGCGCTGCAACCGTCCGACCATGTGCCAGCGGACGTCGGCGTCGGGGCGCAGCCGGGCCGCCTCGGCGGCCTTCGCGCCCCCCTCCTGGTCCTTGTTCTCCGCGAAGTCGCGCAGTCCGAGGTCGATCAGCGCGGCGACGTCGATAGCGGGGAACGTCTTGGTGACGGCGAGCAGCCGCACCTCAGCCGGGTCTCGACCCGCCGAGGCGCATGCGTCGGCGATGCGCGCCTTGACCGCGGCCAATGACTGCCGGAGCTGGTCGAGGCGTGCCGCCCCGAGATCGTCAGCATTGCGTGCCGCGCCAGCGTTGTCTGGCTTGCCGCTCATGCCTTCGGTTCCGGCTCGGTCCACGTCACGGCGGCGATCCTGCCGGTCGTGCCGTCGCGCCGGTAGCTGAACAGCGTGTCGTCCTCCACGGTGCAGCGGGGGTCGACGCCGACCTTGCCGACGCCGAGGTCGGCAAGCTGCTCCCACAGCCCGGCCCGCAGGTCGATGCCGCTGGTGCCGGAGCGAGTCTTGGTCGCACTGCCCGGCAGGTGGGTGGCGACGTCGGCGGCCATCTCGGGCGGCACCTCGTAGCACCCACCGCAGATTGCCGGACCCAGCAGTGCCTCCATCCTTGCCGGATCAGCGCCGAGTTCGATCATGGCTTTGACGGCGGCGGGCACCACGCCGACGCGGCAGCCGACCCTGCCCGCGTGCACGGCGGCGACGACCCCGGCGGCGGGATCGCCCAGCAGCACCGGGACGCAGTCCGCGACCAGCACGGCGAGCGCGAGTCCCGGCGTCGCGGTCACCAACGCGTCGGTGGCTGCCACGGGCTCGGTGACGGGTCCGTTCACGACGCCGACGGTGCGGCCGTGCACCTGTTCCATCCAGACGAACCGCAACTCATCGACGTCGAGCTCGCTGGCCAGCCGGACGCGGTTGGCCGCGACGGCGGCCGCGTCGTCGCCGACGTGGTCACCGAGGTTGAACGAGTCGTACGGCGGGCGTGATTGGCCGCCAGCGCGTGTGGTGACCACCCGACGAATCCGCACCCTGCCTGTCCTCCCGTCGTCGCCCCGTTGTAGCCCCGTGGTAGCCATTGCCGTCCGGCCGCACCGGAACCCGCCCTAGCGTCGCACACGGCGCGGGCGTCCTTGGCGTGAGTCCGTGCTGTCGACCCGACCACGCTTCGCCAGGGAAATTGCCGCTCGAACCGGACAAACAGGCGCCTAGGGGTCGCCTATCGTGCAAAATCCCTGGCGAAGCCGGGAGACAACCCGGACGTCGCACACGGCCCGGATGCCGGGTCGGGTGCGGCATGCTCCGGGCCGTGTGCGCGGGGAGCGCTCAGCGGCGCATGAACGGGGGGACGTCGACCTCGTCGTCATCGGTGTCGTCGACCGGAACGGCGCGGTTCGGCAGGCTACCTCGGCTCGGTGGCACGCCCATGCCGCCGCCCCGGTTCGCCTGCGGCGGGGCGCCGCGCGAGTAGCCACCCGCGTTCGCGCTCTGCGCGCCGCCGGCGCCCTGCGGTGGCAACGGCTGCTCCCGCCGTGGGACACCTGGCGTCGGGTTGGACGGCGGCTGGCTGGGCTGCTGACCGGCCGAGCGGTCCGGTCCACCGCCAGCGGCAGCCGCGCCGCTGCCGCCGATCGAGCCCGCCTCGGCCGACGCGGTGGACTCGCGGGAGCCGACCGTGGGCGGGTCGAGCTTCTTGTGCGTTGGTGCGCCCGCGTCGAACCCGGCCGCTATCACGGTCACGCGCACCTCGTCACCGAGCGAGTCGTCGATGATGGTGCCGAAGATGATGTTGGCCTCGGGGTGCGCCGCTTCCTGCACCAGAGACGCCGCCTCGTTGATCTCGAACAGCCCGAGGTCGGAGCCGCCCGCGATGGATAGCAGCGCGCCATGCGCGCCGTCCATGGAGGCTTCCAGCAGCGGCGAGTTGATGGCTTTCTCGGCGGCTTGCACCGCCCTGCCCTCGCCCCGCGACGAGCCAATGCCCATCAGCGCGCTGCCCGCCCCGGACATCACGCTCTTGACGTCGGCGAAGTCCAGGTTGATCAGACCGGGGGTTGTGATCAGGTCGGTGATGCCCTGCACACCGGAGAGCAACACCTCGTCGGCGGAGCGGAAGGCGTCCATCAGCGAGACACCGATGTCGCCGAGCTGCAGCAGCCGGTCGTTCGGGATGACGATCAGCGTGTCGCACTCGTTGCGCAACTGCTGGATGCCGTCCTCTGCCTGTTTGCCCCTGCGCTTGCCCTCGAACGAGAACGGCCGCGTCACGACGCCGATGGTCAGCGCGCCGAGCTTGCGGGCGACCTGCGCGACGACCGGCGCGCCGCCGGTGCCGGTGCCGCCGCCCTCGCCAGCGGTCACGAACACCATGTCGGCGCCCTTGAGTACCTCTTCGATCTCGTCCCGGTGGTCCTCGGCTGCCCGCTCGCCCACGTCCGGCGCCGCTCCGGCACCGAGACCACGGGTGAGCTCCCTGCCGATGTCCAGTTTGACGTCGGCGTCGGACATCAGCAGGGCCTGCGCGTCGGTGTTCACCGCGATGAACTCGACACCCTTGAGGCCGACCTCGATCATGCGGTTCACGGCGTTCACGCCGCCGCCGCCGATTCCGACCACCTTGATCACCGCGAGGTAGTTGTGCGGGGGCGTCATCGGGTCCGCCTTCCTGATCGTGAGCTACTGCAAGGTGTGACACCGGCAAGAGTTGCCCGTATCGGGTGATTGCTTCCCCGAAAACCCTAAATCTCTACATGAGAGTTAGAGTTATGTCAACTTCCGCCTTGCCTCTGGACGGTAAGCACCACGTCGCGCCGAATCCAGCAGCCACGCCGCGTGTCGTGGGGTTTGTGATCCCCACCCCACCAAGATCACCAACGAGGTCGACATCCCATCCGCTGTTCGTAGCCAGCGCTCCCACGCGAGGGTGTGCGGATTCCAGCGTCCGTTGTGGACGCGTTCACTCGCCAGGAGCGGGTCAATACAGCGACCTGCGAGTCCGAGAGCGTCGTCGATGCTGCGATATTCGGCGGCGAGCGTGCTGTCGCGGGCGATCGCGGCGTATCCGGACCGCCATTGCGCGCCAGGCATGCGTAATGATGCGGGCAAGACCATGCTGCAACGTTGCGCTTCGAGCCGGAGCGCACGTGCCGTGGCCTCCGCTTCCAGCGACGACGTGGTGATGATCAGAACCAGGTCGACCAAGTCGCGGTACCGAGTGGACGGCGTGCCACGACTGCCGTACGCGGCGTACATGGCGCAGATCTTGTCGGCGACCTGATCCGGCAGCGGATACAACGTGAACTCGGGCAAGGGCGGCATTCCAGGGATGTCGACGATCGGTTCGGGGCGAAGCCGCTCGGGCCGGGCGACAACGTGCTCGCGGGTGGACAAGTCGATCGCGAACCGGTCGAACCGCGTGGCACCGGTGTAACCCGTAACCCCGACCGTGGCGAGCGCCTGGTCGCCGTCGTGAACGACGGGGTCATCCACCACGAAGGTCAGGTGGTCGCCTCTCGCGGACTCCGCCATTGATCGCAGTTCGGTCAGCGCTTCCCGCACGTTGAGTTCGCTGGAGTAGAGCAGATCGATGTCCCGGCTGTACCGCGCGCCGGGGAGCCGGATGAGCAGTCCGGCGCCACCTTTCAGAACCCATGGACTGTCACTCAGCAGGGACTCGCCGTCATCGCCCTGGGCGCCGTAGAAGCGGGCGTACGGCCGAAGCGTTTCGATCAGCACCTCGACGTCGACGTGCTGGCGGACCACGGCATCGCGCACGATCCCGGCTAGGTGACCACCGTCGATGTGTCCGGCAGCGAGGTCGGCGATGGTGCGCGGGACGGAGGTGACCGGGAGTCCGTCCACGACTGTCCAGTCGGTGCGTCGCAGTTGGCCTCGGTGGAACCGGACGTCTGGCCTGCGGCTCTGACGCCGGGTCCCGACGGTGAACTCATGCCGGTCAGCATCGGTGTCGCCGAGCTGCCACAGCCGCGCCGCGGATCGGTGCGATACCACTTCAAGTGACTCGGTTGGGAGCCGTTCGGCCACGAAGTGCTCCGGGTCGAGGGCCAGCCACGCTGCCCGCAGTTCGTCACGAGCATCGGGAGGAGTGCCCGCAAACCGGTACACGCCGTGGGCGATTCGCTCGAGAGCGCCACGGTTCGCCAGCTTGGCGATCGTCTGCGGGCTCGTGCCGGAACGGCGGGCTTGGGCGGTCGTCACCAAGCCCCACTGGTCAGCGGCAACGTCGGCAATCTCCAGAAACGCCACGATCCACCGCCTAACACACTGCAATAGTAGCCGATATGGCTATTATTGCAGACTGCTGACGGGCTGCGTTCCGCTATCCCGACACCGTTGGCAGTTCCGGGCTCGACACGTCGTACACCTTGCCCGGCCGGGTGAGCAGCGCGGCCAGCACCCCCGACTTGCGGTCGATCTGCTCGGCGTCGCCCCACTGGACGACCTTGCCGCCGCGCAGCCGAAGCTCCACGTCGACCGGGCTCTCCGCCGTCACGGTGGCCACGCGGCCCGCGAGCTGGTCCGGGATGCCGGTCAGCACCGCCGTGGCGGCGCGAGCCGCGGGATCGTCGGTGGCGACGGTGTCCACGTGCAGCTCCGGCAGCTTCTTTGGCCGCGCACTCGCCCGATGGAATGGCACGCCCTCCCGGTCGACGAGCCGGACGCCGTCGTAGGCGACGAAGTACGCGATCGGCGTGCGCTCGGTGACCTTGATCCGCACCGTGGACGGCAGCGACCGCGACACCGACACGCTCGCCACCTGCGGCAACGTCGCCACCGCCCGTTCGGCGGCGTCGGTGTCGATCCGCAGCAGCGACCGCTGCATCGGGATGGCGGCCAGCGCGACGACGTCCTCGCGGTCGATCCGGTTGATTCCGGTGACCTCGACCCGGCTTGCCCCGATGAGCGGGGTGAACAGCAGCGCCGCGCCGAGGCCGATGACCGCGAGCACGGCCAGCACGGCCATGACACGCCTGCGCAGGATCTTCCAGCTGACCTTGCGCCCGCGCGGCCGTTTCGCGGTGGCCGAGCGGGCGGTGTCCGGCCGCCTGCCACGCATCGAGCGCGTGTCACGCTTCCCCCGCCGTTTCTGCTGTGTCGGGGTCACCCGCTACTCCCCCGAGGTCGCCGCGCTGCCTCTGCCGTCCAGCTCCCTGATGATCTCCGGGCCCAACTGAGTGACATCGCCCGCGCCCATGGTGACCAGCAGATCACCCGGCCGCGCGAGACCCGCCACGAGGGTGGCCGCCCGGTCGAACGCGGGCTCGTAGTGGCACTTCGCCCCGGTGACACGGTCGGCGATCGTCGCGCCGGACACGCCCGGCTCCGGTTCCTCACGCGCGCCGAAGACGTCGAGGACCACGACCTCGTCGGCCAGGCCAAGCGCGTCGGCGAACTCGGCGGCGAACGCCTTGGTGCGCGAGTACAGGTGCGGCTGGAACACCACGACGACCCTGCCATCGCCCGCCGAATGCCGCACCGCCCGCAGCTGCGCCGCCACCTCGGTCGGGTGGTGGGCGTAGTCGTCGTAGACCCGCACCTCGCCGGAGCGACCCTTGAACTCGAACCGCCTGCGCACCCCGCCGAACGCGGCTACGCCCTCGGCGAGGCATTCCGCCGGTGCGCCCAGCTCCTCCCCGGCGAGCAGCGCGGCGATCGCGTTGAACGCCATGTGTTCGCCCGGCACCGCCACCCTGATGTCGGTCTCGGCGCCGCGCAGCGCGACCCGCACCACGCCGCCGTCCTCCGGCAGCGGCGTGTAGTCCAGCACCCGCACGTCGTCGTCACCCGTGGCGGTGCGGCCGTAGCGGCGCACCCGCACACCATCGGCGAGCAGACCGTCGGCGGCGGCCCGGGTGGCCAGCTCATCGGCGGCCGCGTCGTCGCAGCACGCGATCAGCACGCCGCCGGGCGTGATGCGGCGGACGAACTCGGTGAACACCGACGAGTAGGCGTCGGCGGTGCCGTGGTGGTCGAGGTGGTCAGGCTCGATGTTGGTGATCACCGCGACCGTCGGCTGGAACGCGAGGAACGAGCCGTCGCTCTCGTCCGCCTCGGCGACGAACATCTCACCGCTGCCGTGGTGGGCGTTCGCGCCGGACTCGTTCAGGTCGCCGCCGATGGCGAACGACGGGTCGAGGCGGCAGTGCTGCAACGCCACCGTCAGCATCGACGTCGTCGACGTCTTGCCGTGGGTGCCCGCGATGCACGCCACGGTGTCGCCGGTCATCAGCCCGGCCAGCGCCTCGGCGCGGTGCAGCACCGGGACGCCCAGTTCGCGAGCGCGCGCCAGCTCCGGGTTGGTGTCGCGGATCGCCGTCGAGACGATCACCGAGGACGGCGGCTCCGCCAGCGCGTCGATGTTCTCCGCGCGCTGCCCGACGGCGATCTCCGCCCCCTGGGCGCGCAGCGTGAGAAAGCTCCGGGAATCCTTGGCGTCCGACCCGGACACCTCGGCCCCACGGGCGAGCAGGATGCGCGCGATACCACTCATCCCCGCGCCGCCGATGCCGATCAGATGCGCACGGCCCAGCACATCCGGAACGTCGTTGTCAGCCACCGCATGCCTCCAGCACGATCTTGGCGAGCACTTCGTCGGCCTCCCGGTGCCCGAGACCAACCGCAGCGGCACTCATTGTGGCCAACCGCGACCTATCGGACACCATCGGGATGACGTGCTCAACAACCCAGTCCGGTGTCAACCGTGCGTCGTCCACCATCACGGCGGCGCCCGCCTTCACGGCGGGGGCGGCATTGAGCGCCTGCTCGCCGTTGCCGTGCGGCAGCGGCACGAACACGGCGGGCAGCCCGACTGCGGACACCTCGGCCACCGTCATCGCGCCTGACCGGCACAGCACGGCGTCGGCAGCGGCGTAGGCGAGGTCCATCCGGTCCAGATACGGCACCGGCACGTACGGCGGCGCGCCGGAGAACTCCCGCACCGCGAGGGTGTTCTTCGGGCCGTGCGCGTGCAGCACGCCGATGCCCGCCTCGGAGAGCTCCCGCGCGGCCCCGGACACGGCGTCGTTGAGCGAGCGCGCGCCCTGCGAGCCGCCGAACACCAGCAGCGTCGGCGCGTCGGGGTCGAGCCCGAACTCGGCGCGGGCATCCTTGCGCAGCGCCTCGCGGTCCAGTGCGGTGATGCTGCGCCGCAACGGGATGCCGATGGTCTCCGCCTTCGGCAGCGGCGTGCCGTCGGCCGCGCCGAACACCCGCTCGGCGAAGCGGGCGCCGACCTTGTTCGCCAGCCCGGCGTGCCGGTTCGCCTCGTGCACGAAGATCGGCACCCTGCCGCGCGCCGCGAGGTACGCCGACAGCGACACGTAGCCGCCGAAGCCGACGACGACGTCCGCGCCGACGCGCTCAAGCACCTCCCTGGTGCGCTTCACCGACCCGCGCACCTTGCCCGGCATCCGCAGCAGCTCAGGGGTGAGCTTGCGCGGCAGCGGCACCGGCGGCACCAGCTCGAGCTCGTACCCGCGCGCGGGCACCAGCGTGCTCTCCAGGCCGCGCTCGGTGCCGAGCGCGACGACGCGCGCGCCCGGCCGCAGCCGCAGCACCGCGTCCGCCAGCGCGAGCGCGGGCTCGATGTGCCCCGCCGTCCCGCCACCGGCCACCACAACCGTCGGTTCCGTGACGGTCACTGAGTTCACTGTCGTCGTCCTCCACGTCGTGGCTGCCTGCCCCGCACGGCCCTGCTCTGGCGCGCCTGGGTGCGGCTCCGGGTCGCAGCCGCGTTACGCGCCGGTGGCCTGCCGCGCCTCGGCTGCTGCCTGCTCCCCGCTGGCTTCGACCGGGGCCGGTAGGGCTCCGGCGGGCGCAGCCGCAGGATCGTGCCGAACTTGCCTGGTCCCTGGGTCCGCAACGCGGCGACCGCCTCCGGCTCGTGCCGCGCGCAGTTCGCCAGGATGCCGAACTGCCCCAACGTGACCACCAACGAGGTACCGCCGTACGAAATCAACGGTAGCGTGACACCGGTGACGGGGAGCAACCCGGCGACGTAGCCGATGTTGATGGCGGCCTGCGAGACCAGCCACACCGTCAGGCTGCCGGCGACGACCCTGATCCACGGGTCGACGTTGCGGGTGGCGATGCGCAGCCCGACGATCGCCACCCCGGCGAACAGCGCGATCACGACGGTGCAGCCGAGGAAGCCCAGCTCCTCCCCGATCAGCGCGAAGATGAAGTCGTGGTGCACGTTGGGCAGGTAGTGCCACTTCGAGCCGCCCTGGCCGAGCCCGGTGCCGAACAGCCCGCCGTCGGCGAGCGCGTACTGCGCCTGCTGTGCCTGGTAACCGGCGCCAGCGGCGTCGTTCGCCGGGGAGAGGAACGACAGCACCCTGGCGAGCCGGTAGTCCGCGACCAGCGCCAGCCCAACCACCCCGGCGAGACCGCCCGCGATCACGGCGGCGAACAGCCCGCGTGGCGCGCCGCCGAACCACAGCAGCGCGACGAGCACGACGCCGAGGCTGATGGTGCCGCCGAGGTCCGGCTGAGCCATCAGCAGCGCGAACATCACCAGCGCCACCGGCACCAGCGGCACAAGCACGTGCCGCCACAGATGCGCCAACCGCGCCTTCAGCACGAGGATGTGCGCGCCCCACAGCGCGAGCGCCACCTTGGCGATCTCCACCGGCTGCAGCGAGAACCCGCCGACGACGATCCAGCCCTGCGAGCCGTTGACGACCGAGCCCAGTGGGGTCAGCACGGTCACCAGCAGCGCGAGCGACACGAACAGCAGCGTGCTGGACGACCCCCTGATCACCCGCAGCGGCAGCCGCAGCGCTACCCAGAACACCACCATGCCGACCAGCAGGAACACGATGTGCTTCTTGAAAAGCGAGTACGCCGTCGCGCCCTCGGTGAGGTAGGTCGACTCGACCGAGGACGCCGAGAGCACCATCACCGTGCCGATCACGGTGAGCATCCCGCACAGCGCCAGCACGAGGTGGAACGACGCGAGCGGCCGGGACAGCCACGCCGTCAGCGCGGTGCGCAGCGCGGTCAGCTTGCCGGCGAGCCCGTCGTTGCCGCCGCGCCGGGATGGGCCCTGCCGCGACCTGGTGCGCGGCGCGCCGGACGTCGTCGGTGCTTGTCGAGCCACCGTGCGGCGTCTGGTCCGTCCGCCAGCTTGCGCAACCTGCTCAATCGCTGCCATCCGACTCCCCCGCAAGGGCACGCACCGCGGCAGCGAACGCCTCACCACGGTGGGCGTAGTCGCGGAACATGTCCAGCGAAGCAGCGGCAGGGGCGAGCAGCACGACGTCACCCGGTCGTGCCCATGCGCTCGCCGCGCTCACCGCCGCAACCATGGGGTCATCGTCACCCGAACCGAGCGTGGTCATGGGGACATCCGGCGCGTGTCGGGAAACCGCGTCGCCGATCACATCCGCGTCGGCCCCAAGCAGCACGACGCCGCGCAGCCGATCGGCGGCAGCGGCGACCAGCGAGTCCACCTCGGCGCCCTTGAGCTGGCCGCCGGCGATCCAGACCACGTGCTCGTAGGACAGCAGCGAGCCGGACGCCGCGTGCGGGTTGGTCGCCTTGGAGTCGTTGACGTAGCGCACCCCGGCGACCGTTGCCACCTCGGCGGCGCGGTGCTCCCCCGGCGTGAAGGCGCGCAGCCCGTCGCGGACGGCTTCCGGGGCGACGCCGTAGGCGCGGGCAAGCGCGGCGGCTGCCAGCGCGTTCGCGACGTTGTGGTCGCCCTCGGGCCGCACGTCCGCGATGGCGGCGAGCGCGACCGGCTCGTCGGAGAACGCGGCGTCGACCAGCATGCCGTCGACGACGCCGAGCTGGCCGGGCTTCGGCTTGCCGATGGTGAAGCCGACCCACTGCGCGTCGGGGTCAGCGTGGTCGGCGACCAGCCGCGTCGAGATCGCGTCATCGGCGTTGGCGACGGCGACCTGGGTCGCGGCGTGCAACGTGCCCTTGGCTGCGGCGTAGGCGTCGAGGTCGCCGTGCCAGTCGAGGTGGTCCTCCGCGACGTTGAGCACGACGGACGCGCGCGGCGCGAGGCTGTTCGACCAGTGCAGCTGGAAGCTGGAGAGCTCCACCGCGAGCGCCTCGTAGCCGGCGTGCACCGCGTCGAGCACGGCGAAGCCGACGTTGCCGCAGGCCACGGCGTTGGCCCCGGCCGCGCGCAGCATCGCGGCGAGCATCCCGACGGTGGTGGTCTTGCCGTTGGTGCCGGTGACCGCGAGCCACACCGGCGGCGTCGATCGTTCGCGGCCGATGCGCCAGGCCAGCTCGACGTCGCCGATCACCTCGATGCCCTCGGCGGCGGCAGCGGCGAGCAGCGGCGAGTCTGGCCGCCAGCCGGGGCTGGTCACAACCAGCTCGGTGCCGTCAGGTGGCGTGATGAGGCCGCGTTCGACATGCGCCGGGGTGTCGGCCAGCGCGGCGAGGCGGTCTGCGTTGGCGTCGGTGACCGTGACCCGCGCGCCTGCCTCGCAGAGTGTGGTGACCACGGAGCGTCCCGTCACGCCAGCCCCCGCGACGAGCACCGCACGACCGCGCAGGTCCACCTAGCCTCCCACGAACGAGAGCTGCTCGCTGTAGAACAGCCCGAGCCCGAACATGCAGCAGATCCCGGCGAGCAGCCAGAACCGGATGATGACGGTGGTTTCCGCCCAGCCGGCCAGCTCGAAGTGGTGATGGAACGGCGCCATGCGGAACAGCCTGCGCCGGGTCGTGCGGAACACCGCGATCTGGACGACCACCGAGACCATCTCCACCACGAACAGCCCGCCGATGACGATAGCCAGCAACTCCGTGCGGGTGGTCACCGACAGCCCTGCGACGAGGCCGCCGAGCGCGAGCGAGCCGGTGTCGCCCATGAAGATCTTCGCGGGAGCGGCGTTCCACCACAGGAAGCCGATACACGCGCCGGTCGCGGCGGCGGCGACGACGGCGAGGTCAAGCGGGTCGCGCACGTGGTAGCAGGCGTCCTGCGGCGTCGGGGTGCACGACAGCCTGGCCTGCCAGAACGAGATCACGACGTAGGTGCCGAGCACCATCGCGGCGGCGCCGCCCGCGAGCCCGTCGAGGCCGTCGGTGAAGTTCACCGCGTTCGACCACGCCGAGATCAGCAGGTAGCAGAAGACGATGAACACCGGCACCGGGAAGGTGATCAGCGCGAGGTCGCGCACATAGGACAGTTGCAGCGACGCGGGCGTGAGGCCGTTCTCGTCGGCGAAGTTGATCGCCAGGATCGCGAAGGTGACCGCGACGACGAGCTGGCCGACCAGTTTGGACGTCTTGTTCAGACCGAGGTTGCGCTGTTTGCGGATCTTGATGAAGTCATCGAGGAACCCGACAGCGCCGAGCCCGACCGCGAGATACAGCACCACGAGACCGGACGCAGACGGCCCGCTGCCCTCGGAGAGCGCGAGCCGCAACAGGTGCGCGGTGAAGTAGCCGACGACCATCGCCACGATGATCGCCACACCGCCCATGGTCGGCGTGCCGCGCTTGGAGCGGTGCCCCTCAGGTCCCTCCTCCCTGATCTCCTGGCCGAAGCCCTGCCTGGCGAACACCCGGATGAGGTACGGCGTGAGCAGAATCGAGACGAGCAGACCAACCGAAGCGGCGATCAGAATGCTGATCACGCGTTACCACCATCCTGTTTCCCTGTGCCGACCGTGCCAGCGGTCGCGGCAGCCTGCTCCGCCCCGAGCAGCGCGTCCGCGACCCGCCAAAGTTCGGCCACCTTAGACGCCTTGACCAACACGGCGTCATCGGACCCCGCCTCGGCTGTGAGCACGGCGATAGCCTCGGCGGCGTCGGCGACGAGCATCGACTCGTCGCCCCACGAGCCCTCGTGGCACGCGCCGTGGTGCATCGCGGCTGCCCGCTCCCCCACCACGACGAGCCGGTTGATGTTGAGCCGCACCGCGAGCCTGCCGATCTCGTCGTGGGCGGTGACGCTGTCCGCGCCCAGCTCGGCCATCTCGCCAAGCACCGCCCAGGACCGCCGGTCCCTGCTGATCGACGCGAGCGCCTTCAGCGCGGCTCGCATGGACTCCGGGTTGGCGTTGTAGGAGTCGTTGAGCACGACCAAGCCGTCGTCGCGGGTGGTGACGTGCATCCGGCGTTCGGAGCGGCGCTCGACGGCGCTCAACCGCGCGCCGACGTCGGTGACCGACGCGCCAAGCTCCAGCGCCACGGCCGCCGCCGCGAGCGCGTTGCCGACGTGGTGCTCGCCGTGCAGCCCCAGCGTCACTTCGGTCTCGCCGTGGGCGCTGACCAGCCGGAACGACGCCCGCGCCAGCTCGTCCAGCCGGACGTCGACCGCGCGCACGTCGGCGTCGGGCGACTCCCCGACCCGCACGATCTTGGCGGTCGTCCGCTCGGCCATCGCGGCGACCAGCGGGTCGTCGGCGTTGAGTACGGCCACGCCGCCGTCTTCGGCGTGCGGCAGCGCCTCGACCAGCTCGCCCTTGGCGGCGGCGATGCCCTCGCGGTAGCCGAACTCCCCGACGTGCGCGCTGCCGACGTTGAGCACCACGCCCACGCTGGGCGGCGCGATCCGCGCCAGCTCGGCGATGTGGCCCGGTCCGCGCGCGGACAGCTCAAGCACCAGGTGCCGGGTCTCGGCGTCGGCCAGCAGCGCGGTCCACGGGTGGCCCAGCTCGTTGTTGAACGACCCTGGCGGGGCCACTGTCGGGCCCATCGGCTCAAGGAGCTGCGCGATGATGTCCTTTGTGGACGTCTTGCCGGAGGATCCGGTCACGCCGACGACGGCGAGCCCGGTCTTGGCCAGCTCGCCGACCACGTGCCTGGCGAGCGCGCCCAGCGCGGCGAGCACGGCCGCGCCGGAGCCGTCGGTGTCCCCGGCGAGCGCGACCGAGCCCGCGTTGGCCGCGCCGGGCGGCAACGGCGGCACCAGCACGGCGGGGGCGTCGACCGGGCGGGCGGCGAGCACCCCGGCCGCGCCGGAGGCCACCGCGCCCGCCGCGAAGTCATGTCCGTCGACCCGCTCCCCTGGCAGCGCGACGAACAGCCCGCCAGCCGCGAGCTTCCTTGAGTCGAACTCGACACCCGCGGTGATGGTCTCGCTGCCGTCGCTGTTGTGCAGCGTGCCGCCGACGATCTCGGCGAGCCGCGCAAGGCTCATGCGGATCACAGCCGGGCTCCTTCCACCTCGGCGCGCAGCGCGGCGGCCAGTTCGTCACGGTCTGAGAACGGGTGCACCACCCCGGCGACGTCCTGGCCGGTCTCGTGGCCCTTGCCCGCGATGAGCACGGCGTCGCCCGGCGCGGCCAGCGACACGGCGTGCCGGATGGCCTCCTTACGGTCGCCGATCTCGACGATCTCCCCGCCGAGGCCCGGCGCGACCGCTTTCGCGCCGGACAGCATCGCCGCCCTGATCTCGGCGGGATCCTCGCTGCGGGGGTTGTCGTCGGTGACGATCAGCACGTTGCTGCGGCGGATGGCGGCCTCGCCCATCAGCGGGCGCTTGCCGACGTCGCGGTCGCCGCCGCAGCCGAGCACGGTGATGACCTTGCCCTCGGTCTGCCCGCGCAGCGCGTCCAGCGCGAGCGCCACGGCGGCGGGTTTGTGCGCGTAGTCCACGACGGCGGTGAACCCCTGGCCCTCGTTGACACGCTCCATCCTGCCCGGCACCTGCACCGATGACAGCCCGGCGGCGATCTCGTCGGGTCCGACGCCGGTGACGTCGAGGATCGCGGCCGCGAGCAGCGCGTTGACAACGTTGAACTCGCCCGGCAGCGGCAGCGTGGTGGGGATGGTCAGCCCGTCGGGCCCGTGCAGCGTGAACGACTGCTGCCCGGTCGGCGTCGAGCCGAGGTCGCTCGCGGTCCAGGCTGCCCCGGTGCCCGCGTCCAGCGCGACAGTGATCGTCTGCGGCGTGACCAGCGTCTGGCCCCACGCGGTGTCGATGACGACGACCTCCGTGGTGGAGCGGCCGTCGAACAGCAGCGACTTCGCCGCGAAGTACTCCTCCATGTCGCGGTGGAAGTCGAGGTGGTCCTGCGAGAGGTTGGTGAACGCGCCGACGGTGAACCGGGTGCCGTTGACCCTGCCGAGGGAGAGCGCGTGGCTGGAGACCTCCATCGGAACGTGGGTGACGCCCCGCTCGGCCATCAGCGCGAACATCGCCTGCAGGTCGGGCGCCTCCGGCGTGGTGAACGCGCTGGCCAGCCGCTCCCCCGCGATGCGGGTCTCCACCGTGCCGATCAGCCCGGTGGCCCTGCCAGCCGCGCGCAGCCCGGACTCGACCAGGTACGCCGTCGTCGTCTTGCCGGAGGTGCCGGTGATGCCGAGCACCGCGACCTCGAGCGACGGCTCGCCGTAGATCCACGCGGCGATCTCGCCGAGCACCCCGCGCGGGTCGTCGTGGACCAGCAGCGGGACCTCGGCGTCGGTCAGGCGGGGCCGCGCCGCGCCGTCCGGGTCGGTGAGCACCGCCGCCGCGCCCGCGGCGATCGCCTGGTCCACGAAGTCGGCGCCGTGCGCGCGGGCGCCCGGCAGCGCGGCGAACAGGTCGCCGGGCCGCACCTGCTGCGCGCGCAACGCCGCGCCGGTCACCGTGGTCTCGTCGATGGGGTCGGCGCCGGCGGCGGGGATGAGACGGCCATCCGCGCGCGCGATCAAGGTGGTCACCGGAACCGGAACCGTCTTGCTCGGCCGCCAGCTTGTCATCGACGCAGCACTTCCCATGGACACGCGCCGAAGGTTACCGGCGCGACGGTGCTCACTCGGCCCCGGGATCGGCCGTGTCCTATTCATCAGTCGGGCTATTCACGACGGACATCTCACCTGGAGCTTCTCTCTCACCGGCAGTCACTCGTCGCGAGCCACCCTCCGGGCGGCCCCGCCGAGTGACTTGTGAATAGCCCTCCCGGTGCTCAGCCGAAGAACACCTGGGCCTCGGCGTAACGATCCTCCGGCACCGTCTTGAGCTTCGCGGTGGCGTCGGAGAGTTTCACCCTGACGATATCGGTGCCGCGCAGCGCCACCATGGTGCCGAAGTCGCCATCGGCGACGGCGTCGACGGCCTGCAGCCCGAACCGGGTCGCCAGCACCCGGTCGTAGGCGGTCGGCGTGCCGCCGCGCTGCGTGTGGCCGAGCACCACCGCGCGGGACTCCTTGCCGGTGCGGTCCGCGATCTCCTCCGCGAGCCACTGGCCGACGCCGCCGAGCCGGACGTGGCCGAAGGCGTCGCGCTCGCCGGAGTGCAGCACCTCGGCACCGCCCACCGGCACCGCGCCCTCGGCGACCACGATGATCGGCGCGTACATCCGCTCGAACCGGCGCTCCACCCACGCGACGACCTGCTCTACGTCGAACTCGCGCTCCGGCACCAGGATGACGTTCGCGCCGCCCGCGAGGCCGGAGTGCAGCGCGATCCAGCCCGCGTGCCTGCCCATCACCTCGACGACCAGCGCGCGGTGGTGCGACTCCGCCGTGGTGCGCAGCCGGTCGATGGCCTCGGTGGCGATGTGCACGGCGGTGTCGAAGCCGAAGGTGTAGTCGGTGGCGTCGAGGTCGTTGTCGATGGTCTTCGGCACGCCGACGACGTTGACTCCGTCCTTGGTGAGCCGGTTCGCCACGCCAAGGGTGTCCTCGCCGCCGATGGCGACCAGCGCGTCGACGCCCTGCTCGGCCATCACTTTCTTGATCGCGTCGGGACCGCCGTCCTCTTTGTACGGGTTGGTGCGCGATGAGCCGAGGATGGTGCCGCCGCGCGCGAGGATGTCGTCGACGTCGTCCAGTCCGAGTGGCCTGCTGTCGCCGGTCATCGGACCCTGCCAGCCGTTGCGGAAACCGGCAAGGTCCCAGTCGTGCACTTCGATCCCCTTGCGCACCACCGCCCTGATCACCGCGTTCAGTCCAGGGCAGTCACCGCCGCCGGTCAGCAAGCCAACACGCATCTAGTCCTCCTGTCTCGTTCAAAGTCGGGCTATTCACGCCGGCATGTCCCGTCGATCACGACCCTCACCCGCAGTGAGCCTGTGCCAGGCGTCACATAGCCACGTTCAGCCTAGTCACGACAACTTGATCGGTGCAGCCACCCCGGCGCGAACCGCGGCATCCCGGCGGGGACCCGCACCGGGAGCTGTTAGGGTGTGGCCCATGCGGCGTTATTTCTGGTTTAGCGAGCCGGCCCTGGGTGGGACCGGCAGCCGAACCGTGCGCTGACCTCTCACCCCGAGCCGGAACCACAAGCCGGCTCGGAACGCCCGGGGCGGCTTGGAGAAAGGAAGACACCATGCCGCCCACCGCAGGCAGCGGCGACGCGTCCGCCCTGGAGTTGCACAACCAACGAGTCACCGGCGTCAGCCCGTTGCTGTCGCCCGCGCTGCTGCGCCAGGAGTTCCCGCTGGCGCCCGCCGCCGCGAAGACCGTCAGCCAGGGCAGGACCGACACCGTCGACGTCCTCAACGGCGCCGACGACCGGCTGCTCGTCGTTGTCGGGCCGTGCTCGGTGCACGACCCGGACGCCGCCATCGACTACGCGCGCAAGCTCGCCGTCCAGGCCGAGCGGCTGCACGACGACCTGCACGTCGTGATGCGGGTGTACTTCGAGAAGCCGCGCACCACGCTGGGCTGGAAGGGCCTGATCAACGATCCCGACCTCGACGGCAGCTTCGCCGTCAACCGGGGCCTGCGCATCGCGCGCAAGCTGCTGCTGGACATCTCCGAGATCGGCCTGCCGGTCGGCTGCGAGTTCCTCGACCCGATCACTCCGCAGTTCATCGCCGACGCCGTCAGCTGGGGCTCCATCGGTGCGCGCACCGCCGCGAGTCAGGTGCACCGGCAGCTGTGCAGCGGGTTGTCCATGCCGATCGGCATCAAGAACTCCACCGAGGGCGACGTCCAGGTCGCCGTCGACGCCACCCGCGCGGCAGCGGCCAGCCACGTCTTCCCCGGCATCAACGACGACGGCCTCGCCGCGCTGCTGACGACGTCCGGCAACGCCGACTGCCACGTCATCCTGCGCGGCAGCGCGGCAGGCCCGAACCACGACGCCGCCACCGTCGCCGACACCCTCGCGCGGCTGGCCAAGGCGGGCCTGCCGGAGCGGGTGATCATCGACGCCAGCCACGGCAACAGCGGCAAGGACCACGTCCGGCAGGCCGAGCTGACTGGCGAGATCGCCGAGCGGATCGCGGCGGGCGAGCGCGGCATCACCGGCCTCATGCTGGAGAGCTTCCTCTCGCCCGGCCGCCAGGACCTCACGCTGGGCAAGTCCGGCGAACTGGACTACGGCCGCAGCATCACCGACGCCTGCATGGACTGGGACACCACGAGCGGGCTACTCGACCGGCTCGCCGCCGCCGTGCGCGCCCGCCGCTGACTGCTGAGGGGCGAGCCCGCCGCTCACGGGGTGGGCGCCGCTGGGGCGGGCCCAAGGTGCCCTTCGGTACATATCCGGTACCCAAGGGCACCTTGGGCTCGCCAAGCCGGGCAACCTCGCTCAAGCCGGGCAGCCCGGCTCGCTAGCCCGGCAGCCCCCGTTTGCGGCGTTCCTGTTCGAGCACCTGCCACCGGGCGAGGTTGTGCCGCGCGTCCGCGAGCGCGTCGTGCGCGTTCGCAGGCGGCGGCGGCAACTGCGGCTTGCCCAGGTCCTCCCAGCGTTGCCGCAGGTCCCGGGTGAAGCGCGGCAGTTGCCGCGGCAGCGCGGGCATCGCGCCCCAGAGCTGCGCGAGCGCGACGTGGTCGTAGGCGGCAAACCAGGCCCAGAGCTGCACCCCGCCGTGCGGCTTGCCGACGAAGTCGAGCAGGTCCTGCCGGATGCGCTCCCTGCTGCGCCACGCCTTGTCGCTCGGCGGCGGCAGTTGCGGCAGCACGTGCTCGCGCACCCACGCACCGGCGCGGTCGGGGTCGAACTCGGTGGACACCGCGTAAAACTCGCGGCCGCGTTCGTCAACGACGCCGATGGACACCAGGTCGATCGTCCTGCCGTCCTCGATGAACTCGGTGTCGTAGAAGAATCTCACCAGGCAACCTTACGAAGCGTGACCGTCGCGGGCGGGACGGGGGCCGCTCAGCTCGCTTCGGTCTCCGGGGTACGTGCGGCGTCGCGCGCCTGCTCCTGCACCGGCACCGGAACCGGGGTGCCCGCCCGTTCGGCGTCGGCGAGTTCCTTGGCGCGCGCGGCGTAGATGTCGACGTACTCCTGGCCGGAGAGCTCCATGAGGTTGTACATCACCTCGTCGGCGATGGAGCGCTCGACGAACCGGTCGCCCGCGAGGCCGTCGTAGCGAGAGAAGTCCAGCGGCGTGCCGACGTGGATCTCGATGCGTTTGGGCCACCACATCTTCGAGCCGATCGGGTTGACCTTCTCGGTGCCCACCATCGCGACCGGGATGACCGGCGCCCGCGCCTGGAGCGCCATCCGCGCGATGCCGGTTTTTCCCTTGTGCAGCCTGCCGTCCGGCGAGCGCGTGCCCTCCGGGTACACGCCGAGCAGACTGCCCTCGCGCAGCAGCCGCACCCCGGTGTCAAGCGCAGCCTGCCCGGCTGACCCGCCCGAACGATCGACCGGGTACTGGCCGGTGCCCGCGAAGAACCACTTCTTGAACCTGCCCTTGATGCCGGGCTCGGTGAAGTACTCGCTCTTGGCGAGGAACACGATGCGGCGCTTGACGTGCGTCGGCAGGAAGAACGAGTCGACGACGGCGAGATGGTTGCTCGCCACGATGGCCCCGCCCGTCTTCGGGATGTTGTCGAGGCCAGTGACCTTGGTCGGCCAGAAAAGCTTCAGAAGCGGACCCAGCAGGACATACTTCAAGGTCCAGTAGAGCACTACCCACCCACTTCCTTGCTTTCGCGGCGTGATCAGCGTACGAACTCGCGTGGCGCGGGCACAATGTGAGCGAGCCGATCGCGCCGCCCGCGCGATCGATCTCACACCGGGGATACCCCACGTGACGCGGGCTCACCACACCTGTGGTCCGTGCGAACATGGAACCACAGTGTGCGTTGCGAGAGACGGAGTTCGGTATGCCAGTTCTGCCCGGCGCTGAGCCGTTCGCCCACTCCGGCTCGTCCGAGATCGGCGTGCTGTTGTGTCACGGCTTCACCGGCACCCCGGCCAGCATGCGGCCGTGGGGCGAGTTCCTCGCCGACGCCGGACTGACGGTGCGCGGGCCTCGGCTGCCGGGTCACGGCACCACCTGGCAGGAGATGAACCGCACCACCTGGCGCGACTGGTACACCTGCGTGCGCGACGAGGCGACGTCGCTGCTGGCGTCGTGCTCCTCGGTGTTCGTGTTCGGGCAGTCGATGGGCGGCACGCTGACGCTGCGGCTCGCGCAGGAGTTCGGCGACGCGATCGCGGGCATCACGCTGGTGAACCCGTCGGTGATGACGCGGCGCAAGGAGGCGCGGCTGCTGCCGGTGCTGTGCCGGTTGTGGCCGTCGGTCCCCGGGGTCGGCGGCGACATCTGCAAGCCGGGCGCCGCCGAGCTGAGCTACACCCGGGTGCCGCTGCGCGCGGCGACCAGCCTCGGCGAGCTGTGGCGGCTGGTGCGCGCCGACCTGCACCTGGTGCGGCAGCCGATGCTGCTGCTGCGCTCGCGGATCGATCACGTCGTTGAGCCGGAGAACGCACGTATCGTGGCATCGGGAGTCGCCAGCACCGACATCACCGAGGTGGTGCTGCACGACAGTTATCATGTCGCGACGCTCGACCACGACGCGCCGGAAATATTCGAGCGCAGTCTGGCGTTCGCGAAACGTGTACATGACGGCAAGACGGGCACGCCACGCACCGAACTGGGCGCCACATGAGCAGGAGCGGTAAGGACCCCAACGGCCAGGACGACGTCGACGCGATCTTCGGCGAAATCGTCGCCGATCTCAAGGCCGAGGGCGTTGGGGCGCGCATCGACACCGAGGCCGCCGACGAGCGGCCGTCCGACGAGGCGGAAGACTCCGACGCCTCAGACGACGACTGGCTTGGCGGCGAGTCCGACACCGAGCGGCACGACGGCCCCGCAGGAGACCGCTCCGGGGGCGGCCGCCCTCGCCCGGGTCCCGCCGCAAGCGACTGGCGCGCCAGCGACGTCGGCTGGGACGAGACGATGCTGTCCGACTCGCGGTCCGGCTCCTCGCTCGACGACGATGACGACGACGAGCATTTCGTGCCGCCGGAGCCGCCGCCGTTGCCGAAACCGAGCCGCAGCATGGGCATCGTGGCGTTGTTCGTCGTGGTCGGCTTGGTGCTGCTGATCGCGCCGCACATCATCGGCATCGGGGTGACCGTCGCGACGCCGCTCGGCATACTGTCGCTCGCGGCGAGTCTCGGATTCCTGCTGTTGCGCGCCCGTGACGACAACCGTCCGCCGGGATCTGATCCGAACAACGGCGCGCAGGTGTGAGGGTTCTTAACCGTCGATAACCCGGTGCTCACGGGCTTCCAGCGCCCGCGCGGGCCGCTCGTAACGGTTGACCTTCTCCGACTTGCGCGGTGGCCGGTCGTTGGCGATGAGCACGGCGATCCACGGCAGCGGAATCGACAGCGCCATGAACGCGAGCGCGAGCCACCAGGTCTGGTAGAAGATGCCAGCCAGGATCAGGCAGGGGAACCGCAGCCCCATCATGATCGCGTACTTGCGCTTGCGGGCGGCGTGCTGGTCGTCGTAGGAGGGGGCAGCGGCGGTGATCAGCACCGGGTCGCCGCTGGCGCCAGTGACGCCACTGCCGGTGCCGCTCTCTCCGGACCTGCTCATCAGCTGCCACCTCCGCTCGCTGCTGTTCCCCACCCTACGCTGGCCAACCGCAGGCCCAGAAGGTCGGATCGCACGACACCTGTGCGGCGGAATGCCCGGCACAGTGGCACGATAAGCAGCCGTGACAGTGCAGAACTTGCCGCCCAACTCGCCCAACGTGGCGCACGTCCAGCCGTACTTCTCCCCTGACTTCTGCGCGCGACTGCGCGAGGCGTTCCTGCGCATCGGCTACGACGCGGACGGCGTGCTCGACGCCATCGGCGGATTCGCCCACGCCGCGCTCACCAGGGACGAACCGGAGCTGGCGTACCGGGCAAGCCGGGACGCGGGCGAGCTCGGCACGATGATCCGGCTGTTCCTGCTCGGCAACGCCGAGCTCGCGACCGACGTCGCCAAAGCCCTCGCGCCGGTGACCATCGACGAGGCGATCAGCACCGGTCTGCTGCGCGGCGAGGGCGACGCCGTCCGCGCGGGCTTCGACGTCCGCCCGCACGGCGACGAGGACAGCTCGTGGTGGGTGATCTCCGACCTGGAGCCGGAACACCGCCGCTGGCTGGACCGCGAGCTGTTGACCGATCACGTGCTCGGCATCGGGCAGGCGTCGATGAGCCTGGTCCGCGCGACGAGCCGACGCCCGGTCGGCACGCTGCTCGACATGGGCACCGGCAACGGAGTGCAGGCGCTACACGGTAGCGGGCACGCCGAACGGGTCACCGCGACCGACGTCTCCGAGCGCGCGCTTGCGCTCGCAGCAGCGACGTTCGCCCTCAACGGGCTCGACATCGAACTCGCGCAGGGCGAGTGGTTCACCCCGGTCGCGCGCCGTCGGTTCGACCAGATCGTGTGCAACCCGCCGTTCGTCGTCGGCCCGGCACGCGTCGACTTCACCTACCGCGACTCCGGCCTCGGCGGCGACGACGCCAGCGCGCTCGTCGTGCGGCAGTTGCCCGGCTTCCTGACACCCGGCGGCACCGGGCACCTGCTCGCGTCGTGGCTGCACCGCGACGGCGAGGACTGGATCGACCGGGTGAGCTGCTGGGTGCCGCCCGGCGTCGACGCCTGGTTCGTGCAGCGCGACATCGCCGACCCCGGCCTGTACGTCGGCACGTGGCTGCGCGACGCGGGCATTGACCCTCGCTCGCCGCTGGGACGGGAGCAGGCCGCGAGCTGGCTCGACTGGTTCGCGGAGAACAACGTGGACGGCGTCGGCTTCGGATTCGTCACGCTGCGCCGCAGCGACGTCGACAACCCCACCGTGCTGTGCGAGGACCTGCGCCAGGCGTACGACGACCCGCTCGGCGGTGAGGCGGCGGCGTGGCTGGACCGGGTGAGCTGGCTGCGCGGCCACCCTGACCTGCTCGCGCAACGCTTCGTCGTGCCGGAATCGGTGATGCTGGAGCAGATCTCCGCGCCGGGCGACGAGGGCTGGCAACCGACGATCCGCCGACTGCACCGCATCGACGGGCCCGGCTGGCAGCACGAGGTCGATGAGCTGGTCACGGCGCTGCTGGCGGGCTGCCGGGGCGCGCTGCCGCTGGCGGACCTGCTCGAACTGCTGGCAGCGGCCCACGGCGAGCCCGCCGACGGGCTGACCGAGGCGGCGCTGCCGATCGTGCGGGAGCTGGTCCGGCACGGCATGCTCGTGCTCGCCCAGAACACCGAGCCCGCCGAGCCCGCCGCCGGATGAGGGCGGTCGTCACCAGGGTCACCGAGGCAAGCGTGACCGTTGACGACGAGGTCGTCGGCGAGATCACCGGCAAGGGACTGCTCGTGCTGCTCGGCATCGGCACCGACGACACCGCCGAGCAGGTACCCCGCATGGCCCGCAAGCTGCACGAGCTGCGGCTGCTGCGCGACGAGGAGTCCTGCGCGTCAGCCGACGCTCCCCTGCTGGTGGTCAGCCAGTTCACGCTGTACGGCGACACCCGCAAGGGCAGGCGACCGTCCTGGACGGCGGCTGCCCGGCCCGAGCACGCCGCACCGCTCGTCGACGCCGTGGTGGCCGAGCTGCGCGCACGCGGCGCCACCGTCGAGACCGGACGGTTCGGCGCGATGATGCGGCTGCACAGCGTCAACGACGGCCCGTTCACGGTGCTTGTCGAGGTGTGACGCCCGGATCGCCGCCACTCCGCCCGCGCCCACCCGGCCGACGGCCGGTGCGAGTAACGGACCAATCGGTCACATCGATCTCTGAGTGGAGGTGGTCGAGGATGACCGACAGCGCGACGAACGAGCCGGCACATGCCGCGAAACGGCGGGGATGGGCCGGGCTGGCGCTGATCGTGCTCGCGCTGCTGGCGATCGGCAATCTCGGCAACCTGAGCGGGGACGATGCCGCCGACAGCGGCGCAACGCCCACCGCCGACACGGCGCGGACCACGTGCCAGGACTACGTCATCGACCGCGGCCACGTGCCGGCGACCGCCGAGTTCGGGCTCTCCGCCGTGACCAGCACGGGTCGCAGCACCTGGACCGTCACCGGATCGGCGGCCATGACGAACGACGCTGGCGCGCGGGTCCGCGTGGCCTACGAGTGCACGGTGCATGGCGATGCCTCCGGTCGATGGTCGTTGGTCGAACTCACGCATGCGCGGCGATAGCGCTCAGCGCATTCCCGATACATCAGTTATCGAACATGCATTCGACGGGTGTCAACGATCGCGCCCGGCTTGACGACGGCTTTGCCGCCCTATCACGGACGTATTACGACCACTGCGGAGCGGCGTCATGCCGCCGACCCTCACCGCTTTCACTGCCACCACACACCGAACGACCCGACGCGCCCCACCGACGTCACGGACAGTGAAGTCGTGGCCACTGACCAGGGGAAGACGCCGCCCAGGCGGAGATCGCCGTCGCGACCAGCACTCTCAGCGAAACCTCAGGTTTGATTGAGGGTGCTCTCGGGAACACAGCAAGAAAACTTATTCGCTTCGGGAACGAATGCAGCAACCGCAACGTTGTCCAGGGTGTCCGGCACTTGAGGCGGCCGGACCGTAGGACGGGGTGTCCGTCCACGCCTGTTGCCAGGGTGCAAGGGGAGGCTGAGCATGTCCGTGAAGACGCTCGACCGCGAGACTCGCGACACGCCGATCGAGACTGACGTGGCTGACGTGGCCGACGTTACTGACGTCTCGAGGGTGGTGCCGATCCAACCGAGTCCGCAGCATGAACCGGACCTCGACACGCAAGGCCCCGCAGCCGACCTCGTCCGTGTGTACCTGAACGGCATCGGAAAGACGGCGCTGCTGACCGCGGCGGACGAGGTCGACCTCGCGAAGCGCATCGAGGCTGGTGTCTTCGCGCAGCACATGCTCGACACCGAGGAGAACCTGTCCCGCAAGCGCCGTTCGGAGCTGGCCGCACTGGTGCGGGACGGGCTACGCGCCAAGAACCACCTGCTCGAGGCCAACCTGCGGCTGGTCGTCTCGCTGGCCAAGCGCTACACCGGCCGCGGCATGCCGCTGCTCGACCTGATCCAGGAAGGCAACCTGGGACTGATCCGCGCCGTCGAGAAGTTCGACTACACCAAGGGCTTCAAGTTCTCCACCTACGCGACCTGGTGGATCCGGCAGGCCATCACGCGCGGCATGGCGGACCAGAGCCGCACCATCCGGCTGCCGGTCCACCTCGTCGAGCAGGTCAACAAGCTGAGCCGGATCAAGCGCGACCTGCACCAGCAGTACGGCCGCGAGGCCACGCACGCCGAGCTGGCCGAGGAGTCTGGCATTCCCAAGGAAAAGATCGCCAAGCTGCTCGACCACGCCCGCGACCCGGTGAGCCTGGACATGCCGGTCGGCACAGAAGAGGACGCCCCGCTGGGCGACTTCATCGAGGACTCCGAGGCGACCGACGCCGAGAGCGCGGTGATCTCCGGCATCCTGCAGGACGACCTGCGCCGGGTGCTCGGCACGCTGGAGGATCGCGAGCAGTACGTGATCCGGCTGCGTTACGGCATCGACGACGGCCAGCCGCGCACGCTCGACCAGATCGGGCGGCACTTCGGGCTGTCCCGCGAGCGGGTGCGTCAGATCGAGCGCGAGGTCATGTCCAAGCTGCGGCAGGGCGAGCGCGCCGACCGGTTGCGCGCCTACGCGAGCTGACGCCGCTGCTGACCGCCCCCAGCGCTAGCCCCTGTCGGGCTCCGCTCCGACAGGGGCTGATTACGCTGCGAACACGCCTGAAAACCCGATCGGCCGTTGACTTGTGGCCGCGAGCACGGCACGGTCGGTAGGCGGTACGGTAGCGTCGCCTCCGGTTGCGGGTAGGTCTTCGTGGTTGGGCACGTCTGCCTGCCGCGTTCCCCGGAAGGTCGGGTCCGTCGGGGTGGGCCCGGCCTTCCGACTACCAGCCGACTAACGCAGCCGTGCTGGCTCACACCCGCACCGGGTGGTCGCTGATGTCACGACGTCATGCGCGGTACGGTCTGAGCTACCCGAAACGACAGGGCGTAGGGAGCCAGCACAGCCGTGACCACCTTCGAGTACAGCGACGTCCTCCCGCTTGGTGAGGACACCACCACCGAGTACCGCCTGATCAGCGACGAGGGCGTGCGGGTCCTCGAAGCCGCGGGCCGCACGTTTCTCGAGGTCGAGCCGGAGGCACTGACCCGGCTCGCGAAGATCGCGATCACCGACATCCAGCACCTGCTGCGCAGGGCGCACCTTGAGCAGCTGCGCTCGATCGTCAACGACCCCGAGGCCAGCGGCAACGACCGGTTCGTCGCCATGGACCTGCTGCGCAACGCCGCGATCTCGGCGGGCGGCGTGCTGCCGATGTGCCAGGACACCGGCACCGCGATCGTCATCGGCAAGCGGACAGAGCAGGTGCTGACCGGCGGCGACGACGAACGCGCCCTTGCGCGCGGCATCTACGACGCCTACCACGAGCTGAACCTGCGGTACTCGCAGATGGCGCCGCTGACGTTCTGGGACGAGAAGAACACCGGCACCAATCTGCCCGCGCAGATCGAGCTCTACCACAAGCCGGGCGAGCAGCCGTCGTACGAGTTCCTGTTCATGGCCAAGGGTGGCGGCAGCGCGAACAAGACGTTCCTCTACCAGGAGACCAAGGCGGTGCTGAACCCCAAGCGCCTCGCCGGGTTCCTTGACGAAAAGCTGCGCAGCCTCGGCACCGCCGCCTGCCCGCCGTACCACCTCGCGATCGTCGTCGGCGGCATGTCCGCCGAGTACAACCTCAAGGTCGCCAAGCTCGCCTCCGCCCGCTACCTGGACAACCTGCCGCGCGAGGGTTCCTCGCTTGGCCACGCGTTCCGCGACGTCGAGCTGGAGCAGCAGGTGCTGGAGATGACGCGCCAGTTCGGCATCGGCGCGCAGTTCGGCGGCAAGTACTTCTGCCACGACGTCCGCGTCATCCGGTTGCCCCGCCACGGCGCGTCGTGTCCGGTCGGTGTCGCGGTGTCCTGCTCGGCGGACCGGCAGGCCAAGGCCAAGATCACCCCGGAAGGTGTGTTCATCGAGCAGTTGGAGCGTGACCCTGCCCGGTTCCTGCCCGAGGTCACCGACGAGGACCTGTCCGACGAGGTCGTGGCGATCGACCTGACCCGGCCGATGGACGAGATCCGCGCGACGCTCACGCAGCTGCCGGTGAAGACGCGGCTGTCGCTGACCGGCCCGCTTGTCGTCGCGCGCGACATCGCCCACGCGAAGATCGCCGAACGGCTCGCCGCAGGCGAGGAGATGCCACAGTACCTCAAGGACCACCCGGTGTACTACGCCGGACCTGCCAAGACCCCGGACGGATACGCGTCCGGCTCGTTCGGCCCGACGACGGCGGGCCGGATGGACTCCTACGTGGCGCAGTTCCAAGCTGCGGGCGGGTCGAAGGTGATGCTGGCCAAGGGCAACCGGTCGAAGCAGGTCACCACGTCGTGTGAGCAGCACGGCGGATTCTACCTCGGCTCGATCGGTGGTCCCGCCGCCCGGCTGGCGCAGGACTGCATCAAGAAGGTCGAGGTGCTGGAGTACCCCGAGCTGGGCATGGAAGCCATCTGGCGGATCGAGGTGGCGGACTTCCCCGCCTTCATCGTCGTCGACGACAAGGGCAACGACTTCTTCAGCGACGTCGCGGCAACGTCGGAGCCGGTGCTGCAGATCTCGTTCCGCTAAGGGCGTGTCGTGAAGGGCATCTTATGGGCGTCTGACGCCCATAAGATGCCCTTCACGACACCTACACCGACACGCCGCGCGTGGCGAGCCAGCCCAGCGGGTCGACCTTGGTCCCGCCGCCGACCCACACCTCGAAGTGCAGGTGCGGGCCGGTGGAGTAACCCCGGTTGCCGATGGTGGCGATCTGCTGCCCGGCGCGGACGCGTTGTCCGGTCCAGGCGGCGATCTCGTTCATGTGGCCGTAGACGGTCACCGTGCCGTCGTCGTGGCGCACCTTCACCCACAGGCCGAAGCCGCTCGCGGGACCCGCCTCGATCACGGTGCCGTCCGCGACGGACACGATCGGTGTGCCGATGCCGTTGGCGATGTCGATGCCGGTGTGCGAGGTGCCCCACCGGGCGCCGAACCCAGACGTCAGCTCGCCGACCGTGGGCGGCACGTAGTCGGGCTGCGCCGCGGCACGGCGGGCGGCGGCGCGCTTCTTGGCGCGTTCGGCGGCCTCGCGCTTGGCTTCCTGTCGTGCCTCGCGCCGTGCCTCCGCCCGGCGTTCGGCCTTCTTTCGCTCGATGCGCTCCTCGCGCTCGTGCTCCGCCACGATGGTGCGCTTCTCCCGGGCCAGGTCGCCCAGACTGGGGATCGGGGCGAGGGCGGTCGCCGGCTGCTGCACGTACGCCCTGAGGGCGACGTTGCCGTACTCGGACACGGGCTTCTCCTGCGCCTCAGCGGGCTGGCTGAGCGGGACCAAGGCGCTCGCGGCCAGCAGCGCCGCCATGACCTGGCGGTGCGGCGGTAGGAGCTTCGCGCGAGTGGTGTCCCCGGCGTCCGCGTGCTGGCCTTCACCGGCCTGCGGCGCCGGGGACTGTCTGTCACCGTCGGGGGGTGTCGCGGGCATGCTGCTGCCTTCCGTCTCGGGGAGGTCCAGCCGCGACACCGGGCGGGGGATCCCGGCGACCCGCGCCGCATAACGGCGACCGTGCCTACGTCGTGACCGAACCGTGACGTGCCGGGCGACGGTAACCGTGTGCGATCAGCGGCGGCAAACCTCCGGCATGACGGCACTCACACCGGTTCGGGTGAGGTGTAACGGCATTCCCCCTGGTCACGATGACTTCCCGCACCGTTCGCCGCGACAGCCGCGCACATCGGGAGCCAACATTGCTCTTACACCGGACATGGCGTCGACGTCACGCGATTTCCCTGCCACCGCATCGAAAACGGCACTCCGGTGTGGACGACGACGGCGCGACCGTCGCGAATGGAGCGTCGGATACGCAGGGTGATCGACTACCCCGGGTAGACCACTGGGCGGCGCAAGCAGCCACGCCGGGATGGGTTGTGCGACGTGACATAGGTCATGGCGCAGGTGTGGCGCGCGCGACGCCGCCCGTCCCCCAGAAGGCGGATTACTCGACCGGCTCGTCGATGGAGCGCAGCCTGCGTGGCCCGCTGTCCGGCCGCGAGGGCGGCTCCCCGACGGCGATGCGCGCACCGATGACCGTGGCGCCATCCGGCGTGGCGATCACCGGGTCCAACTCCAGCGCCCGCACCTCGGGGATGTCCTCCGACAGCGCGGCGACCCGAAGCACCAGGTCGGACAGCGCGCCGAGGTCGGCGGGCTCGTCACCGGTGTACCCGGCGAGCAGCGGCGCCATCCTCGGTTCCCGCACCAGGTCGGCGGCGTCGGTGTCGGTCAGCGGCACCGCGCGGTAGGCCCGGTCCCCGATCAGGTCGCCGAGCACACCGGACAGCCCGAACGAGACCAGCGACCCGAACGACGGGTCGTCCTGCAGCGTGATCGCGCACGAACTCCCCCTCGGCCCCATGCGCTGCACATACACGTCCGGCACTCCGGACATCGCAAGCAGATCGGCGTACGCGGTGCGCACCCCGTCCTCGCTGAGCAGGTCCAGCCGGGAGCCGGACAGGTCGGGCCGCCTGCTGAGTCGTTGGTCCACCGACTTCACCGCGACCGGGTAGCCAAGCCGGCTGGCCGCGGCCACGGCGTCGTCGGCGGAACTCACCCGTTCGAACGGCACGACGTCGATGCCGTAGCAGTTCAGGAGCTCCTGGCACTGCGCGTCGGTGAGCCAGTGGTGAACGTCCTCGCCGTTACCCGGCTCGGCCAGCGCGGCGTGCACCACCTGCCCGGCGTGCTCCGGGTGTAGCCCGTCCGGGCGCACGTACGACCCGGTGGGGCGCTGCCGCCATGCGGCGTACCGGATCACCCGCGCCAGCGCCGTCACCGCCCGCTCCGGGCTGGGATACGACGGGATCGAGCCGAGCGTGGGTGTGCCGTCAGTGCCCTCGTCGCCCTCGTCGGCCGGCACGGCCAGCTCCTCCGGCACACCCTCCACCGCGAGGAACGTCGACACGATCGGCTTCGCGGCGTGCTGCGCGGCGGCGTTGGCGACCTCACGCACCGCACGCGCGTAGGTGGTGCCCGCGATCGCCAGCGGCGGCACGAACACCACCACGAGCGCGTCGACGTCCGGGTCGTGCAGCGCGTCGCGGACGGCGGCGGCGAACTCCTCCGGGCCGGTCTGCGCGCCGACGTCGACCGGGTCGAACGCCAGCGTGAGGCCCTGCGCCATCGCGGTGTCGGCCGCGAGCGCGCCGATCGCCGCCGAGTTGCCGACGATGGCCACGCTCGGGCCTTCCGGCAGCGGCTGGTTCGCCAGCAGCAGCGCGGTGTCGAACAGCTGCGCCAGCGAGTCCACCCGGATCACCCCGGCCTGCTCGAACAGCGCCTGCACGCTGGCCTCGTCGACGTTGGCCGACGTCGCGGCCAGCTCACGGCGCACGGCGTGCCGTCCGGAGCGCACCGCGACGATCGGCTTGCTGCGCGCGAGCCTGCGCGCCAGCCGCGCGAACTTGCGCGGGTTGCCGAACGACTCGAGATACAGCAGAACGACGTCGGTGTTCGGGTCGGTCTCCCAGTACTGCAACAGGTCGTTGCCGGAGACGTCGGCGCGGTTGCCCGCCGAGACGAACGTCGACAGCCCGAGCCCGCGCTGCTTGGCGTCGGCGAGGATCGCGATGCCCAGCGCGCCGGACTGGCAGAAGAACCCGGTGTTGCCGCGCGGCGGGAGCTGCGGCGCGAGCGAGCCGTTGAACCGCACCGAGGGGTGGGTGTTGACGACGCCGAGCGCGTTCGGCCCGACCACGCGCATGCCGTGTGCCCGCGCCTCGCCGACCAGCCGCAGCTCGGCGTGCAGCCCGTGCGGCCCGCTCTCGCCGAAGCCCGCCGACACGATGACCAGCGCGGACACGCCCTTGGCGAGCGCGCCGTCGAGCACGTCGGCGACCTGCTCGGCTGGCACCGCCACGATCGCGAGATCCACCTCGCCGGGGACGTCGACCACGGACGGATACGCCCGCACGCCGCGCACCGACTGGTGCGCCGGGTTGACCGGATAGACGGTGCCCGCGAAGTCGGCCCCGAGGACGTTGGTCAGCACCGCGTAACCGATCTTGGACGGGTCGCGGGACGCGCCAATGACGGCGACAGCGCGAGGGTGCAGCAGGTTGTGCACGCTGCGCGCCTCGGCGGCCTGCTCCCGCGCCCGCGCGACCGCGAGGGACTCCTCGGTCGGATCGATGTCGAACTCCAGGTGCAGCGCGCCGTGGTCCAGCTCCTTGCTGACCTGGTAGCCCGCCTCGGCGAACACCCGCGCCATCGTCCGGTTCTCGGCAAGCACCTCGGCGACGAACCGTTCGATGCCGCACTCGGGCGCGGCGGCGGCGAGGTGTTCCAACAGGATCGAGCCGAGTCCTCTGCCCTGGTGGGCGTCGGCGACGACGAACGCGACCTCGGCACTCGGGCCATCATCGAGGCGCTCGTAGCGACCGACGGCGACGATCTCGTCCCCGAGCAGCGCGGCGAAGGCGACCCGGTTGTAGTGGTCAACGACGGAGAACCGCTGCAGGTCGCGTTCCGGGATGCGCGGGTACGCGCCGAAGTAGCGCAGGTAGCGGGTCTCGTCGGAGAGCTTGCCGTGGAACGCGACGATGGCGTCGGCGTCGTCGGGCACGATCGGCCGCAGGTGGGCCGTGCGACCGTCGGCGAGCACGACGTCGGCTTCCCACCGGCGCGGGTAGTCGTACGGGTCGCGGGGACCGGCGGCGCTCGGTGCGGTGGTCATGGGATCCGTCCCTCGGTCTAGTCCCTCGGATCGTCGGGGTCAAGTCCGTGCAGCGGGAATACCGCGCGCCGGGTGCTGGTAATCGCCTCGTCCACCCGGTGCTCGGTGTCGCCGCCCCACGGCTGACAGGCCGGGTCGCCGCCGTCCGACAGCGTGGTGGGCAGCGCCAGTTGCGGGGCCGCCGCTCGCACCGCCCGCAGCCAGCCCTGCGGCATCGGGGTGTCCGGGGCGATGTCCCTGCCGAGCGCGGTCGCCAGCAGGTGCGTCCACGACCTCGGCACCACCGTGACCAGCTGGTAACCGCCCCCGCCGAGCGCAAGCCACTTGCCCCCGGTGTGACGTGCGGCGAGATCGCGGAGCCGGTGGTAGATGGCGCGGTGACCGTCGACGGTGAGCGCGAGGTCCGCCAGAGGGTCGTCGCGGTGGGAGTCGACGCCGCACTGGGTGACGAGGATCTGCGGCTGGAACGCGCCGAGCAGCGACGGCACCACGGCGTCGAACGCCCGCAACCAGCCCGCGTCGGAGGTCATCGGCGGCAGCGCGACGTTCACCGACGTGCCAGGGGCGTGCTCGCCGCCGGTCTCGCTCGGCATCCCGGTGCCCGGCCAGAGCGTCATCGGATGCTGGTGCAGCGAAACCGTCAGCACCCTGGGGTCGTCGTAGAACGCGGCCTGCACGCCGTCGCCGTGGTGGACGTCGGCGTCGAGGTAGGCGATGCGCTCGAAGCCGTTGTCGAGCAGCCAGGAGATGGCGACGGAGCAGTCATTGTAAACGCAGAAACCGGCGGCGGTGTCGCGCATCGCGTGGTGCAGCCCGCCCGCGATGTTGACCGCGCGGTCGGTAGTGCCTGACGCGATCCGCTGCGCGGCGAGCAGGCTGGAGCCGACGACCAGCGACGCTGCCGAGTGCATGTTCTCGAACACCGGGTTGTCGTCGGTGCCGAGCCCGTGGCCGACCTCATAGGGCACGTCGGGGGCGCGTTTGACGGCATCCAGGTAGTCGGGGCTGTGCGTGCGCAGCAGCTCCGACTCCGGGGCCTGCTCCGGCACAAGCAGCGACACGCCGTCGAGCACGCCGAGCTCGCTGGCGAGCCGGATGGTCAGGTCAAGCCGGACCGGGTTGAGCGGATGCGATCCGCCGAGGTCATAGTCGAGCAGCGCCGAGTTCCACACGACTGCGGCATCGGTCGGAATAGACACCGTGCCAGGGTATCCGGCGGGTGCCTGCCGCGCCGTGGACCATCGCGCCCGGCGTGGCAGACGTCGTGTGACGACCCTGCCGATATGCCCACATTCGCGTCCGGTTCGCCCGGTTTCCGTGGGCATTCGCGCAGGGTGGCGTGTCAGCCGGGCTCGCTCCCGGTGGCCGCCGGACGCCGCGGGTCGCGGCTCCACTGCGACCACGACCCGGGATAGAGCGCGGCCGGCTCGCGACGTCCCGCCGCCGCCAGCGCCAGCACCACGGACGACGCCGTGACGCCTGACCCGCAGTACGCCCCGACGGGACGGTCCTCGGTGACGCCGAAAGCGGCGAACCGGGCGGCGAGGTCGTCGGCGGGCAGCCAGCGACCGTTCGCGCCGACGTGCGCGGCGAACGGCGCGTTGACGGCGCCGGGGATGTGGCCCGCGCGGGGATCGACCGGCTCGGTCTCGCCCGCGTAGCGCTCCGGTGCCCGCGCGTCGAGCAGCACGGACTCGCGGGCGAGCGCGCCCGCCGCGTCGGTGTCCAGCACCGGCATCGCGCCCGGGGTGACCGCGATGTCGCCGGGTTCCGGGTCCGGCGCCTCGGCGGTGACCGGCCTGCCCTCCTCGGCCCAGGCGGCGAACCCGCCGTCGAGCACCGCGACGTCGGCGTGCCCCGCCCAGCGCAGCAACCACCAGGCCCGCGCCGCGATAGAACCGTCGGCGTCGTCGTAGGCGATGACGACGCTGTCGCCGCGCACTCCGGCGGCGCGCAGCGTGCGCTGCAGGTCGGCGGGGTCGGGCAACGGGTGCCTGCCGCCCTCCCCCGGTGCGGCGGCGAGGTCGTCGTCGATGGAGAGAAACACCGCACCAGGCAGATGTGATTCGGAGTACGATTCGTAGCCGGGAGGACCGCTCAGCCGCCAGCGCACGTCCAGGACCACCGGCGGTTCCGTCGAAGCGAGGCGTGAGGCGAGTTCTGCGGTGCTGATGAGCGGATGCATAATGCCGATTCTTCCGTATTCCCCGATCTTGGCTTGGCGCCGCGCGCATGTTGCCAGCCGCATGCTGGCCGGCCCCGACGACTACCATGAAGACGTGACGAAAGGTTGTGTTCCGTGAATGAGCTGATCGACACCACGGAGATGTACCTGCGCACCATCTTCGAGCTGGAAGAAGAGGGTGTCGTGCCCCTGCGGGCGCGGATCGCGGAACGGCTGCAGCAGAGCGGGCCCACCGTGAGCCAGACGGTGGCACGGATGGAGCGCGACAGGCTCGTCGTGGTCGCCGGTGACCGTCATCTGCAGCTCACCGACCACGGCAGAGAGCTCGCGGTGGCCGTGATGCGCAAGCACCGGCTCGCCGAGCGCCTGCTGGTGGACGTGATCGGCCTTGAGTGGGAACACGTCCACGCCGAGGCGTGCCGCTGGGAGCACGTCATGAGCGAGGCGGTCGAACGCAAGCTCGTCGCGCTGCTGGACAACCCGACGACGTCGCCGTACGGCAACCCGATCCCCGGCCTCGACAAGCTGGGCGTCGGTGACCCGGCGCCGGCCGCCGAGTCCGGGCTGGTGCGCCTCGACGAGTTCGCCCGCTCCGGCGGCGGGTCCGCCGAGATCCGGCGGATCGCCGAGCACGTGCAGATCGACGAGGGCCTGATGGCTCGGCTGCGGTCGGTGGGCCTGGTACCCGGCGGCACGGTGAACGTCGTGAAGCCGACGAACGCGAAGGCGTCGGACATCGAGGTCTCGGGTGACGGGAACGCGCTCCAGGTGGACGCCACGGTGCTGCACGCCGTGCTCGCCGTGCCCGCCTGACTGGCCTCCGCTGTCCCGTTCGCCTGTTTGCCGCAACGACGTCCGCTTCCGCAGCACCGCGATTTCCCCCGCCGCTGGTACCACTCGTAGCTAGCGAAGGGTGCACCTCGCAGGCTCGTCCCGGCGCGGTACGGTCTGCCGATCAGGAGGGCCAGTACGTACCGAAAGGCACGATCGTGATCGACAACGAAGGCACCCGTCAGAAGCTCGTGGTCACCGGCGGGGCGGGGTACATCGGCAGTGTCTGCGCGGCCCGGCTGCTCGAGGCGGGCCACGAGGTGACCGTCGTCGATGACCTGTCGACCGGGCATCGTGACGCCGTGCCGGACGACGCGCGGTTCATCGAGGGTGACGCCGCCGAGGTCGCGAACACGCTGCTGGCGGATGGCTTCGACGGCGTGCTGCACTTCGCGGCGAAATCCCTGGTCGGCGAGTCGATGCAGGACCCGAGCACCTACTGGCACGGCAACGCGCTGACCTCGCTGCGGCTGCTCGACGCGATGCGCGCCCACGGCACCCCGAAGCTGGTGTTCTCCTCCACCGCCGCCACCTACGGCGAGCCGGAGCAGACCCCGATCGCGGAGTCGGCGCCCACCGAGCCGACCAACACCTACGGCGCCACGAAGCTGGCGATCGACCACGCCATCACCAGCTACGCCCGCGCGCACGGGCTCGCGGCGGTGAGCCTGCGGTACTTCAACGTCGCGGGCGCCTACGGCCGCTACGGCGAGCGCCACACCACCGAGACCCACCTGATCCCGATCGTGCTGCAGGTCGCCACCGGCGACCGCGGGCAGGTGCAGATCTACGGCGACGACTACCCCACCCCGGACGGCACGGCGGTCCGCGACTACATCCACGTGGTCGACCTGGCCGACGCGCACCTGCTCGCGCTGGCGCACGCCACCCCGGGCGAGCACGCGATCTACAACCTCGGCAACGGCACCGGGTTCTCGGTGAAGCAGGTCATCGACGCCTGCCGCGAGGTCACCGGCCACGAGATCCCCGCCGTCGTCGCGCAGCGGCGCGCGGGCGACCCCGCTGTGCTGGTCGCGTCCAGCGAGCGGGCGCAGGCAGAGCTGGGGTGGAAGCCGGAGCGCGCGGAACTGACCGGCATCGTCGCGGACGCCTGGGAGTTCGCGCAGCGATAGAGGTTGCGCCACGGACCCCCGCCGCTCACGCCGTGTCGCGCAGCGACCGCTCCCCCGCACACAGGCCGACGGTGTCGTGGCTGCCGAGCTGGTGCAGTCGATGCGGTGCGAAGCCATGCCGCAATGCCTTGTCCAGCAGCCGGGAGAGCAGGTGGTCCGGGTCCGCGTCGAGCGCCGCGTCGAAGGCGATCGCAGCCAACGCGCCGTCTCCGCTCATGTAGGCGGCGTACCCGGCGAGGCACGCCGGGATAGCGCGTTCCGGCGCGGGTAATGCCCGGGTCAGCTCCGCCCACAAGGTGGCAGCGGCGATGGCCAGGTCGGAACTCGGCGGCAGGGCCGTCGCCAGGCAGGCGTCTCGGATTTCGACGTCTGCCAGGGCGATCGCGAGCGTGGCGAACTGCCGGTCGGAGAGCGGAAGGTCGCCGCGATGGGCGGCGCTGAGCGCGTCCCGCACTGCGGCGACACGGGTGGCCAACGGCCACACCGCGCTCATGTCCGCGCGCAGGCTCTCGATGAGTTCGGCGCGGCGTGCCACCCGGGGTTCGCTGTCCGGGGCGAGCAGCGCGGCCAGTTCGGCACGGCTGCCGTAGGTCACGTACCCCCTGCTGGCGAACTCCGCCGCGAGCTGGCTGCTCGCCGGGTCGGGCATGACGCCGGTGAGTGCCGGGTCGTCGTAGCTGCGGTATCGGGCCTCGGCGGCGAGCTGCGGCACCCAGTACGCCGCGACGTCGGTGGCACCGGTCGCGTCGAGTTCCCGTCGCAGGGCGGCGACCAGCCGGGCACAGGGCAGCTCGCCGTTGGTGTCGGTCTCCCGAGCACCGCCGGTCGCCCCGTCAGCCTCCTGAGCGCCGGTCCTTCGGGCGCCGCCCGCCTCCGGCCCATCGTCGCCGCCAGCGTCGTCGCCGCCAGCGTCGTCCTCGCCACCGATGATCACGAGCAGCGCCGATGACACGCCGTCGTCCACGAGGGACGCGGTGATGTCGTGCGCCGCGACGTCCATGAGGTGGTCCGGTGGCAGGTCGGCGCGCAGGGTGCGGCTCAGCGGCGTGCCGTGTGCGGTGCCGCAGAGCAGCACGACCGAGTCGGTCGGATGGAAGCCAAGCAAGTGCGGGATCGCCGCGAGTGTGTCGCCAATGCCGGACAAGGTGATCGTCGGCGGCTGGCGGTCGGTGGTGTGGGTGCTGGTGTCGTGACCGTCGGTGCGGTCGTCGTCATGCTGAGTCATGCGCACCAGCGTGCTGCCGCTTCGGCCCCGGCGCGAGAGGCTTCGAAGCCTGTGGATGGAATGCGCGGTGTGGATAACACGGCGCGCTTCCCGGTGCGGTGAGCCGGTGGGCTCAGCCTTGCACGATGTAGGCCTCGAGCTGTTCCTGTGCGTGTTCGAGCTCGTTCATCCTGCTCTTGACGACGTCACCGATGCTCACGATGCCGGCGAGCCGCCCGTTGAACATGACTGGGACGTGCCGGATCCTGCGTTCTGTCATCAACACCGTGAGGTGGTCCACGCTCTCGTCTGGAGTGCACGTCGACACCTCGGTGGTCATGATTTCCGAGACCGGCGCCTGCAACGCGCTCGCGCCGCGTTCGTGGAGCCGCCGGACGATGTCCCGCTCCGACACGATGCCGGCTAGTCCGTCATCTCCCTGGACGACCATGGCCCCGATGTTGTTCTCGGCGAGTTTCGCGAGCAGTTCCGAGACGGTGGCCGTGGGGGCGATCGTCGCTACCTCGGTGCCCTTATTGCGCAGTACATCGGCGATCCGCATCGAATACCTTCCCACTTGGCGCGACTTGCTTCACAGCAGGTTAACCTGTGATCGGCGGGTCGCGGAAGTCACCGGAAGCGGCACGGTACGACACGAAACGCTGTTTGCGCAGCTCAGGGCCGGGAGTGCCGGTGTAGTGGCACCCCCGACCCCGTAGGCGGTCAGGCGGCTGCGGTGGTCAGCTGCAACCGGACGTCGCGCCGCAGCCTTCGCAGGCGTAACACGAGCCCGCAGGCCGCATCTTCGTGCCACAGGTCATGCACAGCGGCGCGTCGGCGGCCTTGCCGAGGTGCAGCTCCATCAGCTCCGTCGTGGTGTGCGCGCCGGTGAGGTCCGACCCGTCCTGGGCGGATTCGGTCTCACTCGCCGCGCTGCGTGACTCGACGCTGCCGCGCAGCGCGTCCAGATCGACCTCGTCCTCGTCGGAGCCGTCGTCTGCCGCGAGGACCGCCGACCGCTCCGCCGCGGTGAAAATGCCGAGCTGCTCCCGCTTCTCGTAGGGCAGGTAGTCCAGCGCCAGCCGACGGAACAGGTAGTCGAGCACGCTGGTGGCGAACCGCACGTCCGGGTCGTCGGTCATCCCGGCGGGCTCGAACCGCAGGTTCTGGAACTTGCTGACGTAGAACTCCAGCGGGATGCCGTACTGCAGCCCCACGGAGATCGACGTCGCGAAGGCGTCCATCACACCGGCCAGCGTCGAACCCTGCTTGCCGAGCTTGACGAAGATCTCGCCCAGCCCGTCGTCGGGGTAGGACCCGGCGGTCAGGTAGCCCTCGGCGCCGGCGACGGTGAACGACACCGTCTGACTCGGGCGCTTCTTCGGCAGGCGCTTGCGCACCGGCCGATACTCGACCACCGTCTCCGGCTCAGCGCCCGACTTGGAGTCCGCCTTCGCCTTCTCAGACTTGCCCGTGGACAGCGGCTGACCCACCTTGCAGTTGTCGCGGTAGATCGCCAGCGCCTTGAGACCCAGCTTCCAGCCCTTGAAGTAGATCTCCTCGACCTCCTGCACCGTCGCCGACTCCGGCATGTTCACGGTCTTGGAGATCGCGCCGGACAGGAACGGCTGCACCGCAGCCATCATCCGGACGTGGCCCATCGGGGCGATAGCACGCTCGCCCATGGCGCAGTCGAACACCTCGTAGTGCTCCGGCCGCAGGCCCGGCGCGTCGATGACGTGACCGTGCTCGGCGATGTACTCCACGATCGCCTCGACCTGCTCCTGCTGGTAGCCGAGGGAGGTCAGCGCGCGCGGCACCGTCTGGTTGACGATCTGCATGGAGCCGCCGCCGACCAGCTTCTTGAACTTGACCAGCGAGAAGTCCGGTTCGATGCCGGTGGTGTCGCAGTCCATCATGAAGCCGATCGTGCCGGTGGGCGCCAGCACGCTCGCCTGCGCGTTGCGCCAGCCGTTCTTGGCGCCGATCTCGATGCCGCGCTGCCACTCGTCGGTGGCGAGTTTGCGCACCGTGCTGTCGTTCGGGTGCTGCGCCCGGATCTCGTCGTTGGCGGCGGCGTGCTTGCGCATCACCCGCTGGTGTGCCTCGGCGTTGCGGGCGTAACCCTCGTACGGGCCGACGACCCCGGCGAGCTCAGCCGAGCGCCGGTAGGACACGCCCGTCATGAGCGAGGTGATCGCGGTGGAAAGCGACCGGCCGTCCTCCGAGTCGTAGGCGTGGCCGGTGGCCATCAGCAGCGCGCCAAGGTTGGCGTAGCCGATGCCGAGCTGCCGGAACTTCCGGGTGGTGTCGGCGATCGCCTCGGTCGGGAAGTCGGCGAAGCAGATCGAGATGTCCATCGCGGTGATGACGAACTCGACCGCCTTGGCGAACAGCTTCGCGTCGAACGTGCCGTCCTCGGCGACGAACTTCATCAGGTTGAGCGACGCCAGGTTGCAGCTCGAGTTGTCCAGGTGCATATATTCCGAGCAGTTGGCGACGACTGTTCCACCGACGACGTACGAGTGGTTGCGCGGTTCGGTGAGATTGAACGTGGTCTCGAAACCGCGAGACGCCCGCGAGACGAGGCGCACAGTCTCGTCGACATTGTAGTGGCCGTGGTTGGCGAGAACGGCGTCGAGTTTCACAGCCTTGTCTGAGTGATCGAAACCGATCTGTTCCGCGAACTTGGCGATGTGGCGACCGCTGATCCGAAGGTCGTAACTCGGCCCGTCGCTGCCGTAGGTCCGCTCCTCACCCGCACTGGTCGTGTAGTGGAACGAGTCGCTCTTGGTTCCCGTGCGGTAGATCCGCGCTTTGATTCCCAAGCTGGCCAACAGCTCCTGGACGCCGACAAGCAGTTCTTCCGACCGGCTGCCCAGTCCGACGTAGCGAGTGCCGTTGGCTTCTTGGTTGACGACACACCCATCGGCGTCGAACAACCCTCGCAAGAACGCCAACAAGGCGTCTTCCGGCGCCTCGTAGATGGCGTCAGGAACGACCTTGTCCTTGGAGTAACCGGTTGATACGCCCAGCGCCTTGAGCATCGAGCTGAACCGGCGACGCAAGGCGCGGAGCTGAACGGTGCCATTCGGTTGAATACTGGGTTTGCTCTCGAAGCCGGTGATGCGCTCAAGGAGCGCGCGGTGCCGCGGCAGCAAGTTCTCGCGTTCCCAGTCGCTGCCATACACGGTGACGGCACCCTGCTTCGTCACGCACCCGTCGCCAACTAGCCAGCCGAGGTAGTGCGCGAACTCCGCGTCCCATTTCTCCGGAACTGACTGCAGTGCCCGCCCCGGCACACTCGCCGCGGCCTGCGCTGCCAGCATCGGAAATGCCGCTGACGACTGGGGCCTCGGCGCATACTCATATGACCGCACTACCTGATCGTGGTCACCGAGCTCGCTGGCATGCACCCAGCCACGATTCTCCGTCCAGACTCGATGGTTGGGTGTGCACCGCAGGCGCGATCCGTCGCTGAAGCGAAGTTCGACGATCTCATTCGTACCAGTGACCATGTACTGCGTCGGTACCGTCGCGACCACGCGTGACTCCGGATTGTCTCCATTAGTCACATCGTTTGTATACACCGCGAACGTCTCGCCTCGCGATGCCCGATGGACCAGGTCGCCGATCCGAACGAGACCAGAATCCGTCATGACCCGCTGATCCGACGGGAAACACGGGTTGGACGCGGTGATCCGGCCCGTCTCGGGGCAGGTGTGCCAGTCGTTGATGGTGTCGTCGTACTGCAGGCCAGGGTCGGCGCACTCCCACGCCGCCTTGGCCATCGACTGGAACAGCTTCTTGGCGTCGACCTCGTCCACGACTTCACCCGTGGTGCGCGCACGGAGCCCGAAGTTGGCGTCGCCTTCGACCGCCCGCATGAACTCGTCGGTGACGCGCACCGAGTTGTTGGCGTTCTGGTACTGCACCGAGGCCATGTCCGCGCCGCCGAGGTCCATGTCGAACCCGGCCTCCCGCAGCGCCTTGATCTTGACCTCTTCTCGTGACTTCGTCTGGATGAACTCCTCGATGTCGGGGTGGTCGACGTCGAGCACCACCATCTTCGCCGCCCTGCGGGTGGCGCCACCGGACTTGATGGTGCCCGCCGACGCGTCCGCGCCGCGCATGAACGACACCGGGCCGGATGCCGTGCCACCGGAGTGCAGCAGCTCCTTCGACGACCGGATCCGCGACAGGTTCAGCCCCGCGCCTGAGCCGCCCTTGAAGATCAGGCCCTCTTCCTTGTACCAGTTGAGGATCGACTCCATGTCGTCGTCGACCGAGAGGATGAAGCAGGCCGAGACCTGCTGCTTCGACCGGGTGCCGACGTTGAACCACACCGGCGAGTTGAAGCTGAACACCTGGTGCAGCAGCATCCAGGTCAGCTCATGCTCGAAGACCTCGGCGTCGGCGTCGGTCTCGAAGTACCCGTGCTCGATCCCCGCTCGCGTGTAGGTCTTGACGACCCGGTCGATGAGCTGCTTGAGGCTGCGCTCCCGCGCGTCCGTGCCGATGGCGCCACGGAAGTACTTACTGGTCACGATGTTGGTCGCGTTGATCGACCAGAACTCGGGGAACTCGACGCCGCGCTGCTCGAAGTTGATCGAGCCGTCCCGCCAGTTCGTCATCACGACATCGCGCTGCTCCCAGGTGACCTCGTCGTAGGGATGCACCCCATCCGTGGTGAACACACGCCGCACCGTCAGCCCCTTTGCTGCTTTGCGCTTCTTGCTCGACGTGGCCTTCACGCCCACGGTCTCCGTCATGCCTTCTCCCTCACTGCGGCGTGCGTGACGCCCGCACACCGTTCGCTACCTGCTGTCGTGGTTATCCATGTCATTCCGTGCCGCTGTCCACCGTTGGGTTCTCGTCCCCGGCCGTCATCGCCGCCCGCAGATCGGCGATTTCCTTCTCGAAGTCCTCGATCGAGGTGAAGGCCCGGTAGACGCTCGCGAACCGCAGGTAGGCGACGCCGTCCAGCTCCCGCAGCGGACCGAGGATCGCCAGCCCGACCTCATGGCTCGGGATCTCGGCCAGCCCCGCCGATCGGATCGACTCCTCGACGCGGTGCGCGAGCTGCTGCAAGTCGTCGTCGTTGACCGGCCGCCCCTGGCACGCGCGCCGCACGCCTCGGACGACCTTCTCCCTGCTGAACTGTTCGGTCACACCAGAGCGCTTCACGACGGCCAGCACCATCGTCTCCGATGTCGTGAACCGGCGCCCGCAGCCCGAACAGGACCTGCGCCGCCGGATCGCCTGTCCGTCATCGACCTCCCGGGAGTCGACGACACGCGAATCCGCGTTCCGGCAGAACGGACACCGCATGTGTTTCGCCACCTTTCCCGGGCACGACGATCCCTACCACCGGGCTACCACTCGCACGCACAGCACTGGCGGTCGATCCCCTGGCTTCCTCGTGGACCACCGCTGCCGCGTTGTGGACAACTACGTTGATTATAACCCAACTTGTGGAACAACTACACCCATGTAACTACTACATGTTGGGGTCGACCCTAGATCGCCTCCGGATGATCCGCAACGACCCGAGGGGGTGAAACCGGCCGCCGTGATCGGCTTCACGACCCACCCCCGCGACACGCCGGACCCCGCCCGGCGACACCGACACCGACAGCCTCGCTCACTTCCGCGTGATCGGCACGCTGAGCACCGCGCCCGCGGTCAACTCGCCCGCCGAGATGTCGTTCAACTCCTCGATACGCGCCACGACCGCGCTCGGATTCGCGCCAGGCGCGTATCGCTCGGCCAACTGCCACAGCGACTCCCCCGGCGCGACGGACACCACCGTCGTTGACTCAGGCACCGCTGGAGCGACGCCGTCCGCGAGCTCACCCACGACCGCGCCGAAGCCGACCGTCACCGCGCAGACCGCCGCCGCGACGGTCACCGCCCAGCGCCAGCCAACGGCGGGCCGATGCACCATACATGCCGACACGGGTAGCCGCGCAGCGGCGGGTCGCGGCCACGTTTCCCCGCCCGGCCGCCGTCCCGGCACCCGCTCACGTCGCCGCGGCACGGCCGTCGGCGTGGCTACTCGGCAAGCCGCAGACCCCGCCACGACGCCGTCCGGTCTCGGACGCCGCACCACACGTCCGGACGCCGTCGCGCACGTGTCGGCTCCCGCTTCGCTCTGCGCGCGTGGGCCCCACCCGGCCGCATGGCTTCCGCTCAGAACCGGCATCCTGATCCTCCTTCGGTCCGGTACCCGCCCGAGGCCACGGACCACCCGCAACCTCGAACAGTCGTTCTATCGAACGCCTGAGCGAAGGTCTACCACGTGGCGCCGACAAAATCGAGAACGCGACCAGACCGCGACAGCCCGTCGCGTCGGCCTCCGCCGCCGTATCAGCGGCAAGACCGGCGACAATTACCCGGCGTGTCGCTCGAACAATTGTTTGAAGTCATGGGCGTGTCGCGCTACGGTCAACTACAGCAACAGCGACACGACTGGGAGGAAGCAAGGCCGTGGCCGACACGAAGAAGCCCACCTCGGGTGGCAAAGCGGGCACGAAGCGCGCGGGCGACACGCAGCTGCCCGAGCTGCCCGCTGACGACAACGTTCACAACTTCCCCGACAGGGGCGAGCTTGAGGACCTCACCGTACGCCAGGGCCAAATCCTTGAGGTCATCCGGTCCTGGGTGAGCAGGCTCGGCTATCCGCCGAGCGTGCGCGAGATCGGCGACGCCGTCGGACTCGCATCGACGTCGTCGGTGCAGCACCAGTTGCTCGCGTTGCAGCGCAAGGGTTACCTCCGGCGGGACCCGAACCGGCCGCGCGCGGTCGGCGTCATTCCCGCCGAGGTCGACCCAGCGACGCTGCGCGGGCCGGACGACGACCAGGAGTCGCGGCCGACCCCGGCGTACGTGCCGCTGGTCGGGCGCATCGCCGCGGGCGGGCCGGTGCTCGCCGAGCAGGCCATCGAGGACGTCTTCCCGCTGCCAAAGGACCTCGTTGGTGAGGGCGAGCTTTTCCTGCTCAGCGTCACCGGCGACTCGATGATCGACGCGGCGATCGCGGACGGCGACTGGGTGGTGGTGCGCCAGCAGCCCACCGCAGACAACGGCGACATCGTGGCCGCGATGATCGAGGGCGAGGCCACCGTCAAGACGTTCAAGCAGGCCGACGGGCACACCTGGTTACTGCCGCAGAACGAGGCGTACGAGCCGATCCCCGGCGACGAGGCGTCGGTGCTCGGCAAGGTCGTTGCGGTGCTGCGGCGGCTCTGAGCCGGGCGAGGCTGCTCCGCCCATGCGCTCAGGACCGCCTGCGGTACCAGCTCCAGCCCGCGTACACCAAGCCGACGACGCTCGCGGCGACGATGAAGCCGGGAATCGGCGCCAGCCCGGCTTTGTCCGCCTCCCGACGCTCGTCCGCTCCCGCAGCGGCTGGCTGGCCAGGACCGGCGCCGTTGCCGTCCGTGGCACGCCGCTCTGCCGCACGAGCCTCGGCCGCGTGGGCTTTGGCCACCGCGCCGGGCACCGCGCGGATCGGTTGTCCGCCGCCCTCCCCGGCGGACAACAACGTGCCGTCCGGCGTGAACGTGATCGCCTCGCCTTGCGGCTCTCTGGGTAGCCGGATCCGCACCGGCTCCCGCCCCAGCGCCTCGACGAGGTGACCATCCGGCGCGGGATACAGGTAGGCGTCGGTGTAGGTGCGCAGCGCGATCACACTGCCGTCGGCGTTGACCGCGCCACCGGTGACCAGCGCCGAACTGGCACTGCCGACCGGACCGCCCGGCGTGTCGCTGCTGGGGATGGTCACTTCGGCGACCTTGACCAGCGGTGTCGGGCCGGGACTGCGCAAGCGGGCTTTCGGCCGGTAGACCTCCGCGGTGCCCAACAGGGTCTTGGTCACGATGTGCGGCACGCCGGACGGGCCGAGCAGCAGTGCCTCGGCGTCGTGCTTGCCGTCGGGGTAGGTCAACCGGTGCAGCCGGGCGGTGCCGTCGGGGCGCAGTGTGTGCACCGCGACCGTGTCGCGTTTCGCGCTGTTGTCGCCGGTGTCGGCCAGCCACAGCGTCCCGTCGTTGGCGAGCGCGAGGTCTTCGACGTCGTACGGATCGATCGCGCCGGTGATGACCTTCCGCACCGTGCACGAGCGGTCCAGCACGTACACCTTCAGGGAGCTGCCGCCGTCGGCGACGGCGTACCACTGCGACGCACCGGCAGCGAGGCCAGAGAGTTCGGCCAGCCGGTCGTCGCGCACCGTGCACACCGCCTTCGGTGGCGCGGCCCGTGTGGTGGCCTCGAGGGCGTTGGCGGGCGTCGCGGTGCCAGCCAACTCGGTGGCCCCGCCCGCGCTGGCGGACGGCGTGGCACGGATCAGGGCGGTGCCCGTCGGTGCACCACCAGCAGGCCCGGCGCCCAGTGCCGCGCCAGGCAGCGCCACCAGCGCGACCAGCGTGCACGCCGCGACCAGCGCGGAGGCGGCCGCGTGGAACGCGCGCGGCTTACGCGACCGACCCATTGGCGGCGAATTCGCTCAACGCGGCAGCCAGATCGGGATGCACGCGCGCGGTCAGCCGAGTGCCGCCTTCGATGTGGTCTTCGGCCAGCACCTCGCCCTCGGCGTGCACGCGCGACACCAGCTCGCCCCGCGTGTACGGCACGAGCGCGTCGATCCGCGCCGCTGGCCGGGGCACCCGGCGCGCCAGCTCCTCGACCAGTTCGTCGATGCCTTCGCCGGTGGCGGCCGAGACGACCAGCGCGCCCGGCAGCAGCGTGCGCAGGCGAGCCAGCGCCAGCTCGTCCGCCGCGTCCGCCTTGTTGATCACCAGCAGCTCGGGCGGCAGCGCCTCGCCCTGGTGGTTCGCGACGTCGCCCAGCACCTCGCGCACGGCGTTGACCTGGTCCTCCGGCGCGGTGTCCGAACCGTCGACGACGTGCAGCAGGAGGTCGGCGTGCGCCGTTTCCTCCAGGGTGGAGCGGAAGGCGTCCACGAGCTGGTGCGGCAGGTGCCGCACGAAACCGACGGTGTCGGTGAGCGTGAACGCCCTGCCGACCGGTGTCGTCGCCCGGCGCGTTGTCGGGTCCAGCGTGGCGAACAGCGCATCCTCCACCAGCACTCCGGCGCCGGTGAGCGCGTTGAGCAGACTGGACTTGCCCGCGTTGGTGTAGCCGACGATCGCGACGCTCGGCACGGCGTTGGCGAGCCTGCGGCTGCGCTTGGTCTCGCGGATCGTGTCCATCGACGCGATTTCCCGGCGCAGTTTGGCGACGCGCTTGCTGATCCGCCGCCGGTCGGTCTCCAGCTTCGTCTCACCGGGACCACGCAGACCGACACCGCCACCAGCGCCACCCGCACGGCCACCGGCCTGCCGGGACAGCGACTCACCCCAGCCGCGCAGCCGGGGAATCAGGTACTGCAACTGCGCCAGCTCGACCTGCGCTTTGCCTTCGCGGGAGCGGGCGTGCTGGGCGAAGATGTCCAGGATCAACGCGGTTCGGTCGATCACCTTCACCGAGAGCTTGTCCTCCAACTGCCGCAACTGGCCGGGCGAAAGCTCGCCATCGGCGATGACGGTGTCCGCCCCGGTCGCGCGCACGATGCCAGCGATCTCGCGCACCTTGCCCGAGCCGATGTAGGTGGCGGGGTCGGGCCGGCTGCGGCGCTGGATCAGGCCTTCGAGCACCTCGGAGCCCGCCGTCTCGGCGAGCCTGCCCAGCTCGGCGAGCGAAGCTTCCGACTGCGCGGCCGTGCCCTCGGTCCATACCCCGATGAGCACGACGCGTTCGAGGCGAAGTTTCCGGTATTCGACCTCAGTGACATCGGCGAGCTCGGTGGAGAGTCCGGCGACCCGGCGAAGCCCGGCGCGGCCCTCGCGCTCCCATTCCCCAGCGGACAGGTCGGTCATCCCGTCTCGTGGGTCGTCAGTGCCGTCAATGGCGTCAGTGCCGTCAATGGCGTCAGTAGTGTCTGGGGTGGTGTCACTGTGTGCGGTTTCCGTCATCGTGCCTCCATCGTCCCACGACGACGGCTATCACGGCGAGTGATTTCGTCCGGCGACACGCGGCGAGCGCCGCGACCGGACCACCGATCGTTACGCAGGGTCACTCCACCAGACGTCGTTGAGCACTCCTTCAGCCAGGATGACGGCGGGACCGGTGAGGGTTGCGCCGTCGGGCTGGATACGCACCGTGACTTCACCGCCGGGGATCCGCACGATCCGGGTGCCGGTGTCCTCTCCCGTGGCGTAGAGGTCGGCGGCGGCGGCCGCGACCGTGCCGGTGCCGCAGGAACGGGTCTCCCCCACGCCGCGTTCGAACACCCGCATCCGCAGGACGTCGTCGCTGAGCCGGTTGAGGAACTCGACGTTGACGCCGTTCGGGAAGTCCGCCGGGTCGACGTCCGGCTGCCTGGTCAGGTCCAGCGCCGCGACGTCCGTGTCGAGCGTGGTGACCAGGTGCGGGTTGCCGACGTCCACCGCGATACCGGCGTATCGCGTGCCTGCCAGCATCGCCGCCGACGTTCCGGTCACCGCGACCTTGCCCATGCTGACGGTGACGCTGCCGTCGGCGTGCACCACGACCGGCCGGTCCCCCGCCCTGCTACCGACGACGAACTCGCGCGCTTCGACCAGGTCCGCGTCGACCAGGTACCGCGCGAACACCCGCACGCCGTTGCCGCACATCTCCGCGATCGACCCGTCGGCGTTGCGGTAGTCCATGAACCAGTCGCTCGCCGAACCCACGGTGCCGGGGACGTCGGTGAGGGCCGAGGAGCGCACGACGCGCAGCACGCCGTCCGCACCGAGCCCGCGCTGCCGGTCGCACAGCGCCCGCACGCGTTCCTCGGTGAGGTCCAGCGTGGCGTCGGGATCGGGCAGCAGCACGAAGTCGTTCTGCGTGCCGTGCCCTTTCAGAAAGCTGATGCCCACGCCGTTCAGGTTACGTGGGCGACGACGCTGGTCAGCACGCCGGGCTCGGCGGCGTCGAACCACGTGATGCGCGTGTCGCGGCGGAACCAGGACCGCTGTCGGCGCACGAACCGGCGGGTGGCCCGCGCGGTGTCCGCAGCGGCAGCCGCGAAGTCCCCTTCGCCGTCCAGCGCGGCGAGGACCTGCTGGTACCCGAGCGCGCGCGGCGCTGTGGTGCCGTCCCGCAGGCCCTGGCCGATCAGCGTGCGCACCTCGTCGACAAGGCCAACCTCGAACATCCGCTCCACCCGGACGTCGACCCGCTGGTCCAGCTCGGCGACGTCGCGGTCCAGCCCGACGAACACGGTGTCGTAGCGGGGCGCGCCGCGTTCCGGCATGGTCGCGGAGAACGGTCGGCCGGTGATGGTGATGACCTCCAGCGCCCGCACGATGCGGCGGGTGTTGCTCGGCAGGATCGCGACGGCCGCGTCCGGGTCCTGCTCCGCCAGTCGCGCGTGCATCGCCTCGGCCCCGATCTCCGCTGCCTCGCGCGCCAGCCGCGCCCGCACCTCGGGGTCGGTGCCGGGAAAGCGCAGGTCGTCCACGATGGCCTGCACGTACAGCCCGGAACCCCCGCAGATCACCGGGACCGTGCCGTCGGCGAGCAACCGCTCGATGCACGCACGCGCGTCGCGTTGGTATGCGGCGACCGACGCGGTCTCGGTGACGTCGAGGACGTCGAGCAGGTGGTGCGGCACGCCGCGCCGCTCGTCCGGCGGCACTTTCGCGGTGCCGATGTCCATGCCCCGATACAACTGCATCGCGTCGGCGTTGACGACCTCCCCGCCGAGCGCGAGCGCCAGCTCGATCGCGAGGTCGGACTTGCCGGTGGCGGTGGGGCCGACGACGGCGACCGGCCGCACGACGCCCTGCCCGGAGTCGCGCGGACTGCTCACCGGGCCTCCCAGGTCGCGACGTGGTAGCCCACCCCGAACGGCGCTGCCGAGTAGTGCAGCGTGGCCTGCCAGTCGCGATCACACGCGGCGCCGCAGTGGTTCGCTCCCACCCCACCCGCGACCTGCCAGGCCACCCGACCCGCCGCGCCGAGCTTGCCGCACAGCGCCGGGTCGATGCGCGCGAGCCCGTCGGCGTCTGCACTGCGCAGCGCGTCGGCGATGCTCGCGTCGAACTCCGGCGCGCGGTCGTCGTTGCCGCCGGGAGACTTCGCGCCGTGCCGGTTCGAGCCGTCGGCGAGCACCAGCAACGCGGTGTCGTCGCCGGTGGCGAGTTCCGCCCCGATGCGTGCGCAGTCGGGCTGCGGCGTCGCGGGGTCCAGGACGTCCACCGTGACGGCGTCGGCCCCAGCCTGCTCCCGCAGCCAGCCCGCGACCAGCACCGGCAGCGGCAACGCGCCCGACACGGCATCCGAGAAGTCCGCAGCGACGTCCTTCGACAGGGTGACATCGACGGCGGCTCCGTACCCGGCGAAGCTGCCCCGCCGCCCGGCGTAACTGCCGGAGCCATCGGCGTCTGCCGCGACGGCACGCCAGCGGTTCGCGCCCCGCCGCAGCCAGCGCGCGGCGGCCAGCACGGCGTGCCGCAGCTCGGCGATCTGCCGGTCGTCGCCGGGCGCGAGCTGAGGTATCAGCAGCGGCGAGTACGGCACGAGGGCCACACGAGTGATCACGCCGATCGAGCGTACGCGGCGGCGTCGAGACGCCGCGGCGACGGGCCTGAGTCGGACAATCGCGGCACTGGAGTACCGAACTCGATGCTGACCTGCTTGAATGCGGCAAGCACCTAGTGAAGGGTAGACACCAGGTGTGAGCACTGTCCGGCCCCGCCACCCGCGGGGCGCCACCGGCGATGCCAGGCCGGGGGCACACAGCCGACGAAGGAGCCGTGATGGCTGACCACAAGGCGACCCAGGAGACCACCACGCACGCGCCAGCGCCGACCGAGGTACTACAAGGCCACGTGAGCATCGCCCATGCGGCGCCACCGGTGCCCAACGCCGAAGTCGCCCCCTCACGCTGGGGCCGCATCGATGACGACGGCACGGTGTACGTCACGACCTCCGGCGGGGAACGCACGGTCGGCATCTGGCAGGCAGGATCGGCCGAGGCGGGGCTGCTGCACTACGCCCGCAAGTTCGACGACATCCGCACCGAGGTTGAGCTGCTCGAGTCGCGCCTGACCACCCGGCGCGGCAACCCGAAGCAGGCCCTGCAGACGGCGGTGCAGATCAGGGACGGTCTCGACGAGGCAGCCATCGTCGGGGACATCGAGGCGCTGCGCGCCAGGCTGAACCACGTGATCGAGCACGCCGAACAGGCCGTCGGCGAGGCCAAGCACGAGCGCGAGGCCGCAAGAGCCGCCGCGATCAAACGCAAAGAAGAACTCGCGGCCGAGGCGGAGGCCATCGCGGAGAACTCGACGCAGTGGAAGGTGGCAGGTGACCGCCTCAAGGAGATCCTCGATGAGTGGAAGACCATCAAGGGGATCGAGCGCCGGACGGACGACGAGCTGTGGAAGCGCTTCTCCAAGGCGCGCGAGGGCTTCAACCGGCGGCGCGGGTCGCACTTCGCGGAGCTGGACAAGCAACGCGCCGCGGCGAAGACCCGCAAGGAAGAGCTGATCGTCGAAGCGGAGTCGCTGACCGACTCCACCGACTGGGGTCCGACGGCGAACCGCTACAAGCAGCTGATGAGCGAGTGGAAGGCGGCGGGCAAGGCGCCGCGCGACACGGACGAGGCGCTGTGGCAGCGGTTCCGCGCCGCGCAGGACGCCTTCTTCGCCCGCCGCTCGGCGGCGTTCTCCGAGCGAGACGCCGAGTTCAGCGAGAATGCCCGACTCAAGGATGAGCTGCTGGCGGAGGCGGACAAGATCGACCCGGCTGCCAACCTTGCGGCGGCCAAGGCGCAGCTCCGCAAGATCCAGGACCGGTGGGACGAGATCGGCAAGGTCCCCCGCGAGCGCATCCGCGAGCTCGACGGCAGGCTCAAGGCCGTCCAGGACCGGGTCAGGGCCGCCGAGGACAGCAAGTGGCGCCGCACCGACCCGGAGGCGCTGGCGCGTGCCGCGCAGTTCCGCGAGCGCGTCGAGCAGTTCGAGGAGCAGGCCGCCAAGGCGCGCGCGGCGGGCGACGAACGCAGGGCCAAGCAGGCCGAGGAGCAGGCCGCGCAGTGGCGCGAGTGGCTGCAGGCCGCCGAGAAGGCGGTCGCCGAGCGGTGAGTGAGGCGGAGACGACCAGCGCCGCCCCCTACCCCACCATGTCCGGCCGGGACCACGCGGTGCGCAGCCAGTTCGCGGCGAGCAGAATCATCAGCACCAGCGCGAGGCTCATGCCGATCCCGGGACCAGCCCCGGCGTGCCCGGACGCGCCGGACGACTGCTGCGACCAGATCGCCAGCAGGCCGTCCACCGAGGCGATGCAGCAACCCACCGCGCACACCCACGCGAGCCACCAGCGGCCGACGACCAGCGTCAGCGCAGAGGCGGCGATGCCGAACCCGGCGGCCGTCGCAGCGAACAGCTTCGGGATGCCGACCTCGTGGTAGAGCAGCACCTGCCAGCCCGCGTCGCCGCCCACCCACGGCAGCAAGAAGACGACGATGCTGGCGAACACGAGCACCGCGATGACGAACCCGCGCCGACCGGGTTCGATCCGGCGGGCGACCGCGCGCTCGACCTCGTCGATCTCCTGCCGCAACTCGGCCACCTCGCGCTCCTCGTCGAATCGGTCGTCATCACCCGGCTGGTCGTCTGGCTCGCGCACCACGGCGGGCTCGCCTCCTTCGTTCAGCACACCGAACACCCGCCGGTGGCGGGTTCCGGCGTCGGCCGCGCCCCGATGGCCGGCATGCCGAGCCCGACCTGCTCGATGCCGTCGGTGCGGGGACGTCGTCCCGCCTCGGCGTTGTCGCCCGCCGTGGTGCGGCGGTGCGACAGAATGTCGGCGTCCGCGACCAGGTGGTGCGGCGCGCCGTAGGTGATGGTGGTTGCCACGATGTCACCGGGCCGCACCTCGCCGTCAACGGCGTCGCCGCGCGGCGTGAAGTGCACCAGCCTGCCGTCGCGGGCGCGCCCGCTCATCCGGTGCGTCTCGGCGTCCTTGCGGCCCTCGCCGGTCGCGACCAGCAGCTCGACCCGCTGCCCGACGAGCCGTTTGTTCTCCTCCCAGGCGATCTCGTCCTGCAGCGCGACCAGCCGCTCGTAGCGCTCCTGCACGACGTCCTTGGGGAGCTGGTCAGACAGGTCGGCGGCCGGGGTGCCGGGTCGCTTCGAGTACTGGAACGTGAACGCGCTGGAGAACCGCGCCTGCCGCACGACGTCCAGCGTGGCCTGGAAGTCCTCCTCGGTCTCGCCAGGGAAGCCCACGATGATGTCGGTGGTGATGGCGGCGTCGGGCATCCGCTCGCGGACCTTGTCGATGATCGACAGGAACCGGCTGCTGCGGTACGAGCGCCGCATCGCCTTGAGCACCCGGTCGGAGCCGGACTGCAACGGCATGTGCAGCTGCGGGCAGACGTTCGGCGTCTCGGCCATCGCGTCGATGACGTCGTCGGTGAACGCGGCCGGGTGCGGCGAGGTGAACCGCACCCGCTCAAGGCCGTCGATCTCGCCACCGGCGCGCAGCAGCTTGCCGAAGGCGTAGCGGTCGCCGAACTCGACGCCGTAGGAGTTGACGTTCTGCCCGAGCAGCGTCACCTCGAGCACGCCTTCGGCGACCAGCGCCTCCACCTCGGCGAGCACGTCGCCCGGTCTGCGGTCGCGCTCCTTGCCGCGCAGCGACGGCACGATGCAGAAGGTGCAGGTGTTGTTGCAGCCGACCGAGATCGACACCCAGCCGGAGTACGCCGAGTCGCGCCGCGCGGGCAGCGTCGAGGGGAACGTCTCCAGCGACTCCAGGATCTCGACCTCGGCCTCGCGGTTGTGTCGGGCGCGCTCCAGCAGTGTCGGCAGCGAGCCGATGTTGTGGGTGCCGAACACGACGTCGACCCACGGCGCGCGCTTGACGATCTCGCCCCGGTCCTTCTGGGCGAGGCAGCCGCCCACCGCGATCTGCAGGTCGGGGCGCGCCTTTTTCACCCGCGCGAGGTGGCCCAGGTTGCCGTACAGCTTGTTGTCGGCGTTCTCCCGCACCGCGCAGGTGTTGAACACGATGACGTCGGCGTCGTCCGGCGCCGTGCCCTCGGCGGGGACGTAGCCCGCGCCTTCCAGCTGCCCGGCGAGACGTTCGGAGTCGTGCACGTTCATCTGGCAGCCGAAAGTGCGGATCTGGTATGTGGGTGCCACGCTCCCAGGATAGGACGTCGCGCACCGGCGACGACCGCAGGCCGTCATCCGCACGCACCAACGAGCACCCGGCCCGCGTGCGCCGAAGTCGATCTTGTGATTAGAGTGACCGGGCGCGCCGTAGCCCGTTCGGTCGATGTCACGTGCCGATCCAGGTGACACGTCGGTTGCGGTTAGGCGACATACAGAGCACGAGCGTGCCATGGGGTGTTGAATCCCGGTGTCAGATCGAATCGAGGAACGAGACCATGTTCGCCGGTATGGAGGCCACATGACAGAGGCGACAGCGACGGGGCCGATGATTCGTGCGGCCGAGGTGAACAAGTTCTTCGGTGACCTGCACGTGCTCAAGGACATCAACTTCGAGGTGCCGCGCGGCCAGGTCGTCGTCGTGCTCGGCCCGTCGGGGTCGGGCAAGTCGACGCTCTGCCGTGCCATCAACCGCCTCGAACCGATCAACTCGGGCACGATCGAGGTGGACGGCCAGGAGATGCCCAAGGAGGGCAAGGCGCTCGCCGCGCTGCGCGCCGACGTCGGCATGGTGTTTCAGCAGTTCAACCTGTTCGCGCACAAGACGATCATCGACAACGTCATGCTCGCGCCGACCAAGGTCCGCAAGCTGAAGAAGGCAGAGGCGTACAACACGGCGATGCAGTTGCTCGACCGGGTCGGCATCACCAACCAGGCCGAGAAGTATCCCGCGCAGCTCTCCGGTGGGCAGCAGCAGCGTGCGGCCATCGCACGGGCGCTCGCCATGCGGCCCAAGGTGATGATGTTCGACGAACCCACATCGGCACTCGACCCCGAGATGGTGCAAGAGGTTCTCGACGTCATGACCGACCTCGCGAAGGAAGGCATGACCATGTTCGTCGTCACCCACGAGATGGGTTTCGCGCGACGAGCGGCGCATCGGGTCATGTTCATGTCCGATGGTGAGATCGTTGAGGACACCACGCCGGACGACTTCTTCACCAACGCGAAGTCCGACCGCGCGAAGGATTTCCTGAGCAAGATTCTCACCCATTAGAAGTCCATTGCAGGCGGCCGCACCCTGGCCGGCTGGTGGCAGATCGGAAGGGAACAAAAGATATGCGAATTGGTCGAGTACTGCGAGCGGGCGCGGCCGTTGCCGCTGCCAGCCTGGTCCTCGCCTCCTGTGGCGGCGATGACGGTAATGGGGGCACCGGCGGCGACGGGGGCGGCGACGAGGCGAAGGTCGCCGAGGACGCCTGCCCCGGCGGTGGCGACAAGACGATCACGATCGGCACCAAGTTCGACCAGCCCGGCCTTGGCCAGCAGACGCCGGACGGCATGGACGGCTTCGACGTCGCGGTCGGCTGCTACATCGCCAAGCAGCTGCACGGCGACGACGTGAACGTCGAGTGGAAGGAAGCCCCCTCGGCCGAGCGCGAGAACCTCATCAAGAACGGTGACGTGGACCTCGTCGTGGCCACCTACACCATCAACGAGGAGCGCGACCAGGTCGTCGACTTCGCGGGCCCGTACATCCTGGCGCACCAGGACCTGCTGGTGCGCGAGGACTACGACGACATCCAGACCGAGGAGGACCTGAAGGGCTCCGACCTCAAGCTGTGCTCGGTCACCGGCTCCACCTCGGCGCAGAACGTCAAGAAGGACTTCGCCCCGCAGGCGAACCTTGTCGAGTACGGCGGCTACTCGGAGTGCATGAACGGGCTGCAGAGCGGCGCGGTCGACGCGGTCACCACCGACAACTCGATCCTGGCTGGCTTCGCCTCCGCCGAGCAGTACCAGGGCCTGTTCGAGCTGGCCGGGTTCAACCTCTCCGACGAGCCATACGGCGTCGGCCTGAAGGAAGGCGACAGCGAGCTGCAGCAGCAGGTCAACGACGCCATCCAGTCGATGGTGGACGACGGCTCCTGGCAGGAGTTCTTCGACGCCCACCTCGGTGAGACCAACTTCGAGGCCGAAGAGCCCGAGGTCACCCAGGGCCAGGGCTGATCCGACGGCAGTGAGTGGGTGGCGCGGCGACCCGGCGCGCCACCCACTTCCCGATTCGTGAAGGTGCGAGAGCGAAGTGATCGAGGATCTGACCCGGCTGTTCGAGGAGTACAACCTCCTCGGCGCGTTCTGGGTGACCGTGCAGCTTGCGTTCTACTCGGCGATCGGCTCGCTTGTGTGGGGCACCATCCTCGCCGGGATGCGAGTGAGTCCCGTGCCGGTGATGCGCTGGTTCGGCATCACCTACATCAACGTCGTCCGCAACACGCCGCTGACGGTGATCATCGTGGCCACGTCGCTCGGTCTGTGGCAGACGATGGGCGTCACGATGGGCTCCGCCCAGTTCACCACGACCCACTTCCGGCTGGCCGTCCTGGGCCTCACCGCCTACACCGCCTGCTTCGTGTGCGAGTCGCTGCGGTCCGGCATCAACACCGTCGACGTCGGCCAGGCCGATGCCGCGCGAGCGCTCGGGCTGAACTTCGTGCAGGTGCTGGGTCTCGTGGTGCTGCCGCAGGCGTTCCGCTCGGTCATCGGGCCGCTGGCGAGCGTGCTGATCGCGCTCACCAAGAACACGACGATCGCGGCGGCCATCGGGGTCAGCGAGGCCGCGCTGCTGATGAAGGAAATGATCGAGAACGAAGCGGATCTGCTGTTCCTCATCTTCGGCGTCGTCGCGTTCGGTTTCGTACTCCTGACACTGCCCACCGGGCTGGTCCTCGGCTGGGTCTCCAACAAGGTGGCGGTGAAGCGATGAGTTCCGTTCTCTACGACAACCCCGGCCCCAAAGCCCGGCTGCGGAACCACCTGTACACCCTTATCTTCGTCGTCGTGCTCGCCTTCGCGCTGTGGTGGGTGCTCGCCGCCATGGACGAAAAAGGCCAGCTCGAGTGGCGGAACTGGGAGCCCTACCTCGGCGACACCGAGGCGTGGGAGACCTACCTGATACCGGGGCTCCTCAACACACTCAAGGCGGCCGCGCTCTCCATCCTCATCGCGCTGCCGATCGGGGCAGTCTTCGGTATCGCCCGGCTCTCCGACCACCCGTGGATCCGCTGGCCCGCTGGCGTGGTCGTCGAGTTCTTCCGCGCAGTGCCGGTGCTGATCCTGATGCTGGCGGCGAACATCGCCTACGTCCAGTTCACCAACTTGGAGCCGAGCACCCGACTCCTGTACGCGGTTGTCACCGGCCTGGTGCTCTACAACGGCTCGGTGCTGGCCGAAGTGGTGCGCGCTGGCATCCTGTCGATTCCGCGCGGGCAGTCCGAGGCGGCGATGGCGGTCGGGATGCGCAAGGGACAGCTCATGCGCAACATCTTGCTGCCGCAGGCGGTGACGGCGATGTTGCCCGCGATCGTGAGCCAGCTTGTGGTCATCGTGAAGGACACCGCGATCGGTGGTGCCGTGCTCGGCTTCGGCGAGCTGATCGCCAAGGCCCGCCCCGCGTCGTCGTTCTACTTCAACGTCATCGCGACGCTGGTCGTCATCGCGGCGATCTACATCGTGCTGAACTTCATCCTGACGTCGTTCGCGAGCTGGCTGGAGAAATGGCTGCGCACCCGCAAGCGCGGCGGCACCAGCGTCGTCGCGGGTGACATGATCGAGGAGCAGGCGCCCGGCTTGCGCTTCGACAGGCCCGGCGACCAGATGGGTGGAGCACCTCCGATCTAGGCACATCCGCACAAGAAACGGCCCGGGTCGCCTGACCCGGGCCGCTCGCGTCTGTCCGGCCTTACTCGCCTGCTCTTACTTGCCGCGCTTGAACAGCTTGTTGCCGAGCCACACCACCGGGTCGTAGCGACGCCCTGCGACGCGCTCCTTCATCGGGATCAGCGCGTTGTCGGTGATCTTGATGTTCTCCGGGCACACCTCGGTGCAGCACTTGGTGATGTTGCAGTAGCCGAGACCGTGGTCGTCCTGCGCGGTGTCCCGCCGGTCGGCCGCGTCAAGCGGATGCATCTCCAACTCCGCGATCCGCATCAGGAACCTCGGCCCGGAGAACGCGAGCTTGTTCTCCTCGTGGTCACGCACCACGTGGCAGGTGTCCTGGCACAGGAAGCACTCGATGCACTTGCGGAACTCCTGCGAGCGCTGCACGTCCTCCTGCTGCATCCGGTACTCCCCCGGCTGCAGCTTCCCCGGCGGGGTGAACGCCTGCACCTCGCGTGCCTTCTCGTAGTTGTACGACACGTCGGTGACCAGGTCGCGCACGATGGAGAACGACCGCATCGGCGTGACGGTGATGACCTCGTCCTTCTCGAACAGCGACATCCGCGTCATGCACAGCAACCGGGGCCTGCCGTTGACCTCCGCCGAGCACGAGCCGCACTTGCCGGCCTTGCAGTTCCACCGCACCGCCAGATCGGGCGTCTGGGTGGCCTGCAGCCGGTGAATGATGTCGAGCACGACCTCGCCCTCGTTGACCTCGACCTCGAAGTCCTCCAGCGAGCCGCCGTCCGAATCACCGCGCCACACGCGGAACTGGCCCTGATAGCTGCTCATGCGGTGTCTCCCTGGGCGGCGGGATGCGTGGTCAGCTCCGCCTCGGTGTAGTACTTCTCCAGTTCGGACAGTTCAAAGAGTTCGAGCAGGTCTTGGCGCATCGGCACCTGGTCCTTCCGCTCGACCGAGACATCCGGGACCACCGCGTCGTCACCGGACGCGCGGCAGACCAGCAGCTTGTTCCGCCAGTCGGAGTCGAGCATCGGGAAGTCGTCGCGGGTGTGACCGCCCCTGCTTTCGGTGCGCAGCAACGCGGCCTTGGCCACCGCTTCGCTGACGACCATCATGTTGCGCAGGTCGATCGCCAGGTGCCAGCCGGGATTGAACTGCCGGTGGCCTTCAACGACGACGTTGCGCACCCGCGCGCGGATCTCGGCGAGCCTGCCGAGCGCCCGCTCGATCTCATCCGCGGTGCGGATGATCCCGACGAGCTCGTTCATCGTCTGCTGGAGTTCGTGCTGCAGGGTGTACGGGTTCTCCCGCGCGCCCTCGCTCTCGGAGGGTTCGAACGGCGACACCGCCGCCCGCGCGGCGGTGTCGATGTCCGACTGCAACACGACCGGCTTGCGCTCGAGCGACTCGACGTAGTTCGCGGCGCCGAGCCCGGCGCGCCTGCCGAACACCAGCAGGTCGGACAGCGAGTTGCCGCCAAGCCGGTTCGAGCCGTGCATGCCCCCGGAGCACTCGCCAGCAGCGAACAGCCCCGGCACGGTCGACTCGCCGGTGTCCGGGTCGACCTCGATGCCACCCATCACGTAGTGGCAGGTGGGCCCGACCTCCATCGGCTCCGCCGTGATGTCCACATCGGCCAGTTCCTTGAACTGGTGATACATCGACGGCAGCCGCCGCTTGATTTCCTCGGCGGGCATCCGGCTGGCGATGTCGAGGTAGACGCCGCCATGCGGGGAGCCTCGACCTTCCTTGACCTCGGTGTTGATCGCGCGCGCGACCTCGTCACGCGGCAGCAGGTCCGGGGTACGGCGGTTGTTGTCCGGGTCGGTGTACCAGCGGTCGGCCTCTTCCTCGGTCTCGGCGTACTGTCCTTTGAACACGTCAGGGACGTAGTCGAACATGAACCGCTTGCCCTCGGAGTTCTTCAAGACTCCGCCGTCACCGCGCACGCCTTCGGTGACCAGGATGCCCTTCACACTCGGCGGCCAGACCATGCCGGTCGGGTGGAACTGCACGAACTCCATGTTGATCAGGCTCGCGCCCGCCCGCATCGCCAGCGCGTGCCCGTCACCGGTGTACTCCCACGAGTTCGAGGTGACCTGGAACGACTTGCCGATCCCGCCGGTGGCCATGATGACCGCGCCGGTCTCGAACAACACGAACCGGCCCGACTCGCGCCAGTAGCCGAACGCCCCGGAGATCGCGCCCGAGTCGTCCTTGAGCAGCTCGGTGATGGTGCATTCCTGGAAGACCTTCAGCTTGGCCTCGTAGTCGCCGAACTCGGCCTTGTCCTCCTGTTGCAGCGAGACGATCTTCTGCTGCATGGTGCGGATCAGCTCGAGGCCGGTGCGGTCACCGACGTGCGCCAGCCTCGGGTACGTGTGCCCGCCGAAGTTGCGCTGACTGATGCGGCCGTCCTCGGTGCGGTCGAACAGCGCGCCATAGGTCTCGAGCTCCCACACCCGGTCCGGCGCTTCCATGGCGTGCAGCTCCGCCATCCGCCAGTTGTTGAGGAACTTGCCGCCCCGCATGGTGTCGCGGAAGTGGACCTGCCAGGAGTCGTTGGAGTTGACGTTGCCCATCGACGCCGCGCAGCCACCCTCGGCCATCACGGTGTGCGCCTTGCCGAACAACGACTTGCAGATCACCGCCGTGGTCAGTCCGCGCTGTCGCGCCTCGATCGCCGCACGCAGCCCGGCGCCGCCGGCGCCGATCACGACAACGTCATAGTTCTGGCGTTCTACCTCGGTCACTCATTCACCTCAGCACTGTGGGGACGAACCGGCCTCAGCCGATGATGCGCGGGTCGGCGATCGCACCGCTGGCCACAAGGAACACATAGAGGTCGGTCAGGATCAGCGTGCCGATCGTGATCCAGGCGAATTCCATGTGCCGGGTGTTCAACGCCGACACCTTGGTCCACAACCAGTAGCGGACCGGGTGCTTCGAGAAGTGCTTCAACCGGCCGCCGGTGACGTGCCGGCAGGAATGGCACGACAGCGTGTAGCACCACAGCAGCACCACGTTGGTGACCAGGATGATGTTGCCCAGCCCGAGACCGAACCCGCCGTCAGGGGAGTGGAAGGCGAGGATGGCGTCGTAGGTGTTGATCACCGAGATAATCACCGCGGCGTAGAAGAAGTAGCGGTGCACGTTCTGCAGGATCAGCGGCAGCCGCGTCTCGCCGGTGTAGCGAGTGTGCGGCTCGGGTACCGCGCACGCCGGCGGCGAGAGCCAGAACGACCTGTAGTACGCCTTGCGGTAGTAGTAGCAGGTCAGCCGGAACAACAGCAGGAAAGGCAGGCTCAGCGCGGCGTACGGGATCAGCGGATGGTCGGGCAGGAACCGGCCGAAGTGCGCCGCGCCTTCGAGACACCCGTTCGACATGCACGGCGAGTAGAACGGCGTCAGGTAGTGGTAGTCGCCAACCCAGTAGTAGTCCTGCTGGAACGCCCGGAACGTCGCGTAGATGACGAAGATCGACAGGCCGACGACCGTGAGCAGCGGCGGCACCCACCATCGGTCGGTGCGCAGCGAGGGAACGGGCAGGCGCGGACGTGGGGGCGCGTGCACCCCGGTGTCGGTAGCCGTCACAGTGCCCACCTCCAGTGCCGGACGCCTCGACGCACCAACGCCCCGATGGTCAGGAACCTTGCGTAATCGGCCACTCGGGCAAGGCTCCGCCCCACCCTCGCTAGACCGAGCCGAGCCGCTGTCACGAGCGCTCGCCGTGGTAGCCGCCGATGCCTTCGTCGTCCGCCCCTACCCAGAGTGACTCGTCGTACGGGGTGTCAGGCACGACGATGACGTCGCTGCGATCCTTGGCGCCCGGCTGCACCGGCACGGGGTGCGAGACCTCGAACTCGTCGGCGTCGATGTCGAGCCGGTCAAGATCGTTGGCGAGCCGCCGCACGACGGGCGCGTCGCCATACCGGCTGCGTAACGCGCCTAAACATTGGCGTAGTTGACCGATCCCCCGTCGAAGTTCCGCCATCTCGCTGGTCGCCACGTCGGCACCTCCATGCCAGTCAATGATCACGCCGCAGTCCTGCTGGACCGTGGCGTCGCATGGTTGACTCTGCCTTGATCGAGTTCTAGTGACAAGTGACACACGCCGATCCTTGGTCTCGCACTGTAGTCGGCGTCACATCCCAACCGTATCCGGGGCCCCGCACGATCACACGGCCTGTGGCGCGGCATCGCGCGATCCACAACTCATGGCGCCTCACGGCACTCTCACGTCTCGTCGGCGACACCGTCAAGCGAGTCGGTGTCGCGTCCCGCCGACGCCAGTTCCTCCCGCACCACCCGAAAGGCGAGCCCCTCCGAGTAGCCCTTGCGCGCGAGCACGGCGACCAGCCGCCGGATGACAGCGTGATCCGCCAGCCGCGTCATGCCGCGCAGCCGTTTGCGGACCAACTCGCGCGCCCGTTGCTCCTCGTCGGCGGGATCGATCGCACGCACCGCCTGCTCGGCGGTGTCAGCGTCGACCCCCTGCCGGATCAGCTGCGACTTCACGCCTCGCCTGCCGAGCCCCTGGTGGGTGTGCTTGGACCGCACCATCATCTCGGCGTACTCGGCGTCGTCGATCAGCTTGGCCCGTTCCAGCCGATCCAGCACCTCACCCGAGGTCTCCTCATCGAAGCCCTTACGCGCGAGCGCCGTGGCCAGCCCCGCCCTGGTGCGCGGACGCACCGCGAGCAGCCGGAGGCACACCGACTTCGCCTGCCGGAACTGGTCATCGGGACCGGACTCGCCGGGCTCCCCAGCCCCGGCGGGGCCGTCCACCGCGTCGCTGTCTGCGACGGTGTCTGTCGCGCTGTCTGTCGCGCTGTCTCGGTTGACCTGCCGTGCCATCGGCTCAGAAGTCGACCGGGGCGGGCGCGGCCCCCTCGGCGTCCAGCGTCGGGCCGATGCCGAGCTTCTCCTTGATCCGCTTCTCGACCTCATTGGCGATGTCCGGGTTGTCCTTCAGGAAGCGCCGCGCGTTCTCCTTGCCCTGGCCCAGCTGGTCGCCCTCGTAGGTGTACCAGGCACCGGACTTGCGCAGGATGCCCTGGTCGACGCCCATGTCGATGAGCGAACCCTCGCGGGAGATCCCGATGCCGTAGAGGATGTCGAACTCGGCCTGCTTGAACGGCGGAGCGACCTTGTTCTTCACGACCTTGACCCTGGTGCGGTTACCGACCGGCTCGCCGCCGTCCTTGAGCGTCTCGATCCGGCGCACGTCGAGGCGCACCGAGGCGTAGAACTTCAGCGCCTTGCCACCGGTGGTGGTCTCCGGGGAGCCGAACATGATGCCGACCTTCTCGCGGAGCTGGTTGATGAAGATCGCGGTGGTGTTGGACGTGTGCAGCGCCGAGGTCAGCTTCCGCAGCGCCTGGCTCATCAGCCGCGCCTGCAACCCGACGTGCGAGTCGCCCATCTCGCCCTCGATCTCGGCGCGCGGCACCAACGCAGCGACCGAGTCGATGACCAGGACGTCCAGCGCGCCGGAGCGGATCAGCATGTCGGCGATCTCCAGCGCCTGCTCCCCGGTGTCCGGCTGCGAGACGAGGAGCGAGTCGGTGTCGACCCCGAGCTTCTTCGCGTACTCCGGGTCCAGCGCGTGCTCGGCGTCGATGAAGGCCGCGATGCCGCCCGCCGTCTGCGCGTTGGCGACCGCGTGCAGCGCGACGGTGGTCTTACCGCTGCTCTCCGGGCCGTAGATCTCGACGACCCTGCCGCGCGGCAGGCCGCCGATGCCCAGCGCGACGTCGAGCGCGATGGCCCCGCTGGGAATCGCCTGGATGGGCGCGCGCTCCTCATCGCCGAGCCGCATCACCGATCCCTTGCCGTACTGCTTGTCGATCTGCGCAAGGGCGAGTTCGAGCGCCTTGTCCCGATCCGGTGCTGCCATGGGATTCCACCTCGCTGTTAGAAGCCTGTGTTGTGCGTCGGGGCCGACAGTACGACCGGGGACCGACAATCTTGGTTCGTGGCGGAGACGTCCCGAGGCGTCCGGACCACTCACCGCGCACACCATAGTAACGAACAGACGTTCGATGCCAGTACGACACGCCGACACGCGGCACGAAAAATCCGACAAAGCCCGGTCGTTGCCGGGCTCGCCGCCCGGAGGCCAGACGCGGATCAGCGACGTTCCCGCGGGACGTCGAACTCGGCGCAGACCGCGCGCCAGATGTCCTTCGCCGGGAGGCCGGCCTCCAGCGCCTGCTCCGGGGTCTTGCCGCCGAGCTCGCTGATGACGTGGTCGCTCATCAGCGTCGTCGCCCTGATGCGGCCGAACTCCTCGGTCATCAGCCTGCGAAACACCGTGATCCGCACTGTCCTCCTTCCCGTAGCCGACCTCACGGTACCGGCAGCGAACTCCGCCACTGGCGGCCACGGGTACCGTTGCGACCGTGCTTATCGATCAGCTCAACGCGCCCGAATGGGCGGACATCGCGATACGACTCGCCGCCGTCGCCGTGGTCGGTACCGCACTCGTCACGCTGATCATCGCCTGGCGGCGAAACCGCGACGACGATCGCTGACCCGCAAAGCGCCAAACGCGACGGCGGCTTCCGGCTGGTCCATGCTCGCCGGCACCACGCCCAACATCTGGGTGATCATGCCGCCGATCAGCGGCAGTCGGCTCGACCCGCCGACCAGCGCGATTCCCGCGAGGTGCTGCGGCGCAAGGCCCGCCGTGCGCAGCGTGTGCGCCATCAGTTCGACGCCGCGCAGCATGGCGGGGCGCACCAGCGCCTCGAGCTCGGCGCGGGTGAGGTGGACGTCGGCGAACGGTTCCGGCATGAGCACCTGCGTCCGCTGGTGCCGCGACAGCGCTTCCTTCGCGGCCTTCACGTCGTCCTGCAGCATGCGCCGTGCCCGGCGTTCCGCCGTCGAGGTGGGGCGCAGCAACGCCTGCCAGCGCCGTGGATCTGTGTGCGACACCTGGCGTCCGACGTGCACGAGCAGCGCCTCATCGACGTCGACGCCGCCCAGGTCGGCGAGACCGTTCTTGGCCAGCACGCGGAACCCGCCGCCCTGGTCCGCCGCGACGACCGCGATGTCGACCGTGCCGCCGCCGAGGTCGTACACGGCGACCGCCTGCCCCGGTGCGAGTATCCTGCCGGGCAGCGCCGCGAAGTGCGCGGCGGCGGCGACCGGTTCCGGCACCAGCGTGACCGTGCCGACGATCCCCGCCTGCCGCGCGGCCGTGCGCAGCACCGCGCATCGGTCCGGTCCCCACTGGGCGGGGTGGGTGAGCCGCGCGTCGCCGGGCTGGCCGCCGCCCAGCTGGCGGGAGACCGCCGCCAGCACCCGCCGCAGCACCGCTGCCAGCGCCTCGCTGACCGGGACGGCCTGGTCGCCGAGCGCGAGATGTGGTTCGTCGATGCGTCGTTTGGGGTTGGGCTCGAAACGGGTGGGGTCCAACCGGGCCTTGCGCTCGGCGTCCCGTCCGACCAGGAGCACGCCGGTGTCCTCGGCGAACACGGCCGACGGCATGGTCGCCGCGCCATCGACGTCCACGACACGTGGCGGTGTCGTCCCGTCAGCGAGTACCGCGACCGTGTTGGACACGTCGAGATCCACCGACAGCACCCCCACAGACGCTCCCCTCGTCGCCGCACGCACGGCGCTCGCACCGATGCTGCCATGTCACGCCCGCCAGTCTGTCGGTGCCATGCGCGATGATGACGGCATGGCTGGTGACACGCCCCCGTCCAGTGGCCCGTCCGAGAAGGGGCCCGCCGACGTGCTGCGGTTGTTCGCCACACCGACCCGGGAGTGGTTCGCCGGGGCCTTCGCCGCGCCCACCCCGGTGCAGGACGGCGCGTGGCGAGCGGCGCACTCCGGCGAGCACGCCCTCGTCGTCTCACCGACCGGATCGGGGAAGACCCTCGCGGCGTTCTTGCACGCCATCGACCGGCTCGCCACCACACCCGCGCCCGCCGACCCGCTGCACCGCTGTCGGGTGCTGTACGTCTCGCCGTTGAAGGCACTGGCGGTGGACGTCCAGCGCAACCTCCGCGCGCCGCTGGACGGTATCGCCGACGCCGCCCGCCGCGCCGGGCTTGCCCCGCCGAACATCACGATCGGCATGCGCACCGGCGACACCACCACACGCGAACGACGCACGCTGGCGCGCACTCCGCCGGACATCCTGGTCATCACGCCGGAGTCGCTGTACCTGCTGCTGACGTCGAACGCGCGGGAAGCATTGCGCGGCGTGGACACGGTGATCGTCGACGAGGTGCACGCGGTCGCGGGCACGAAACGCGGCGCGCACCTCGCGCTGTCGCTGGCACGCCTCGACGCGTTGCTACCCGCGCCCGCGCAGCGCATCGGGCTGTCGGCGACGGTGCGCCCGATCGAGGAAGTCGCGACGTTCCTCGCCGGGGGAAGTCCAGTGCGGGTGGTGCGGCCGGAGACGCGCAAGACGATCGCCGTCACCGTCGAGGTGCCGGTCGAGGACATGACAGCACCACCCGTCGCGCCGGACACGGCGGATGCCAAACAGCGCAAGCCGTCCATCTGGCCATCGGTGGAGCGCAGGGTGTACGAGCTGATCACCGCGCACCGCTCGACGATCGTGTTCACCAACTCACGGCGGCTCGCGGAGCGGATCACCGCACGGCTCAACGAGCTGCACGCCGACGAGCAGCGGCCGCTGCGGCGGCATCCGGCGCAGGCGGTGGGCCAGTCGGGCATCACGACTGGCGTGCCGCCCACGGTGATCGCCAAGGCACACCACGGGTCCATGGCGCGGGAGCAGCGCACGGCCGCAGAGGCGGAGCTGAAGGCGGGCACGCTGCCGTGCGTGGTCGCGACGTCCTCGCTGGAGCTGGGCATCGACATGGGCGCGGTCGACCTGGTCGTGCAGATCGAGCCGCCGCCGAGTGTCGCGGCCGGGATGCAGCGGGTTGGCAGGGCCAGCCACACCATCGACGCGACGTCCACCGGCGTGCTGTTCCCGAAGATGCGCGGGGAGCTGGCGGCGAGCGCCGTCGTCGCCGAGCGGATGGCGGGCGGCGCGATCGAGGCGCTGCACTACCCCCGCAACCCCCTCGACGTGCTGGCGCAGCAGATCGTGGCGATGGTCGCGATGGACGACTACGCCGTGGCGGACATCGCCGCGCTCGTCCGCCACGCCGCGCCGTTCGCCCAGCTCGGTGACGAGTCGTTCCACGCGGTGCTGGACATGCTCGCCGGGCGCTACCCCAGCACGGACTTCGCCGAACTGCGTCCGCGCGTCGTCTGGGACCGGTCGGCCGACACGGTGACCGCGCGGCCCGGCGCCCAGCGGCTCGCGGTCACCTCGGGCGGCACGATCCCGGATCGGGGCCTGTATCCGGTGATGACGGCGGCTTCCGAGGGAGCACGCGGCTCCCGGGTCGGTGAGCTGGACGAGGAGATGGTGCACGAGTCCCGGGTGGGCGACACGATCCTGCTCGGCACGTCGTCCTGGCGGATCACCGACATCACACACGATCGGGTGATCGTCGCGCCCGCGCCGGGTGAGGCGGCGCGGATGCCGTTCTGGAAGGGCGACACCCCGGCGCGGCCGTACGAGCTCGGCAGCGCCATCGGTGGGTTCCTGCGCGAGCTCGCCGCCGCCGACGACGTCGTGGCCCGGAAGCGGCTGGCTGCGGCCGGGCTCGACGGCTGGGCCAGCGACAACCTGCTCGACTTTCTCGCCGAGCAGCGCGTCGCCACTGGTCATGTTCCGGACGATCGCACCGTCGTCGTCGAACGGTTCCGCGACGAGCTGGGTGACTGGCGCATCGTGGTGCACTCGCCGTTCGGTGGTGCGGTGAACGCGCCGTGGGCGTTGTTGATCGGCGCGGAGCTGCGGGAACGACGTGGTATCGACACGCACGTCGCCAGCGCCGACGACGGGATCGTGCTGCGGCTGCCCGACTCGGTCGAGTGGGAGGGCACGCCGCATCGCGCTGGTCTGCCTGGTGCGGCGGACCTGGTGTTCGATCCGGAGACGGTCGAGGAGTCGCTGACCGCCGAGTTGGGATCGAGCGCGCTGTTCGCCGCACGGTTCCGGGAGTGCGCGGCACGGTCGCTGTTGCTCCCGAAACGCGACCCGCGCAGGCGCACGCCGCTGTGGCAGCAGCGGCACCGGTCGTCGCAGCTGCTCTCGGTCGCCGCGTCGTACGACCGGTTTCCGGTGGTGCACGAGGCGATGCGGGAGTGCCTGCGCGACCTGTACGACGTCGACAGCCTGCGCGAGCTGTTCGCCGCGATCCGCCAGCGCACCGTCCGTGTGGTCGAGGTCGAGACGCCGAAGGCGTCGCCGTTCGCGCGCAATCTGCTGTTCGGCTACGTCGGGCTCAACATTTACGACGACGATCTGCCGCTAGCGGAGCGCAGGGCCACCGCGCTGTCGATCGACACCGAACTGCTCGCCGAGCTGTTGGGCACCGACTCGCTGCGGGAGCTGCTCGACGCCGACGTCATCGCCGAGGTCGAGGCCGCGCTGCAGCATCTGCCGGAGGACCGGCACGCGCGTGGTGTGGAGGACACCGCCGACTTGCTGCGCGTGCTGGGGGATCTGACGGCCGCCGAGGCCGAGCAGCGGGGTGTCGCGCCGGAGTGGCTGGCCTCGTTGACGGAGGCTGGCCGCGCGATCGTCGTGCGCATCGCCGGTGAGGAGCGGTTCCTCGCGGTGGAGGACGCGGGGCGGGTGCGTGCGGCGCTCGGGGTGGACCTGCCGCCGGACGTTCCGGACGCGTTCACCGAGCCGGGACCCGATGCACTGACTGACTTGCTCGCCCGGTACGCCCGTAGCCGGGGTCCGTTCCGCCCCGACGCGGCAGCGAGCCGGTTCGGCCTGTCGACGTCCGCTGTGACCGAGGTGCTGGACCGGCTGGTCACGCACGGCACGCTGGTGCGCGGCGAGTTGGACCCGACCGCGACCGGCAGCAACGGCTCACCCAACTACTGCGACGCCGATGTCCTGCGCCGCATCCGCCGCGCCTGCCTGGCCCGGCTACGCAAGGACGTCGAGCCGGTGGAGCAGGCGGCGCTGGGGCGCTTCCTGCCCGCCTGGCACGGCGTAGGACCGAGACGGCAGACCAGCACGGCGGACGACCTGTACTCCTGTGTCGAACAACTAGCTGGTGCGCCGATCCCGGCGAGCGCGCTGGAGTCGCTGGTGCTGCCCGCGCGGTTGCCCGGCTACTCCCCTGCCCTGTTGGACGAGCTGACCACAGCGGGCGAGGTGACCTGGTGTGGCTGCGGCTCGACAGCTTCCGGTGACGGCTGGCTCGCACTCGCACCAGCCGACGTCGCGGACCTCCTGCTACCCGAACCGGAGCCGGAGCCGGAGGACGATCTATCCGCCGCGATCCTGCGCGCCCTCGACGGCGGCGCGTTGTTTTTCCGCCAACTGGTGGACGCCGTGTCGCGCGATGTGGGGCCCGCCCCTACGGACACCGACGTCGTGGCGGCGCTGTGGGAGCTGGTGTGGGCAGGCTGGGTCACCGGCGACAGCCTCGCAGGACTGCGCGCGGTGCTCGCCGGGGGCGGCACCCGTCGGCCGCGCACACAGGTGCAACGCGGGCAACCGGCGCACCTGCAGCCTCCACGCAGGCAGTCGGGCAGGCACGGGCGCGGCCGGTACGCCCGGATGCGCGCGAGCCGCCCAGCGATGCCGTCGATCACCGGCCCCCCGACCGTCGCGGGCCGGTGGGCGCTCACGCCCGCGCGCGGGCCTGACCCCACCCGTCGCGCGCACGCCCGCACCGAGGCGCTGCTCGAACGCCACGGTGTGCTGACCAGGGGCGCGCTCGACGCGGAACGCATCAGCGGCGGGTTCGCCGGCATCTACCCGGTGCTGCGCGGCATGGCCGACGCCGGCCAGGTGATCCGAGGTTACGTCGTCGATGGCCTCGGCGCGGCGCAGTTCGCGGCGCGGGGTGCGGTGGACCGACTGCGGTCGTTGTCGGACACCGGCGGCAGGCCGCACACGGCGGGCCGGGCAGGGGCGGGCCCGATCCGGGCTGACACGACGGGCCGGGCAGACACGACGGGCCAACCACGGGCAGACACGACCGGCCGGGCTGACACGGTGGTGCTGGCCGCGTCCGATCCGGCGCAGCCGTATGGCGCCGCGTTGGCGTGGCCCACGCCTATCGGCGGCACGGCGCACCGGCCGGGCCGCAAGGCGGGCGCGGTGGTCGTGCTCGTAGACGGCAGTCCGGCGTTGTACCTGGAGCGCGGCGGCTCGTCGTTGCTCACGTTCACCACCGACCGCACCACCCTCCGCGCCGCGGCCGGTGCGCTCGCGGCGCAGGTCACCGCAGGACGGATCGACTCGCTGCTGGTGCGCCGCGCCGACGGTGAGCAGGCGTTGTGGTCCGACCTGGCGGAGGTGCTGAGCGAAGTCGGATTCCGCCACACCCCGCAGGGCCTACGGCTGCGCGCACGCTAGCGTCTCCCCGGCTTTCGCGACACGCGCATCAGAGCAGCCGTCACACGAACAAGCCGGTCTTCATGACGGCGGCAGCAGGGCGTCGAGGTCGATGGTCAGTGCGCACGGCTCACTGACGGCGAACTGTCCCGCAGCCCGCTGGGACTCCTCGTATACACCGTCCACGAGGTGGTACACGGTCGCGGTCACCGGTGGGTTCGGATCGATGACCCAATAGTGAGGAATACCAGCGTCGGCGTAGTCCACCGGCTTGGTCACGGTATCCGTGCGCACCGAACTCGGCGAGATCACCTCGACTGCGAGCAATAGGTCGGACGCCGTCGCCAGCCCTCGCTGCCCGAACACGCTGGTTCTCGCGATCAAGAGATCCGGCGCTCGCACGACAGGCGTAGCGAGCTGCAGATCTACGTCGATCTCGCCGAGAACGCAGAGGTCACGCGGTAGTTGACGATCAATTTGGCCTGCGAGCTTGAACGAAACGAACATGTGCTCTTTCGCAGGTTTCGGGCTCATGATGACCACGCCGTCCTGCAGCTCGTAGTGGGCGCTGGTGTCCTCGGGCAGCGCAGCGAACTCGTCCACCGTGTAGTAGTGGTGCGGGTCGTACGGCAGCGCGGTCATGCTCATACCGTACCGCTCCAATCCCGTCGGTACCGGTGCCGCGCCGAGACCCGGTAGCAGTGGGTGGAGCCGGAACTAGAACCCCATCCGTCGTGTTTCATGGGTACCTCCTAATGTTCAGCACGGCGACGCGCGAAGAGCGCGGGAAGTGAGGTGGGCGGTGACTGTCCGCGATCTCCGGTACTTCGGCGATCCGGTGCTCACGACGGTGTGCGATCCGATCACGACCTTCGACGCGAACACCAAGGCGCTCGTGGACGATCTGCTCGACACCGTCACGCTCCCCGGACGGGCAGGCCTGGCCGCGCCGCAGATCGGAGTGAGCCTGCGGGCGTTCAGCTACCGCGTCGACGGCAAGCTCGGCTACGTCCTCAACCCGGAACTGGTCGAGCTGTCCGAGGAGACCCGCGAGATCTCCGAAGGCTGCCTGTCCGTGCCCGAGCTGTGGTTCCCGGTCGAACGTTCGGTTTCCGCCGTGGTGCGCGGCGTCGACGTCGACAACGAACCGGTGACCGTCGCGGGCACGGGCGTCCTCGCGCAATGCCTGCAACACGAGACCGACCATCTCAACGGCACGCTCTACCTCACCCGCCTCACCTCCGATCGCCGGAAGCAGGCGATGCGGGAGTCCCGGCGGTCGACCTGGTTCTGGCGCCGCTGAGTTCTGGCGTCGCTGACGGCCGGCCCCGCCATCGACGCCACCGGCGCGTGCCAGCGAGAGCGTCTCCCTCATCGCGTCGCCAGCCGCAGCAGCGCCCAGAGCTGCGCCACCGCGTCGTCGTCTCGCTCGGTGGTGACCATGCTGGTCGCGATGCGACCCCACAGCCACAGGTACACCAGCGCGGGCTCGCCGCGCACCACGGCGTCGGCCTGGTCGAGCACGGCGGTGTCCGCCCGCGACGCCTCGGTGTACGACGGTCCCGCCCGCGCGAACCACGTCCTGCCGCCCGAGCTGACGGCGACCGAGCCCTCCCGCGTGCCGGACACGCCAAGCACCTCGAGCCGGTGGTCGAACCACAGCAGCAGCGCCTCGTCGATCCCGTCGATCGCCACGTCCTCGGGGATCTCGTCGGCGATGCCCGCGAGCGCCATCCCCGCCGCGCTCTGCACGTCGGTGCGGTGGATCGTCGTCTCGTGCAACATGCGCCGCAACCAGAACCCGACGGTCTGGTCGGCGGGCCACCACGTCGACGTGTGCGCGTGCGGATCGCGTGCCGCCAGTTCCTCGGCGAGTTCGTCGTACCCGCCGCGCAGGAACTCGAGCACCGTCTCCCGCGGCCCTGGATCTCGCTGCCACTCGCCGGGCCGCCTGCCGTCCCGCAGCCAGGAGACCACCAGCCGGTACACACTGCCCAGATGCCGCAGCGTCTCCTCGATGGTCAACCCCGGACACGGAGGCACCCGCGTGTCCCCGCGAGCGCGCTGGGACGCGTCGGCGAGCAGGTCGATCTCGATCCGGAGCGCGTCGAGCATTCTGCCGTGGTCGACGAGCAGCTGATCCGACATCAGGCGGTCCGCCGGGCCTGCGGCGTGCTGACGGCACGCTCGGCCAGGTCGAGGAACTGCCACGCCTGACGCAACAGATCGTCAGCGGCCCGAGCCGACACTTTGCCCCCGATCCCCGCCTGCGCGGCGGCGTGTCGCGTGGAGTGTGCGGCGAAGAACGCGGCCCATTCCGCCAACTCGGGCGCGACCGTCGGCAACAGCAGCCACACGCTCGTCGGCCGCGCCCTGCCCCGGTGCGGCCGACCGGCAGCCGCGACGACAGCTGCGGCGGCCCGGCGCGCCGACGAATACGCCACGGTGAACCGCTCCACCGGAGCCGCCTCGGACTCGGCGGCGACGAGACCACGCTTGGCCTGCGCGAGCAGACCCCACGCCATCGGCGTGACTGGCGCCGCAGAAGACGGAGCCATCACAGCAGCACTCATGATCTTCCCCTTCCCACAGTGGTGCTGCCCTGCGGCGTCGGCGCTTCCCCCACCGCGCCGCAGGCGCATACCCCGCACCGTTGATCGAACTCACGTTCGACCTACCGTCAACGGTAGCGACTCGAACGGATGTTCGCAAGGCCCTGCCGCGAGTTCCTGGCACAGACCCGCCACGGTCGAATCGCGCGCGCCAACACCCCAATGGCATTTAGACTGCGAAACGTGCCGTGCAGGTGTGAGCGTCAGGCGACGGCTCAGTGCCGAGGAGGTCAGCCGTGACCGCGATGTCGTCGAAGTGCGCCCGATTCGCCCAGCTCTCCCCCACTGAGTTCCGCGCGCATCTCCCCGAGGCGCTGACGATCTACATGAACGCGATGAACTACCCGCAGGGCACCGCGGAGCAGCGCACGCCGATGTGGCTGGCGCACATGCTGCGGGAGGGATGGCGCAACGTCGTCGCGCTGGACCCCGACGACCGGCTGCTCGGACTCGCCTACGGCTACCGAGGACTGCCCGGCCAGTGGTGGCACGAGCAGGTGCGCAAGGGCCTCAGCCGCACCGGCTCGCGCGACACCAGTTGGCTGGACGACTATTTCGAGCTCACCGAGCTGCACGTCCGGCCGGAGAGCCAGGGCGGTGGGCTGGGCGAACGCCTGCTGCGCGACCTGCTCGCCGGGATCGACGAGCCGAAAGTGCTGCTCTCCACCCCGGAAGGCCCGAGCAAGGCGTGGCACCTCTACCGCAAGCTCGGATTCGAGGACGTCCTGCGGGACTACCACTTCGCGGGCGACCCGCGTCCGTTCGCGATCCTGGGCAGGCGGCTGCCGATGGACCCGCCGGAGTCGTCGGACGCCGTCCAGCGGGAACGCTGAGCACGAACGCTGAGCCGCCCGCCCAGCGACGTCAGGACAACACCGTCAGGACAACTCGGCGAGCTGCTGCCGCAGCGTGTCCAATCCCATGCCGCCGAGCCGCAACGCCTGGGTGTGGAAGTCCTTGAGGTCGAAGTCCGCGCCCTTCCTGGCGCGCGCGTCGTCCCGCGCGGCGAGCCAGAGCCGTTCGCCCAGCTTGTACGACGGCGCCTGCCCTGGCCAGCCGAGGTAGCGGTCGATCTCGTCGCGCACGTGATGGGGATCGGTGACGGTGCGCGTCATCATGAACTCCAGCCCGAGGTCCGGCGTCCAGGTCTCGCCGTCGTGGAACCCCGCCCCGGACGGGATCGGCAGCTCAAGGTGCATGCCGATGTCCACGACCACCCGCGCGGCGCGGAACAACTGCGCGTCGAGCATGCCGAACCGGTCGCCGTCGTCGGCGAGGTAGCCGAGGTCGTCCATCAGCCGTTCGGCGTACAGCGCCCAGCCTTCGGCGAGCCCGGATGTCAGCGCCATCATCCGCTGGAACCGGTTCAACGTCGCCGACTGGTACACCGACGTCGCGATCTGCAGGTGATGCCCCGGCGCGCCCTCGTGATAAACGGTAGTGACCTCCCGCCACGTCGAGAACGTCTCCTTGTCTGACGGCACGGACCACCACATCCGGCCGGGACGGCTGAAGTCTTCACTCGGTCCGGTGTAGTACGCGCCGACACCGCCGCCGGGTGGCGCGATCAGGCACTCCAGCCGCATGACCTCGTCCGGGATGTCGAAGTGCGTGCCCCGCAACGACGTCAGCGCGGTGTCGGAGAGCCGCTGCATCCACTCGCGGTAGGCGGTCTGTCCGGTGACCTGGTAGCGCTTGTCGCCGTCGAGCAGTTCGGCCGCGCGCGCGAGGGTCGCGCCCGGCTCGATGCGCTCCGCGAGCTTGCGCATTTCCTGCTCGATCCGGGTGAACTCCTCCCAGCCCCATTCGTAGGCCTCGCGCAGATCGACGTTCGCGCCGAGGAAGTACCGCGACCAGAGCCGGTAGACGTCCTCGCCGACGGCGTCCTTCGACGTCGCCTCCGGTGCGAGTTCGGCGCGCAGGAACCCGGCGAACTCGGCGAACGCCTCCTCGGCGGCGTGGGCACGATGCGTGAGGTCGCTGTGCAGAGCGTCGCTCACGCCGGGCGCCTCGTGCGCGAGGGCGACACGGGACGTGAAATAGCCGGAGTCGCGGTGCAGCCCGGCCCAGGTCTCGCACTGCTCGGCGACCTTCGCGACCTGCCGCAGCGCGGGCCCGTGCCCCGCGTCGACCGCCGCGAGCAACGACGCCCGCACACCGTCCATGGCCTCCGGCACGACGGCGAGCCGCGTCGAGATCGTCTCCCAGTCGCTCGCCGTTGCGGTGGGCATCAGGTCGAACACCATCCGCAGTTCGTGCACCGGGCTGGCGATCACGTTCAGGTTCGCCCGATCGAGCCCCGCTTCGTGCAGCTCGACGTCGATGCCGACTCGTTCGGTGAACACCGCCTTGGCCGCGCGTTCCGAGGCGTCTGCGGGCTCGGTGCGCTCGATGGCGTCGAGTGCCCTGCGCGCGAGCGAGGCGCGGGCGGCGTGGCCTTCCGGTGAGTAATCGGTGAGTTGATCGTCATGGCCCGAGATGCCGAGCTCGGTCGCCAGGACGGGATGGGCCGCGGCGATGTCGTCGACATACTGGTCGCAGATCTGGTGGATGCCCTCAGTTGCCATGCCGGAACGCTACCGCGCAACGCCGACGAACACGCCACGGATTAGCTACCCCGGTGCGCCCGCGCGCCGCCGCGCGACGGACGATGAAGAGGTGACCAATCCCGATGCGAACATCGCCACGGCCGTCGAACGCCAACTCGCCGCGTTCCTGGATCGCGCCACCGAGCCAGTGCGCGACATCGGGCCGTTCAGCGAGGCACTGGACGCGCTCACTCGCTTCGTGCTGAACGGCGGCAAACGACTGCGCCCGACGTTCGCGTGGTGGGCGTGGCGCGGCGCGGGTGGCGCAGCGACCGGAGACGACGCGACCGGCGCGCTACAGGCGGTGTCCGCGCTGGAGTTGTTGCAGGCGTGCGCGCTGGTCCACGACGACCTCATGGACGACTCCGACTCCCGGCGCGGCACGGACACGGTGCACGTAGCGTTCGCCAAGCAACACGCCGAACGCGGCTGGCACGGCGACGCCGAACGGTTCGGGCTCGCAGCGTCCGTGCTGATTGGCGACGTCGCGCTGGCGTGGTCGGACGACATGTACGCCAGCGCGCCGCTGCCCGCGCGGTCGCTCGCCGCAGCGCGTCCGATCTGGCAGGCGATGCGCACCGAAGTGCTCGCCGGGCAGTACCTCGACGTCCACACGCAGGCGGTTGGCGACAGCTCGCCGGAGGCCGCGTTGCGGGTCAACGAGCTGAAGACCGCCGCGTACACGGTGGTGCGGCCGTTGCAGCTCGGCGCGGCGCTGGCGGGCGCGGGCGAGGAGCTGCTGGCGGCGCTGCGGCGGTTCGGCCACGACATCGGCGTCGCGTTCCAGTTGCGCGACGACCTGCTCGGTGTGTTCGGCGATCCCGCCGTCACCGGCAAGCCCGCCGGTGACGATCTCCGCGAGGGCAAGCGGACGTTGTTGGTCGCGCTCGGACTGGAACGCGCGCGGGACACCGGACGGCACGCCGACGAGCAGGCGATCGCCACCGCTGTGGGTGACGCGCTGCTTTCCGACGCCCAGCTCGACACCGCTCGGGACGCCCTGCACGACGTTGGCGCGGTGGAAGCGGTCGAGCAGCGCATCGGGGAGCTGACCGACTCGGCGCTGGCCACGCTGCGCGAGACGTCGTTGACCGAACGAGCGCGTGAAGAGTTGGTGCGACTCGCGCACGCGGCCACAAACCGGACGGCTTGAGGCGGTCGTCGTCGGTACGGTGGGGATCATGACCACGGCAGCGAACCGACCCATCCGCATCGGCTTTCAGCTTCAACCGCAGCACGCGGACTACGACACCATCCGACGCGCGGCATCGGAGGCCGAAGACCTCGGCGGCGACATCGTGTTCAACTGGGACCACTTCTATCCGCTCTCCGGTGAGCCGGAAGGCAAGCACTTCGAGTGCTGGACCATGCTCGGCGCCTGGGCGGAAAGCACGTCGCGGGTCGAGATCGGCGCGCTGGTGACATGCAACAGCTACCGCAACCCCGAACTGGTCGCCGACATGGCCCGCACCGTCGACCACATCAGCGGCGGGCGGCTGATCCTCGGCATGGGCTCCGGCTGGTTCCAGAAGGACTACGACGAGTACGGCTACGAGTTCGGCACCGCTGGCGGCAGGCTGAACGACCTCGCGGACGCCATGCCGCGCATCGAGAAGCGGCTCGGCAAGCTCAACCCGGAGCCGACGCGGGACATTCCGGTGCTGATCGGCGGTGGCGGCGAGAAGAAGACGCTGCGCATCGTGGCCAAGCATGCCGACATCTGGCACGGCTTCGGCGACCCGGAGGTCGTGGCGCGCAAGGTCCGCATCCTCGACCAGCACTGCGCCGACGTGGGGCGCGATCCCTCGGAGATCGAACGGTCGATCGGCGTCAGCGGCGACCCGGAAGACATCGGTCCAGCCATGCTCGACCTCGGCGTCACGCAGTTCACCGTCGGCGCGGGTGGCCCGGACTTCGACCTGTCCCGGCTGCGGTCGTGGATCGCCTGGCGCGACAAGATGAACGGGTAGGCCTGTCGGACGTTGGGGTTTAGCGACGTCGACCTGCGCCGGTGTCCAGGGTTTGCGCCTGGGCACCGGCGCGGGTCTTTCTCCGGCCGCTTCGCCGGACGCCCGCCGCTCCGTACCCGGACGGGTGATGGCGGCGTACTTGCGCATAGAACACTAGTTCGACTATCGTAGTTGTAGGCCTCTCCCATGGGGCGCGGGATGACGAGTCAATGTGTCAACGCGCACCAGGGGGTGAGGTCGATGTCGGAGCCCTACGACGAATCCGAGTCCGAATCTGACGGCGAGGGCCGCCTGTCGGCCCCGGAAGATGTGCTGCGCCTCAGTGACGTCGAGTGGGCGGATGTTGAGGCGGATGTGTTGGTGGAGGTCGCGCGGCTCTCGCAGTGTTTGATCGGGCAGGCGCAGGCGGTGCAGCTCAAGGCGCTCGCGGAGCTGCGCACACGCCGTGGGTGTGATCGTGAGGCGGCGGATGAGGTCGGTCTCGCCCTGGCGATGGGGTATCACCAGGCTGATCGTCAGATCGAGCTCGCCACCCAGATCACCAGGCGGTTTCCCCGGTTGCTGGCGTCGTTGGAACGCGGCGACATCGACGCCACCAAGGCCGCGAAGGTGGTCGAGACCGGTGCGCTGCTCTCCGACGAGCACGCCGATCAGCTCGACGCGGACATGGAGCCGCTACTTCACGGTCGGGATGCTGCGGCGATCCAACGCTCCGCGCGGTATCGGGTGGACAAACTCGACCCCGACGGCGCGGCGGAGCGGGTGCGGCGCTGCCGCGAAGACCGCAGAGTAGAACTGCGCTTCGCCGAAAACGGCATGGCCGACCTCTGCGCCTACCTGCCCGCCGAAACCGCATGCGCGATCTACGGACGCATTGATGCGATCGCGAAATCCAACAAAACCCGCCGCGACGACCGCAGCCTCGACGCCATCCGCGCCGACGTGCTCACCGAACTACTACTCGGCACACGCCACAGCTACCGACACGTCCACATCCAGGTCACCGTCCCCGTCACCACGCTACTCGGCGCACGCGACCTACCCGGCGACCTCGAAGGCTACGGCCCCATCCCAGCCGACATCGCCCGCGAAATGGCCGCCAACCCGAAAAGCACCTGGCGACGCCTGCTCACCGACCCACCCACCGGACAACTCCTGGAAATGGGACGCCACCGCTACAAGCCGCCCGCGCAGCTCGGCGACTACATCCGAGCGAGGGATCAGCGCTGCCTCGTGCCCGGCTGCAACCGACCATCAAGGCGATGCGACACCGACCACAGCATCGAATGGCAACACCACGGCACCACCGACGCCACACTCCTCGCATGCCTCTGCCGGCGACACCACCGACTGAAGGACCGGCCCGGGTGGAGCTTCGACTTCCATCACGACACGTTGACGATCACCACACCCACCGGCCGCAAATACCGACCCCGCGCACCCCACATCGCAGAACCCGAACCCGAACCCAAGCCACCGCCAGAGCCGGGGACCGGGCCAGGGACGGAACCGCCGCCCAACGCAGGGCCACCGCCCTTCTAACGGTGATGACTGTGCACGTTGAGTCGCTTGGCCAAACAGCAGCGAGCAGTCCCGCAGTCAGTCGCGCAGCCACACAGCCCGAGACGACCCACATGCCGCCCCGCCATGCAACGCCACTAGAGGGCCAGCGCCTGGGCGCGCCGCTTCACCTCGGTGCCGTGGTTCGTGCGGAGGGCGTTGATCGGTGTCACGCCCGGCAGACTGTCGTCCGAGGTGAACAGCCAGTGCAACATCTCCGTCGGCTCGAAGCCGGAGTCGGCGAGCACCGTCAACGTGCCCGCGAGTCCCTTGACCGGACCTCGCTCACCGAAGAACTCCTCGGGGATGCACAGCTCCCCGTCGCGCCGTACGGCGATGAGATGACCGTCCCTGAGCATTTGACGCACTTTGCTCACCGACACGCCAAGCCGGTTCGCCGCTTCGGGGAGCCCGAGCACGGCAATCTCGGCATTCAGGACGTCGTCGGCGACTGGAATCGCACCCACAACTGTCACCTTGCCACACCGCGCGACCCGCAGCCGAGTGCGACCGCACAATCGGCCTATCGCTGCCCACGCCGTGACCACGGCCAGCTACCATCACGTGTCGTGACAGCACGGGAGGCCACCCTGGTCGGGGCAATGCTCGATCATCGGTACGAGGTACAGAGCCTGCTCGCGCGCGGCGGGATGTCGGCGGTTTACCGAGGCATCGACACCAGGCTGCACCGCCCGGTGGCGATCAAGGTCATGGACAAGCAGTACGCGGCCGACCGTTCCTGGGCCGAGCGGTTCGAGCAGGAGGCCAGGGCTGCGGCGAGCCTGCACCACCCGAACGTGGTCGCGGTGCACGACCAAGGCGTCGACCAGTCGGGCGACAGCGTGCACGCCTTCCTCGTGATGGAGCTCGTCGACGGCGGCACGCTGCGTGACCTCCTGGAACGTCGCGGCAAGCTGGACCCGGCGCTTGCGATCAGCATCACCGAACAAGTCCTGTCGGCACTCTCCGTGGCGCACCAGGCTGACCTCGTCCACCGCGACATCAAGCCGGAGAACGTGCTCATCGGTCGCACGGGCAGTCCCGGCCAGCAGGGCGCCGGCATCGTCAAGGTCGCGGACTTCGGCCTGGTGCGCGCGCTCGCCAGCGCGGGCACCACTAGTTCCAGCGTGATCCTCGGGACCGTCGCCTACCTCTCGCCGGAGCAGGTCGAGACCGGCGTGGCGACCACCCGCAGCGACGTCTACTCCGTCGGGCTGTTGCTGTACGAGATGCTGACCGGCGCCCCGGCGTTCTCCGGTGACACCGCGCTGTCGGTCGCGTACCAGCACGTCAACGCCGACGTCCCCGCGCCGAGCGCCAGCAACCCGCTGGTGCCCGCCGCGCTGGACGGCCTGGTGCGGATGGTCACCAGCAGGCGCGTGCAGGACCGACCGGCCGACGCCACCGCCATGCTCACCGAACTGCGCCGAGTCAGGGACACGCTGGGGCTCACGCCCGTTCCCATACCCGCCTTGCCGCCACCGGACGCCGTGCCCGACGACGACCGCACCATTCCCGCGATGGCACCCATCACGCCGACGTCGAACGGCGCGACCGGCGCACCGGCGAACGGGGCACACGCCAACGGCGCACCGGCCAACGGCATGCCGCACGATGGCGCTCCCCCACACGCGCCCGGCGGCAAGCCGATCAACCGCACGCAGCTGCTGGACCACCCGGACGAGGCCTTCGAGGAACGGCCTCGCCGCCGCATACCCCGGTTCGCGCTGGTCACCGCCGCGCTGCTCGCCATCGCCGGGCTCGTCGCTGGCGGGATGTGGGTGTACAACGTCGCATCGCAGGTGACGGTGCCGGACGTGCAAGGCATGACGCTCGACCGGGCGAAACAGGTGCTCGCCGCAGCCGAACTCACGCCGAGCGTCGTCGAGCAGCGGCACAACACCGTCGGCAAGAACACCGCGATCGGCACCGACCCGGCAGCGGGCACCGAACTGCCAGCGGGCGAGCACATCACCCTGGTGATGTCACTCGGCAGGCCGGCGGTGCCTGACATCGAGCCGGGCACGAGCCGTGAGGACGCCGTCGCCGCGATCGAGCGGGCGCAGCTCACCGCGGAGCACGATCCCAGCATCGACGAGTACCACGAGTCGATCGCCGAGGGCGCGATTCTCGGCGTCGCGCCCAGCCCCGGCACGCCGCTGAAGATCGGCGAGACGGTCACCTACGCGCTGTCCAAGGGCCCGCCGCCGACGCCGGTACCCAACGTCGCCGGCGAAAGCCGGGACGAGGCGTTCAGCATCCTGAAACAGGCGGGCTTCGAGCCGTACGACGCGGGCGAGGAGTTCTCCCCCGACGTCGCCGCGGGCTACGTCGTCCGCACCGACCCGGAAGCGGGCACAACGCCGAGCAGCGAGGGGCTGCGCGTCGGCGTCTACGTCTCCAACGCCGTCGAGGTGCCGAGCGTCAGCTTCCAGACGCTGGACGAGGCGCAGCAGATCCTCGCGGACGCGGGACTGACAGCCGAGGTCGTGCAGGGCGGCACGAGCCCCGTCGGGTCTCGGGTGTTCCGGCAGCAACCGAGCGCGGGCGAGCGCGTCGAGTCCGGCTCGACCGTGCAGTTGTGGGCATTCCCGTAACCAGTCGCACGCACGCCCGTGAACGACTGGCAACATTCGCATGGCACATTGCAGATGGGACCGGTCAGCGGCCGAGTTCGGCGCGATTTGACTACGCACGTCCCGAACCAGCTCCGTAGAGTGTGACGGCGGAGCACCAAGGTACAGCGACGCACAGCGACGTGTAGCGAGGTGCCGCAACGCACAGCGACGTGCAGCAACGCACGCAGCAGCGACGCACACAGCACCGACGCACTCAGCCCGACTTTCTGACGTGGAGCCACGCAGTGCCACACACCGAACCGCTCAGCGGACTCGACGCGGCCTTTCTCGCCCTCGACAGCCGCCACACCCCGATGCACATGGGCGCGGTGGGGGTGTTTCAACCCGACGGCGAACCAGACCACGAACAGCTCTGGTGGCTGCTCGCGGAACGCGCCGAGGCGATCCCCCGCCTCCGGTTGCGGCTGCGGGAGACGTGGTTCCCGCCCGGCGGTGCGCGGTGGGAGCGCGACCCGGTGTTCGACGTCGAGCGGCACCTCCGGGTGCGTCGCGCGCCAGACACGCACGATCCGGCGACGTTGTCGCGTTACGCGTCCGAGTGGATCGCCGAGCCGTTGCCGGAAGACGCGCCACCGTGGCAGCTCGACGTGCTCACCGGCCTGCCCGGCGGCCAGTTCGCGCTGCTGTTCAAGCTGCACCACGCGCTGACCGACGGCGCGGGCGCGGTGCAGGTCGCGGCCGGTCTGTTCGACGGCATGCCGCCGCATGTCGACACGCCGACCCCGGAACCGGCAGACCGCTCGTGGCGCGAGCAACTCGACGACGTCGTGCGCAGCGCGCGCAACGGATGGGACGTCGTGCGCTCCACACGGCCGCTGCACAACGCTCCGCTCGCGGCGTTCCCGTCAACGGCGCGGCGGCTGGCGTTCGTCCGGATCGACGCCGCCGACCTGCGGGTGATCCGCAAACGCCACGGCGGCACGCCGAACGACGTCGCGCTCGCGGTGCTGTCCGGCGCGTTGCGGAGCTGGCTGCGGTGGCGGGGTGAGCGCGTCGAGGACGTGACGTTGCGTGCGCTGATCCCGGTGAGCCTGCGGTCGCGGGTGGCCGGCGCGGGCAACCGGCTGTCCGGCTACCTGTGTGACCTGCCGATCGGCATCGCCAGCCCACTGGGGCGGCTCGCCCACGTCAGAACGTGCATGGATCGCAACAAGTCGGCGGGACCGCAAGCGGGGCCAGGCACGTTGCCGCTGCTGGCGAACCAACTCCCGGTGCCGCTGCACCGGTTGTTCACCGGGTTCGCCGGAGTGTCGAGCAACGCGCTGTTCGACACCACCGTCACCAACGTGCCGTTGCCCAGCATCCCGCTGCGGGTCGGCGGCGCCCAGTTGAGCGCGGCCTATCCGGTCGTGCCGCTCGCGCCGGGGCAGGCGCTCGGCGTGGCGGTCACGCCGTACCGCGACGCCGTCCACATCGGACTCAACGCGAACGCCGACGCCACACCCGACATCGGGGTGCTGGCCGAGGCACTGGAGAAGGAAACCGCCATCCTGCACGAGCTGTGCAGCTAAACGCGCGAGCCGCGCGGCTCGCTGGCACGCGGGGTGACCGCTAACTCAATTCCGCAGCATCTCCGCGACGAGGAACGCCAGCTCCAGCGACTGCTGCGTGTTGAGGCGGGGGTCGCAGGCGGTCTCGTAGCGGCCGGAGAGGTCCAGATCGGAGATGTCCTGCGCGCCGCCGAGGCATTCGGTGACGTCCTCACCGGTCAGCTCGACGTGGATGCCGCCGGGGTAGCTGCCCAGCGAGCGGTGCACCTCGAAGAAGCCCTGCACCTCGTCGACGATGCGGTCGAAGTGGCGGGTCTTGTAGCCGTTGGACGACTCGTGCGTGTTGCCGTGCATCGGGTCGCACTGCCAGATGACCTTGTGGCCGGACGCCTCGACCTTCTCCACGATCGCGGGCAGCACCTCGCGCACCTTGCCGTTG
>WHTY01000061.1 GCA_009377475.1 Actinophytocola sp.
CCAGTTGTCGCCCGGCGCGGCCGTGTCCCACTCGAACGTCTTCGAGTTCAGCTCGGGGATGCGGGTCCAGTCGTACTGGCCGTGCATCACGTTGTGGCCGATCTCCATGTTGTCGAGGATCTTCGACACCGACAGCGAGGCCACCGCCGCCAGCCAGAACGGCGGCAGGAACCCGAGATACATCAGGCCGCGGCCCGCGACCTCGAAGCCGCGCTGCGCCTTGATGACCTTGTTGATGTAGTCGACGTCGTCCTTGCCGAGGTCGGCGACGAGGCGCTGCCGGATCGCGTCCAGCTCGCGGCCGAACTCCTCGATCTGCTCCGGCGTGAGTCGGTCTTGCAGTCCGGTCATGGTGGGGTCCTTTCTGGTGGTCAGCAGTTGATGTCGACGTCACCGACGGGGACGGAGATGCAGAGTTGGATCTCCTCGTCCTCTTCGGCGGAGAGCTCGCCGGTGAGCGCGTTGCGGACGCAACCGCTCGCCTTGACCTGGGTGCATGAGAAGCAGATGCCCATCCGGCAGCCGTGCTCCGGCCGCAGGCCCGCCTGCTCGGCCTGCTCCAGCAGCACGTCGCCGGAGTTCGCGGTCTCCTGCCCGCTGCGCGAGAACCGCACCGTGCCGGTCGCGTTGGCGGTGTCGATCTCCAGCGCGGGCGGCGTGAACTCCTCGGTGTGCAGGTGTTCACTCACTCCGGCGTCGGTGTAGGCGGTGCGCACCGCGCCCATCAGGCCGGGCGGGCCGCACAGGTACGTCTCGGCATCCCGCCACCACGGCGCGACGGCGTCCAGGTGCTCCGGCGTGAACAGGCCGTGCACGTCGGCGCCGGTTTCGTGGGGCTCCGTGGCCGTGTAGCCGATCGCGACGCGGAGTTCGTTGCCGTTCTCGCCCGCCAGGTCGGTGAGCGTGTCGCGATACAGCACCTCGTCAGCCGTGTCCGCGTAGTGCAGGAACACCGCCCGGCCCTGATAGCCCTCGTCGCGCAGCGTGCGCAGCATCGACAGCACCGGCGTGATGCCGCTGCCGCCGCTGATGAACAGCAGTGAGTCAGGCCGCCATGCGGGCAGTGTGAACGCGCCGTCCGGGTGGGAGACGCCGAGCACCATGCCGACGTGCGCGTGCTCGTGCAGATGCCGCGACACCAGGCCGTTCGGGTCGGCCTTGATTGTCAACTCCAACGTGCGCGGGTCGCCGTACTGCGAGTTGGCCGGTGAGTAGCACCGCGTGCGACGCACGCCGTCGATGTCGACCGAGACCCGCACGTACTGCCCCGCGCTGAACCCGCGCCACACCCTGCTCAGCGCCAACGCGAGCGTGACGGTGTCCGGCGTCGGGTGCTCGACGTGCGTGACGCGCGCCCTGATCTCCGAGCGCACCAGCAGGGGATCGACCAGTTCGAGGTAGCGGTCGATGCCGTGCGGGGTGAGCAGTCGTTCCGCCAGCGACACCGCGGCCTTGCGTGCTCTCGTGGCCCTCTTCGGCAGCAGTGTGGTCACGTGCCCATCCTTCCTGTTCGCCGCATTACAGTGAACATATGTGCACTAACAAGTGCACTGGAATCGCGAAGCCGTGTCAACCAGGCACGACTGTGAGCTGGGCGATAGGCCCGGAGGGACGTGGCCAGTGGACGCACGTACGCTGACTGCTGTGACGACGCGGCAGACGGGGCAGTCCGATGAGCCGGTGAGCAGGCAGGAGCGCAAACAGCGCACCCGGCAAGCGATACTCGACGCAGCATTGCGGCTGCTCAGGGACCGTGCGTTCGCCGGGCTGAGCCTCCGCGAAGTCACCAAGGAAGCCGGCATCGTGCCGACCGCGTTCTACCGGCATTTCGACGCCATGGACGATCTCGGCATCGCGCTGGTCGAACGGGCCATGCGCAGCCTGCGCACCATGATCAGGGAAGCGCGGCAGAACCCGGCGACCTACGATGACGCCATCCGCAGTTCCGTGCACACGCTGCACACCCACGTGCGCGCCAACGAGGCCCACTTTCGGTTCCTGACCAGGGAACGCTACGGCGGAACCGGCCCCGTGCAGGCCGCCATCGCCACCGAGTTGCGGCTGTTCGCCAGCGAACTCGCGATCGACCTCGGCCGTTTCGATGGCCTCGCCAAATGGAGCGCCGAGGACCTGCGGATGATGGCGGATCTCATCGTCACCGCCATGCTCGGCATCGTGATGGAACTCGTCGACGTTCGCTCGCCCGACCCGGAAGCCGACAAGGAGATCGCGGCGAAGGCGCGCAAACAACTGCGGCTGATCGTGTTAGGCGTGGCGGGCTGGCGGAGCGCATAAGACTCACATACCGCGCAATGCTGCTGTAACGAAGCCCACCGAAGATCGCGTTGGGCGGTGCGGCGTGGTAGACATTCCGCACGCCAGACGATCCTGGCCAGTTTCGTGCTGATGTCTCGGGCAGGAGGGTTGCTGCGGTGACGGAAACCGAATCGGGGGATGCAAGGCCAATTACGATCGGTGTGGTCGCCGAATCGGGGGAGGACGAGCGCAGGGTCGCGCTGGTGCCGAAGATGGTGCAACGACTGACGCGTCGGGGCGCGCGGGTCGTCGTGGCGTCCGGAGCCGGGGCGGATGCGCACCTCTCGGATGACGGCTACACCGAGGTGGGCGCCACCATCGGCGATCCGTACGACGCCGACGTCGTCGTTGGCGTCGCGCCGCCGGGTGACGCGGAGATCGCCAAGTTACGTAAGGGCACGATCGTGGCCGGGTTCCTCGCGCCGTTGTCCGATCAGGACCGGATCAACGCGCTGGAGAACGCCGGTGTGATCGCCTTCGCGATGGAGTCCATTCCCCGGATTTCGCGCGCGCAGGCCATGGACGCGCTGTCCTCTCAGGCCAACGTCGCGGGCTACCGCGCCGTGCTGCTCGCCGCGCAGCATCTCGCGCGGTTCTTCCCCATGCTGACCACGGCCGCGGGCACCGTGAAACCCGCGAAGGCGCTGGTGCTCGGCGCGGGCGTCGCGGGCCTCCAGGCGTTGGCGACCGCGAAACGGCTCGGCGCGCAGGCCACCGGCTACGACGTCCGGCCCGAGGTCGCCGACCAGGTGCGCTCGGTCGGTGCGCAGTTCCTCGACCTCGGCATCGAGGCGGTCGGCGAGGGCGGTTACGCCCGCGAGCTGACCGAGGAGGAACGCGCCGAGCAGCAGCGCAGGCTCACCGAGGCGATCACCGGCTTCGACGTCGTCATCACCACCGCGCTGGTGCCGGGACGTCCCGCGCCGAAGCTTGTCAGCGCCGAGGCTGTTGAAGGCATGCGGCCCGGCAGCGTGATCGTCGACCTCGCTGGCGAGACCGGCGGCAACTGCGAGCTGACCGAGCCCGGCCAGGTCACCACGGCGCACGACGTCACCATCGTCTCGCCGCTGAACCTGCCCGCCGAGATGCCCGACCACGCCAGCGAGCTGTACGCGCGGAACGTCGTCGAGCTGGTGGAGCTGCTGATCGACTCGAACGGCGCGCTCGCCATCGACCCGACCGACGAGATCGTCGCGGGAGCCTGTGTCGCGGGGAAGGACAGGCTGCCACCGGCCGCGACCGGGGATTCGGAGGAAAGCTGATGGAGTACCTCGTCCTGGTACAGAACCTTGCCATTCTCGTGCTCGCCGGGTTCACCGGTTACCTGGTGATCTCCAAGGTGCCGAACACGCTGCACACGCCGTTGATGTCGGCGACGAACGCGGTGCACGGCATCGTGGTGCTCGGTGCGCTGATCGTGCTCGGCCATGGCGTCGACGGCGTGCTCAGCAAGATCATCCTCTTCATCGCGGTGGTCTTCGGCACGATCAACGTCGTCGGCGGGTTCCTGGTGACCGACCGGATGCTGGGCATGTTCAAGACCAAGCCCGGTGAGAAAGGGGCCGTTAAGTGAGCTGGATCAACGACCCGGTCTTCATCAACAGCCTCTACATCATCTCGTTCGCCTTCTTCATCTACGGGCTGATGAAGATCACCGGCCCCCGCACGGCGGTGCAGGGCAACTGGATCGCCGCCGTCGGTATGGCGATCGCGGTGATCGCGACGTTGCTCATCGACGAGATGGGCGAGAACTGGTGGCTGATCATCGCGGGCGTCGTCGTCGGCACGATCATCGGCGTCCCGTCGGCGCAGAAGGTCAAGATGACGGCGATGCCGCAGATGGTGGCGCTGTTCAACGGTGTTGGCGGTGGCGCGGTCGCGCTGATCGCCTGGGCCGAGTTCCGCGACACGTCCGCGTACGCTCACGAGCCGCGCTATGTCGCGATCGCCTCGCTGTTCGCCGCGATCGTCGGGTCGATCTCGTTCTGGGGCTCGAACGTCGCGTTCGGCAAGTTGCAGGAGATCCTGCCGAGTAAGCCGATCACGCTCGGCAAGCTCCAGCAGCCATTCAACATCCTGGTGCTGCTCGCGGCGGTGGTGCTCGCCGTGCTCATCGCGATCGGCGGCGACTCCGACCTGCTGATGATCGGTCTGCTGGTCGCGGCCGCGCTGGTGGGTCTGTTCGTGGTGCTGCCGATCGGCGGCGCCGACATGCCCGTGGTCATCTCGCTGCTGAACGCGATGACCGGTTTGTCAGCGGCAGCCATGGGGCTCGCGCTGGACAACACCGCGCTGATCGTGGCGGGCATGATCGTCGGCGCGTCCGGTTCCATCCTGACGAACCTGATGGCCAAGGCCATGAACCGGTCCATCCCCGCGATCGTCGCCGGTGGCTTCGGTGGTGGCGGCGGCACCGGCGGTGGCGGTGGTGGCGGCGAGGACCGCCCGGTGCAGAGCACCAGCGCCGCCGACACCGCGATCCAGATGGCCTACGCCAGCAACGTCGTCGTCGTGCCCGGCTACGGCATGGCGGTGGCGCAGGCGCAGCACGTCGTCAAGGAGATGGCCGAGCTGCTTGAAGGGAAGGGCATCAACGTCGACTACGCCATCCACCCCGTCGCTGGTCGGATGCCGGGTCACATGAACGTGCTGCTCGCCGAGGCCGACGTGCCGTACGAGTCGCTCAAGGAGATGGACGAGATCAACGGGCAGTTCGGGCAGACCGATGTCTCGCTGGTGATCGGCGCGAACGACGTCACCAACCCGGCTGCCGAGACCAACCCGGACTCGCCCATCTACGGCATGCCGATTCTCAAGGTGAACCAGAGCCGATCGGTCATCGTCCTCAAGCGGTCGATGAGCCCTGGCTTCGCCGGTATCGAGAACGAGCTGTACCACGACCCGAAGACGAACATGCTGTTCGGCGACGCCAAGTCGTCGGTGGCGGACATCGTCGAGGAGCTGAAGCAACTGTAGGTCGCCGGTTGGTGACCGACTCCGCCGGGGCGGGCGCGGACGTGGTTCCGTGCCCGCCCCGGCATGTGTCGGGTGGCGGGTGTTACGCGCCGTGTGGCGTGTCGCGCCCGTTGCGCAGGATCGTCAGGATCTCGTCGAGCTTGCCGCCGTGGTCGTCCAGCTTGATGCTGTGTTCGTTGACCGTGGCTGTGAGCGAGTCCAACTTGGCGCTATGAGACTGCAGAATGGCGCTGTGCTCGTCCAGCTTCGCGGTGTGCTCGTCCAGGATGGCGCTATGCCGCGCCAAGGTCGCGCTGTGTTCCTGTTGGGTGGCGTCGATGCGCGAGACCGTTGTGTTGGTCTCGTTGAGCTGTTCCTTGGTCTCGTCGAGCAGCAGGTAGAGGTCTTCGATGTCGTGCTGGTTTCGCTTCACGCGCCGGTCGAGGTCAGGCGCTGGCGTCATCGTGGTGAACCCCCTCGGGTCGGTGTGACTGATCCTGCCACCGTAAACCGCGTCTCCGACAGTCCCCGTTCGAAGTTCAGCGCAAGTGCGGCATAGGTACAGCAAACGCGCGCTCGACCACCGGTGTGAGTGACCTGTCGTCGACGTCGTCCGGCCCATCCAGCCACACGGCCCGGACCAGGCGCAGCCGCCCGTCTGCGGTGGCGCTGCGGTATGACGTCGTGTCCACGGCGGACGTGTCCGGCCAGGCGTCGCGGTCCGTCGCGAGGTCCAGCGCCCAGCCGGTTCCCGTGGTGTTCACCAGCTTGTCGATGCGCTCAGCCTGCTTCGCGGAGTCGAACTCGAAGAGCGCCACACTGACGGCGGCGCGTCGCTCATCGACGGTGGTCAGGTAGCTGCCCAGGTGCACGCCTTCGCAGTCCCATGCGGCCACCGCGGTGCGCAGGTCGCCGTAGGTGTGCGACGCGCATCGCCGATCGGTGTCCGCCGCGACGACCTGGAAGTCGAACCCGTCGATGTCGTGGATGACCAGGTCCTGGGTCGGCGCGCCACGCTCGGCGGGGGAGTCGCTGGCGATCGCCGTGGCGACGGCGATCATCGCGACAAGGCCGACCACCAGCAGACACACGACGACGATCAGCAGCGGACGCAGCGGCGTTGACCGTCGCCGGGCACCGTCAGCAGCACCGCGCGACTCTGGCCGCGCCGACCCAGGGTGCGGACGGCCGGGTGCGGACGACGCAGCCGCAACCGGTGCCGCTGGCGCGTGCCCATGCGGAGCAGTCCCGGACGGCGACTGCGCGACCGAGCCCGACTGCGCGACCGAGCCCGACTGCGCGACCGAGCCCGACTGCGCGACCGAGCCGCCCTGCGGAGCTGCCGACGGCGTTGCGGTCGCTGCCGTCGTCACGGCGCTCGCGAACCCCTCCTTCGCCAGCGTCCCGTCCGGCTGGATCGGCGTCGCGGGATCAACCGTGCGGAGCACCGCCCGTGCCTGCTCCGCGGAGCACGTGCGTGCCCCAGGCGGGGTGAGTGCCGCGAAGGCGTCCTTGAGCCCGTTGATCGTCGGGTACAGCACCCGTACCGGCTGGTCGAGGTCGCCGGGACCCGACACGACCGAGTCGACGAACGGCCCGACGGCCAGCACCGTCGCGACCGGCACCGTCAGCCCTGCCTCATGCGTGATCCGCTGGGTGAGGTGCCACGACGCCGCGAGCGAGGGCGCGCCGGGATTGACCGCTGTGCCCGAACCGACCAGCGGCCAGTTGTCGGCCTTCCACTGGGCGTGCAGGGGCGCCTCGAGCCGCATCGTGGGCCCCGGCAGTTCGACACCGCTGATCAGCAGCACGCCGTGCGGCGTCACCACGACGGCGTCGAACGGCTGATGGAAGCCTTGTGGCGTCACGTGCATCAGCGCAATACCGCCGATGGTGTCGTCCCCCCGGCCGAGACCGCGCAGGCTCGCGCTGATGTCGGCGGCGATGAGCGAGTTCGGTTCCCCGGCACCGATCAGTCGCATGTCGGTCTCCGCTCCGCGTGGCGTCGCGCTCGTGGGTTCGGCGCAGCGTTCGGTGTCACGCGGACAGATTATCCGTCATGCGATCGAGTGGACTCGACTTGGCCATCATCGCGCACTGTAACCAGACCGCTACCCCCGCGGTCCGATCCGCGGTGATGTGCACCACGAACAAAATTCATCGTCCGCGAGGCGTCATTCTTGACAGTGAGTCGACTCACCTAGTTGTGTAGACCCAATTAACGGTCGCCCAAATGGGTGAACAAGCTGAGGAGGTCAGCATGACCGATCGCTCACGGTGGCGCCGGAGGCTCGCGGTGGCCGCTGCCGCCGCGCTCGCACTACCCATGCTGGGTGTGACGGGCGCTTCCGCGCAGGAAAGCGATTCCCCGCTCGCGCCGGTGTCCGACTCGCTCGGCGGGCTGCTGGGCTCGCTCTCCGGCGGTGCCCAGGTGACCGCGCTAGTGCACGGCACCGACCCGGCGGCGGCCAACCAGGCCATCGCCGACGCCGGCCTGCGCAAGATCACCAGCTTCGACGAGATCGCCGTCGTGGCCGCGTCCGGCACCGTCGACGATGTGCGTGACGTCCGCAGGGCCGAGGGCGTGACCTACGTCGAGAACAACGACCCCATCAAGCTGTTCGCCTCATCGGGCACCGTCGCCACCCGCAGCGCCGAGGCGCGCCTGTCACGGACGGGCCCCACCGGTGGGGCGCTGGACGGCAGCGGGTCGTCGGTGGCCGTCATCGACACCGGCGTCGACCCGAACCATCCCGCCTTCGCCGCCGAGGACGGCTCAAGCAGGGTGGTGCGCAACCTCAAGAGCCTCTGCACCGCCGACCAGGACTCCGGCTGCATCGTCGACGCCGGTCCGCTCGACACCGACACGCTCTCCGTCGGCGGCCACGGCACCCACGTCGCCGGCATCGCCGCCGGGACGCCGTACTCGCTGTCCGGCATCGACGTCGGCGGCTCAGCGCCCGGCGCCAAGGTCGTGTCCATATCCACCGGCGCCGGCGTCGTCATCCTGGGCGCCAACGCCGCGCTCGACTGGATCCTTGAGAACCACGAGGCGCCCTGCGGCGCCGACGTCTCCGCCGAGGAATGCCCGCCGATCAAGGTGGTCAACAACTCCTACGGCCCCAGCGGCGGGGGCGAGTTCGACCCGAAGTCGGCGACGGCCAAACTGCAGCGTGCGCTGGCGGCGGAAGGCGTCGTGACGGTGTGGGCCAACGGCAACGACGGCGGCGACGGCTCGCAGAGCCTGTCGAACCCGCCAGGGCAGGACCCGACACCGGGCGTGCTCTCCGTGGCGTCGTACTTCGACGAGGGCACCGGCATCCGTGACGGCAAGGTCTCCAACTTCTCGTCGCGCGGCCTGGCCGAGGACTCGTCCACCTGGCCGGACATCTCCGCCCCCGGTGAGGCCATCGTGTCCGCCTGCCGCCCGTACCTGCTCATCTGCAGCACCGGCGGCGAGCCGTACAGCGGTCCCGGGCTGCTCGACGTGGGCGCCTACAACGTGATCAGCGGGACGTCGATGGCGGCGCCGCAGATCACCGGCATCGTGGCGCAGCTGTTCCAGGCGAAGCCGGACGCCACCCCGGCGGAGATCGAGGACGCGCTCAAGGCCACCGCGTACAAGTACAGCGACGGTGCGGCCTACGAGCCGCTCGGCGGTTACACGTCGAGCTTCGACAAGGGCGCCGGCCTGGTCGACGTCGTGTCCGCTGTGGACCACCTGACGTCGGCGCCCTAACCAATCCTGACCCTCCGCACGCGAGAACCCTGCGGCTCACCGGGGGCTATGACACGATCGGGTCGTGTTGTGGCTCCCGGTGAGCCTACTTTCGTTGTGACACCTGGTGCGGATGGGGCGACATGACATAGTGTGTGAGCACAACGGAGAGCGAGCCAGCGCTTGTGGCTGAACGCTTGTGACTGAACGCCGGGGCTGTTGACGAGGTCGTAGGGGAAGATGCTCCTCGTCAATCCAGCACCGTCGACAAGCGGAGGTCAGCAGTGAGCGCTCGTGAGCTCAGCCGTGGCGTAGTGTATGTCCACTCGTCGCCAGCTGCGGTATGTCCGCACGTCGAGTGGGCGATATCTGGTGCTCTGGGACAGCGGGCGGAAATGGAGTGGACCGCGCAGCCAGCAGCGCCGGGGCAGTTGCGCGCGGAATGCGCGTGGCGCGCCGCAGCGGGCACCGCCGGCGCGCTCGCGAACGCGCTCAAGGCGTGGCCGATGGTGCGGTTCGAGATCGCCGAGGAACCCAGCCCCGGCGTCGACGGCGAGCGGTTCTGCCACGCGCCAGGGCTCGGCCTGTGGCACGGGCGCACCAGCGCGAACGGCGACATCGTCGTGGCGGAGGACCAGCTGCGGGCGCTCGCCGAGCGCAGCAGGGCGGGGGAGCAGTTCGCGCACAAGATCGACGAACTGCTCGGCGCGAGCTGGGACGAGGCGCTTGAACCGTTCCGGCACGCCGGGGACGGCGCGACGGTCACCTGGTTGCACCAGGTCGGTTGATCACTCGTCTGGCCCAGTCCGATGTCGGGAGCTACTAAGCTGGCCGTGTGCCAGCGATCGTCAACGCCAGCGTGAGTAGCCGCTGGCTGGTGCCGGTGCTGATCGGCGTAGTCTCGCTCGCCCTCGCGGGCGGTCTGCTCGCGCGCGATCTTTATGAGCGAGCGGAGACGGACGCCGCCATCGGGCCGGTCAGCCTGCCGACGACGACCTCGCTCGCGCCCGAGCAGCAACCCGGCTCGCCGCTGGTCAAGCTCACCCCTGACTCGGCCCGGCACCCGCACGACGAGACGGTGCGACGGCTGCTGCAGGCGTACTTCGACGGCATCAACGGCCGCAACTACGACCGCTGGAAAACGTCGGTGACCACCGAGCGGGTGCGCGCCAAGACCGAGCAGCAGTGGCTGCGCGACTACAGCTCCACCCAGGACGGCAACATCCTGGTGCGCCGCATCGAAACCGGTCACGACGACACCATGCGGGTGTTGCTCAGCTTCACCAGCACCCAGGCCGTCCGGGACGCGCCGGTCATCCTGCCCCGCCGCTGCATCCGCTGGTGGCTCGCCCTGCCGATCGCCCTGGAGCAGGGCCACTGGAAGATCGACGTCGTGCCGCCGGGGACCGTGCCGGAGATGGCCGCCTGCTGACCCGACCTCGCTGGCCCGGATCGCTACCGCACGCAGGGAGAACAGCGGCGGAGAAGACCGGTCGGCCGGTGGCGCGCTTTACTCGAAGGGCACCCGGTCGGTAGGCGACGGATGCGTTGCCGCAGCCAGAAAGAGGTCGAACGTGGAAGAGCAGTCTGTGATCGCCGATCTCACCGTGAGGCCGCTGAGGTCGACCAGTTGGTGGCCGGACTCGACGCGGCTCAGTGGTCGTCACCGACACCGGCACCAGGATGGACGATCGCGCATCAGGTGGGCATCTGGCGTTCATCTTCCGGATCGCCGGGATGTCGGCCGGGGACCCGGAGGCGTTCCGCGCGATGGCGGCTCAGGTCGGCGGTGGGTTCGATGCGGCGGTCAACGCGGCGTTGGAGGACTACGTCAACGACCCGCCGGAAGCGCTGCTCACCCGTTGGCGTGCCGAACGCGACGTCGGGATCAAGGCGCGCGCGGCGGTGCCATCCGGGCAGATGGTGCCGTGGCTGGTCAACCCGCTGCCCGCACCCGTGTTGGCCGCCGCGGGAATGATGGAGCTGCTCGGACACGCCCAGGACATCGCCGACACGCTCGGTGTGCGCCGCACCCGGACCGACCGCATCAATCACCTCGTCGGGTTCGCGGTGCGCACCTGGGACTTCGGCTACCAGGCGCGCGACCTGACGCCACCCGACGTCGAGTTCCGCTTCGAGCTGACCGCGCCGTCGGGCAAGACGTGGCTGTTCGGTCCAGCCGACTCACCGCAAAGGATCACCGGCCCTGCCGAGGACTTCTGCCTGCTCGTCACCCGCAGGCGGCATCGGGACGATCTCGCACTGACGGCGACGGGCGCAGACGCCGAACACTGGTTGACGATCACCCAGGCATACCGGGGACCCGCTGGCCCCGGCCGCGAGCCAGGGCAGTTCGCGTAGCTCACCGCAGCGAAGCTGCCCGCGGGCGCCGTTGACCGCGGGCAGCTGACGCCTACACCGCCGCGAAGGCCAGCGAGACGTTGTGGCCGCCGAACCCGAACGAGTCGTTCAGGGCGACGTCGAGGTCGACCTTGCGCGGCTCGCCGGTGACGACGTCGTGGCTGACGCCGGGGTCGATCTCGCTGAGGTTCTGCGTCGGCGGGATCAGCCCGTGGTACAGCGACAGGATCGTCGCGACGGACTCCACCGCACCGGCCGCGCCGAGCAGGTGTCCCAGCGCGCTCTTCGGCGCGGTGAGGACAGGGTGCTCGCCGATGGCCTTGCGGACGGCGACCGTCTCGGTGACGTCGCCGACCGGGGTGGACGTCGCGTGCGCGTTGACGTGCCCCACCCGGGCGGGGTCGATGTCGCCGGTGCGCAGCGCCGCCCGCATCGCCCGCGCCTGGCCCGTGCCCTCCGGATCCGGCGCGGTGATGTGGTACGAGTCGGCGCTGGTGCCGATCCCGGCCAGCGAGGCGTAGATCCGCGCGCCGCGCGCCTTCGCGTACTCCGCGCGCTCCAGCACCACGATGCCCGAGCCCTCGCCGAGTACGAAGCCGTCCCGCTCCGCGTCCCACGGCCGCGAGGCGGCGGTCGGGTCGTCGTTGCGGGTGCTCATGGTGCGTGACTGCGCGAAGCCCGCCATGGTGATCGCCGCGATGCACGCCTCAGCGCCGCCCGCGACGACGACGTCCGCCTCGCCGGAGCGCAGCATCCGCCACGCCATCGCGATCGCCTCCGCCCCGGACGCGCAGGCCGACACCGGGGCGTGCACCCCGGCGCGTGCCTTGAGTTCGAGGCCGACGTAGGCGGCTGGCCCGTTCGGCATCAGCATCGGCACCGTCAGCGGCGAGACCTTGCGCAGCCCGCTGGTCTCCAGGAGGTCGTCCTGGTTCAGCAGGGTGGTCGCGCCGCCGATGCCGGTGCCGACGACGACGCCGAGCCGCTCAGGATCGACGTCGTCAGCGTTACCGTCGCCGAAGCCCGCGTCCTGCCACGCCTGCCGTGCGGCGATCATGGCGACCTGCTCCGAGCGGTCGAGCCGCCGTGCCTCCACCCTCGGCAGCACCTCGCTCGGTTCGACGGCGAGCCGGGCGGCGATCTTGACCGGGAGGTCGAAGCGCTCCACCCAGTCCTCGTCGAGCCGGGCGACCCCGCTGCGGCCCGCGAGCAGCCCGTCCCACGTGGACTCGACGTCCCCGCCGAGCGGTGTGGTCGCGCCGAGTCCGGTTACCACGACGTCGGCGTTACTCATATCGTCCTCCGAGTGCGTCGGGTGGCGCCTGAGTTACCGCGGCCGCTCAGGAGTTGTTGGCGACGTAGGCGACGGCGTCACCGACCGTCTTGAGGTTGGCCAGCTCGTCGTCCGGGATCTTGACGCCGAACTTGTCCTCGGCCTGCACGGCGATCTCGACCATGGACAGCGAGTCGATGTCGAGGTCGTCCACGAACGACTTCTCCTTGGTCACCTCGTCCTGCGCGACCCCGGCGACCTCCTCGACGATCTCGGCGAGGCCAGCGACGATGTCCTGCTCGGTGAGCTGCTTGTCAGCCATGTGTGTCCGGTTTCCTTCCTTGGTTGCGCCCCGCGCGGTGTGGCGGGGCGGGTGGTGATCAGGGTGCGATGAAGACCTGTCCCGCGTAGGACAGCCCGGCACCGAACCCGACGGCCAGCACCACGTCGGCCCGCGAGACCCTGCCCGCCGCGCGCATGTGGTCGAGCGCCATCGGGATGGACGCCGACGAGGTGTTGCCCGAGTACTTGATGTCGTCGGCGACCACCATGTCGTCCCGCGCGCCCTTGGCACGCAGACGCTTGGCGATGGCCTCGACGATGCGGAGGTTGGCCTGGTGGGGGATGAGCACGTCGATGTCGGACGGCGCCAGCCCCGCCGCTGCGACCGCCTCGAGCGCGACCGGCGCGATCTTGGTCGTCGCCCACCGGAACACCGACTGCCCCTCCTGGTGGATGTAGCGGTGGTCGCGCATGGTGATGGTCTCGACCAGGTCGCCGGCGCTGCCCCACGCCACCGGGCCGATCTCCGGCGTCTCCGACGGTCCGACAACGGCCGCGCCTGCGCCATCCGCGAAGATGATCGCGTTCGCCCTGTCAATCGGGTCGACGACGTCGGTCAGCTTCTCCGCGCCGATGACAAGCACCCGGCCAGCAGAGCCCGCCTTGATCAGGTCGGACGCCACACCGAGGCCGTAGCAGAACCCGGCGCACGCGGCGTTGAGATCGAACGCGCCGGCCGCCTTGATGCCGAGCCGGTCGGCGACCTGCCCTGCCGCGTTCGGGATCGGCGACGGCATGGTGCAGTTCGGCACGATCACGGTGTCCACATCGGACGGCTCGACGCCCGCGTCTGCCAGCGCTCGCTCGCCAGCGGTGACCGCCATGTCGACAAGCAGCTCGTCCTTGTCGGCGAACCGGCGCTCGATGATGCCGACCCGATCGCGGATCCACTGGTCGTTGGTGTCCATCACCTTCGAGAGGTCGTCGTTGGTGACGACCTTCTCCGGTTGGAAGCTCCCGATGCCCAGGATGCGGGTGGCGGCGACGCCGGTCGACTGGCGCAGGGTCGTCACGATGCGGTGTCCTCGTCGGTCGGGGCCAGCTTGGCGAGGTCGTCCGGGGTCTTGAGCGCGACCGTCGATGTCACGGCGCCCTTGAGCTGGCGCCGCACCAGGCCGGTGAGCGTACCGGCGGGGGCGAGCTCAACGGTGGTCGTCGTGCCGAGCTTGGCCAGGGTGTCCATGGTGAGGTCCCAGCGTACGGGGCTGGTGACCTGGTTGACGAGACGTCGCAGATACTCGGCTCCGCTCTCGACGACGACGCCGTCGTGGTTCGACAGCAGCGGACGCGCCGGGTCGCGCACCGTGACCTTGTCGGCGTAGGACTCCAGCGCCTCGCGGGCGGGGGCCATGTACTCGGTGTGGAACGCGCCCGCGACCTGGAGTTGGCGCACCTTCGTGCCGGGCATCGGCTCCGCCACGATGCGCGCGATCGCGTCGGCCGCCCCGGAGGCGACGATCTGTCCTGCGCCGTTCTGGTTCGCGGCGGCGAGCCCGTTGTCCGCGAGCCAGGCGACGACCTCGTCCGGGTCGCCCAGCATCACGGCGGCCATGCTGGTCTCGGCGAGCCCGCACGCCTTCGCCATCTCCGCGCCCCGCACGGCGGCCAGCGCGACCGCGTCGTCGGCGTCGAGCACGCCCGCGATCGCGGCGGCGGCAAGCTCGCCGACCGAGTGGCCAGCGATCGGGGTGTCGGCGGGCAGCGCGCCGCGCTGCTGGGCGGCGTCGAACGACAGCAGCGACAGCGCCACGATCAACGGCTGCGTGACAGCGGTGTCGGTGATCTCTTCGGCGTCAGCGGTGGTGCCGAGCCGGTGCAGGTCGAGCTCGGCGCGGTCCGACCAGCGGTCGAGCTTCTCGCGCGCGCCGGCGACGTCGAGCCACGGCGTCAGCATGCCGGGAGACTGGGAACCTTGTCCTGGAGCGAGCACAGCAGTGGTCACGCCTCTAAGGGAACACGGTCAGCGGCGGTTTAGGGCATGCCGCAGCGCACGAAGTACCTCCGATGTGTTTGGAGGAACCCTCCAAACGTTTCCTGGGCGTGTCCGGAAAGTGGCGAGCGCTCTTGTTGGGTTCGCATATCATTCGCGGCAGCCAGCGGGACAGCGATCGGGCTGAGAGGTTGCTCACAGCCGCGCGGGTGAGCCGCGGGTGAGCACAGTGCGGCGATCGGGTGGTCGTCGACGTGACGCGGTCACCACGTGCCGCGCGAGCGGGCGAGCCTGCCGATGGCCAGGCCGATGCGCAGCACGAACGCGTCGCGCGGGGCCATCGGGTTGCGTCCGGTGAGCTCGGTGGCGCGTTTGAGCCGATAGCGGACGGTGTTCGGGTGCACGAACAACGACCGCGCACACGCCTCGAGCACGCCGCCCGCTTCGAGGTAGGCGGTCACCGTCTCCTCGATGGCGCCGCCCGCGTTGTCCAGCGGCCGGGCGATTTGGTCGATGAGCTGCCGCTCGGCGTCGGCGTCGCCGGTCAGCGCGCGTTCCGGCAGTAGGTCAAGCGAGCGCACCGGGCGGGGCGCGTCCGCCCAGCCGACGACGGCTCGCAGCCCCGACAGCGCCTCCGCGGTGCTCTGATGCGCGTCGGCGATGCTGGACACCGTCGGTCCCGCGACCACGGGGCCTTCGCCGAACGACTCCGCGAGCGTGGTCAGCACCGTCTCGTCGCGGGTGGAGCCCGTCGTCGGACCGCCGACGACGACGATGAGCCGGGAGCCCTGCACGCCGAGCATCACCGGGCGGTCGACGCGCGCCGCCCTTGCGCGGACGTCCTTGACCGCGATCGGCGGGTCCTCCTGCGGCGCGTTGCCCACGATCGCCGTCGCAGCGTCGGCGAGATCCCAGCCCAACGCCGAGGCGCGCGAGAGCAGCGCCTCCTCGGCGTCGCCGCGCACGATGCCGTCCACGACGAGGGCCTCGAGTCGCGCGTCCCACGCGCCGCGCGACTCTGCCGCGGTGGCGTAGGCGGTCGCTGCGGTGAACGCGACCTCCCTGCCGTACCGCACGGCGGCCTCGGCGAGCGCGGCGCGCTCCGTCTCGTTCGCGGCGAGCTTCGGCAGTTCCTGCTCGAAGACCTCGAGGGCGATACGGATCAGCAGCACGGTGTGGCGCATGTTGATCCAGCGCGACAGCTCCTGCGGCGCGTTGCGGAAGGCGTCGGTCGTCGGCCGCTGCGCGGTGGCAGGATCACGCAGCCACTCGATGAAGCCCGCCGCCTCCACCTGGGTGATCAGCAGGATGCTGGCGCGCTGGTCGGCGGGCATGCGGGAGAACCACGGCAGCCGCTCCGCCATTGCCGCGACGCTCTTGGCGGCCAGCTCACCGGACGCGCGCTCCACCTTTCGCACGGTGCGCGCCGACAGTTCCCCCTCGTGCTTCATCTGCCACGTCGCGTCTGCGCCCATGCGGCAACACTAATCGACATGGCCGCGGTCTCGGTCCGGCCTCTCCGAGCGTGACAGCGCCGACTACGTGACGACTACCCGGCGTCCTGCGGCCGACCAAGCCGGAAATATCCCGCCGATGCGCGGCGGAATTGTTACCCATTTCGGTGACAATCGCGCCGCATTGTCGATGTGCGGACCGTCGCGTTTTCGTGATAATGCGCCGAGAACGCGGGACGCCGTGTCGCTGACGACAGCGGAATCGGCGGGAGAAATCCGACACAACGTCGTGAGCTTCGCCCCTGTGCAACGCTGTTACGTGCATGAATTCGGTTCCGTGCCGAGAAACCCGGTGCGATGGGTACGGCGCACCGCTCCGGGTTTCTCGGCATCCCCGGTCCCCACCGGTGGATCCACTATGGACCCCATGATTCGGGAAACGCCACCGGGCTCACTCTTTCGTGTTGCCGTTTCGAGTTGCCCCGTTCCGTGTGTTGATTAGGGTCGCGCCAGACACCGGCGTTAGTCACGACCAAGGAGGAGATTGCAGTGGATCAGCTCAAGGAGGGTTTGGGCGACGCGTGGAGCGCCATTGCCACGTTCGTCCCGAAGCTCTTCGCATTCTTGATCATCCTGCTGATTGGATGGCTGATCGCGAAGGCGGTTGCCAAGGGATTGACGCTGGTTCTCAACCGGCTCGGTTTCCCGAAACTGATCGAGAAGACCGGCCTTTCGGGAACGCTCAGTCAATCGAAGATTGACGCGACGGGAATCATCGCCAAACTTGCGTACTACTTCATTCTGCTGATCGCGCTGCAGCTCGCGTTCGGCACGTTTGGCCCGACCAACCCGGTCAGCGCACTCCTCAACGACGTCATCGCGTTCCTGCCGAGGATCGTGGTCGCGATCGTGCTGATCGTCGTCGCCGCGGCCATCGGCAACGCGGTGCGCGGCCTGGTGAGCAACGCACTGGCGGGCCGCCCAGCGGGCGCCCTGCTCTCGTCGATCGCCTACTACTTCATCCTGGCCTTCGGCATCATCGCCGCGCTGAACCAGGTCCAGATCGCCACCACGGTGACCGGTCCGGTCCTGATCACGGTGCTCGCCACCATCGGCGGCGTGATCGTCGTTGGCTTCGGTGGTGGCCTCATCAAGGCCACCTCGGAGCGCTGGCCCGGTTGGCTGTCCAACCTCGAGGGCCAGTTCGGTGGCGGTGGCCAGCAGGCTCGTACTCCCGCGGGTGCGGGGGCACGGTCCGCGGAAGGCGCGCAAGGCACCGAGCCGCCAACCCCGCCGCACGGTAACCCCGTTCGGTAAAGCCACGGGTTCGCCCCGACCCCGGTGCCCGGCGACGTCAATCCTGTCGCCGGGCACCGTTGTGTGCGGGGTGAGGCCGCCGTGTGCCGGGCCTGGCGGGGGTGCGGGGAGAGGCTCACACCCGCTTGGGTGGCAGTGGCACGAACCCGCTGGTGCGCCGGACGTAGTCGGCGTAGCCGGGCCTGGCCGACATCATCCGGCGCTCGGTCATCGGCTTGCCGGTGCCGCGCGCGAGCAGCGCCGTCATCACGATCGGCGAGACGATGGTGAGCAGCCCGATCCAGTGGTGGCAGGCGAACAGGAACAGGCCCAACCAGACGCAGGCGTCGCCGAAGTAGTTCGGGTGCCGGGAGAACCGCCACAGCCCGCTGTCCAGCACCTTGCCCTTGTTCTCCTGGTTCGCGGCGAACCGCGCCAACTGCGCGTCGGCCACCGTCTCGAAGACGAACCCGAGCAGCCACACCAGTACGGCGAGGACGTCGAGCACCCCGATGCCCGCCGTCAGGTGCGCCGCCGCCTGCAGCGGCAGCGACACCAGGAACATGATCGCGCCCTGCGTCGGGAAGACCACAAGCAGCAGATGCCGGTACGGGTTGCCGCCCGCGCGCTCGGCCATCTCGGTGTAGCGGGGGTCCTCGCCGCGCAGGTTGTTGCGTTCGTGCAGGTGGACGGCCAGCCTGCCGCCCCACACCGCCGTCAGCGTCAGCACCAGCCACGCTCGGGGCTCGTCCGCGGAGATGACGACGCCCACGGCCGCGACGGCGACGAACCCGAGCCCCCACGCAGTGTCGATGGTGTCCTTGCGGCCCCGGGCCACGGTGACCGCGAACGTGACCGTGAGCACGAGGACGACGGCCACCGCGGACGCCACTAGGTTGAGCAGCAGGTCGTCCAGGTTCACGCGCCCACCCCGAATCCGCTGCGGCCCTCGTCGTCCGGGCGCACCGCGAGGATCTGGTCGACGCCCATCCGGTTCTCCTCGAACGCCAGCGCGCCACCGGCCAGGTATAGCCGCCACACCCGCGCGAACCGCTCGCCGCTGTGCGCCACGACGTCGTCCCAGCGCTGTTCGAGGGTGTCCTGCCAGGCCCGCACGGTGTGCACGTAGTGCTCCCGCAACGCCTGCACGTCGCGAATCTCCAGCCCGGCGCGCTCCAGGTGCGCCATCGTCGCCGACAACGGCCGCATCGTCATGTCCGGCGCGATGTAGGACTCGATGAACGCGCCGCCGCCAGGGGCGTTGCCGCCGCGCGACATCTGCTGCAGCAGTAGCCCGCCCTGCGGGCGCAGCATCGCTCGCAGCGTCTCGGCGTAGCGGGGGTAGTTGTCCTCGCCGACGTGCTCGCCCATCTCGACCGACGCGACGGCGTCGAACGACCCGGCGTCCTCGGTGTCCGGCAGCTCGCGGTAGTCGCGCAGCCGCACCTCGACGAGATGATCCAGCCCGCGTTGTTTCGCCCTGGCGTGCACGAACTCAGCTTGCTCCGCCAAGAGCGTAATGCCAACGGCGCGGACCTCGTACTTGTCGGCGGCCCGCAGTAGTAGCGAACCCCAGCCGCAGCCGACGTCGAGCAGCCGCATGCCCTCATGGAGTCCCAGCTTCTCGCGGATCAGGTCGAGTTTGTCGCGCTGCGCGTCGGCCAGCATGTAGTCGGGGTCGTCGGCGGCGAAGTACCCGCACGAGTAGGCCATGTGCTCGTCGAGCACAAGCGAGTAGAAGTCGTTGCCGTGGTCGTAGTGGTGCGAGATCGCAGCGCGGTCGCGGAACCGGCTGTGCAGCCTGCCGCGCAGCCGCGCTTCCTCTGCGGGCGGGGACGGTGGCAGCCCGACCACGCCGCGCCGCAGCCCGAACCCAAGCCCGGACAGCAACGTCTTCACGCTGATCCCGCTCGCGCCAGCATCGCGCACGGCGGCGCCACCCCGTCGCAGCGCCTCGGTCAGATCGCCATCGACGTTCAGGTCGCCACACACGTAGGCCCGCGCCAGACCCAGCTCGCCCGGTTTGAACAACAGTCGGCGCAACGCCTTGGGTGACCGCAGCACCGCCTGCGGGCCGTCGGCCGGTCCGGCGTGACTGCCGTCCCACGCGCTGAGCCCGACAGGCAGCCGCACGCCCATCGTCTCCGACACCAGTCGTTCGATCTCCTTGGCAACGCCCGTCATCGCCTACCCCTTCCTCGGTCCTGCTGCCTGCTGCTGGTTCGGAGGCGGCGCTGACGCGGATTGCCGAACCGTCCGAACTCGACCCATCCGCGCGGGCGTCAGCGCCGAATCACCGGTGACGGCGACCAAGCGAGGATCAGGAGAGGACGCCGATGAGCCGTCAGCGAGTCGCCGTGATCGGAGCGGGTGTGTCGGGGCTGACCGCCGCTTACCTGCTGCAGCGCAGTTACGACGTGCTGCTGTTCGAGGCGGACGACCGGCTCGGCGGTCACGCCCACACCCACGACGTCGCCACCTCGGAGGGCATGCAGTTCGCCGTCGACAGCGGGTTCATCGTGCACAACGAGCGCACCTACCCGAACCTGCTGCGGCTGTTCGCTGAGCTCGGCGTGGCCACTCAGGGCTCCGAGATGTCGATGAGCGTGCGCTGCGACGGCTGCGGCCTTGAGTACGCGGGCGGCAAGGGCGTCGGCGGCGTCACCGCGCAACCCCGTGCGCTGCTGCGACCCGCCTACCTGCGGATGCTCACCGAGCTGCCGCGTTTTCACCGCGCCGCGCACCGGCTGCTCGCCGCGCCGGACACCAGCACCCTTGGCGAGTTCCTGCGCGCGGGCGGTCACTCGCCACTCCGGCGGTGCGACCGTCCGCGACGAGGCGGGGGAGACCCACGACGTCGACAGGGTCGTCATCGTGGAGACCCACGACGTCGACAGGGTCGTCATCGCCACCCACGCCGATCAGGCGCTCGGCCTGCTTGCCGATCCCACCGACGACGAACGCCGGGTGCTCGGCGCGTTCGGCTACTCGGTCAACGAGACGTGGCTGCACGCCGACGACAGCGTGCTGCCGAACGCCGAGAAGGCACGGGCGTCGTGGAACTACCGCAAGCCCGGCTGTCACGCCACGCCGGAGAAGGTGCTGATCAGCTACGACATGAACCGGCTGATGAGCCTGCCAACCAGCGACCCGCACGTGGTGACGCTCAACGCGACGGACTTCGTGGACCGGCGGCTCGATGCCAGCAGTGTCATCGCGCGGATGACCTACGAGCACCCGATCTACACGCTGGAGTCGGTGGCCGCGCAGGCCGAGCTGCCGTCGCTGACCACCGCCGCCACGACCTACGCAGGGGCGTACCACGGCTGGGGCTTCCACGAGGACGGCTGCGCGTCCGGGGTCGCCGCCGCCGGGGCGTTCGGGGTGGCGTGGCAGTGACAGGGCCAGTGACACTGCCCGCGCTGTACGAGACGACGGTGGTGCACGCCCGCCGCAAGCCGCGCGTGAAGGCGTTCCGCCACCGGTTCTACCTCTGGCTGGTCGACGTCGACGCACTGCCGAGGCTGCCCTGCCCGCTCGCGCCGTTCGCCCGGTTCCGCGCCGCCGACCACGGCGACGGCGGTGCTCCCGGACGGGGCGCGACGATCCGCGAGGACCTCGACCGCTGGCTCGCCGAGCAGGACGTCGACCTGCGCGGCGGCAGGGTGCTGATGCTGGCGTCCGCGCGGGTGCTCGGCCATGTGTTCAACCCGCTCAGCGTGTTCTGGTGCTACCGCGACACCGGCGAGCTGGCCTGCGTCGTCGCGGAGGTGCACAACACCTACGGCGGCAGGCACCGCTACCTGCTCCACCCGGACGCCCGCGGCGACGACACCGCCGACAAGCGGTTCTACGTCTCGCCGTTCATCACCGTCGACGGGACCTACCGGCTGCACGTGCCGGAGCCGGGCGAGCGGCTGCACGTCACCGTCGCGCTGGACCAAGCCGACGGCCGCGTGCTCACCGCCGTCCTGCGAGGCACGCGGCTGCCCGCGACCGCGCGGCAGTTGGTCCGGCTGCTGCTGCGTTACCCCCTCGCGCCCCTGGTTGTCTCGGCGGCCATTCGCCTGCGCGGTATCGCGCTCTGGCTGCGTGGCCTGCCGATCGTTCCCCGTGCCGTGACCAATGAGGAGAAAGCGACATGACCAGCGACATGACCATCGACAGGGCAACGGCGTGGCCTGGGGTCGTGACGGTTCCCCGGTCCGCGTTGCGCGCGCGACTGGCGGAGCTGCTGTTCCGGCAGGCGGTGCGATCCCTGCCGGTGCGGGTGCTGCTGCCGGACGGCTCCCACCTGGGCGCCGGGGGACCGGACGCGCCCGCGATGCGGCTGGTGCGGCCCGAGGACTTCTACCACCGGCTCGGCGTGGACGCGAAGATCGGCTTCGGCGAGTCGTACATGGCGGGCGACTGGACGTCCGACGAGCTGGCCGAGGTGCTGACGCCGTTCGCCGCGCGGATGGCGACTCTGGTGTCGCCGAAGCTGCAACGGCTGCGGCGCTGGGTGGACCGCCGCAGGCCGGACGCCGAACGCAACGACCTCTCCGGGTCGCGCAGCAACATCGGTCGCCATTACGACCTGTCGAACGACCTGTTCGCGGCGTTCCTCGACGAGACAATGACGTACTCGGCGGCGTGGTTCGAGCACGAGGGCCAGAGCCTGTACCACGCGCAGGTGCGCAAGATCGACGGCATCCTCGACTACGCGGGCGTGCGTGAGGGCCGTGAGGTGCTGGAGATCGGCACCGGTTGGGGCGCGCTGGCCATCCGTGCCGCACAGCGCGGCGCGCACGTCACGTCGGTGACGATCTCGCGGGAGCAACGCGCGCTGGCCGAGGACAGGATCGAGGCGGCCGGGGTGGCGGATCGCGCGAAGGTACTGCTCTGCGACTACCGGCAGGCGACAGGCAGCTACGACGCGATCGTGAGTGTGGAGATGCTGGAGGCCGTCGGGCTGGAGTACTGGCCGACGTTCTTCGCCGCCGTCGACCGGCTGCTGCGGCCCGGCGGGCGGATCGGGCTCCAGGTGATCACCATGCCGCACGACCGGATGCTGGCCACCAGCGAGTCGTACACCTGGATCCACAAGTACGTCTTTCCCGGCGGGATGCTGCCCTCGGTGCGCGCCATCGAGGAAGCCGTCGCCGACAACACCGAGCTGCGCGTGGTTGAGCGCCGCACCCTCGGTCTTGACTACGCCCACACGCTGCGGTTGTGGCGGGAGCGCTTCCTGGCGAACTGGGAGGAGTTCCACGGTCACGGCTTCGACGAGACGTTCCGCAGGATGTGGGAGTTCTACCTCGCCTACAGCGAGGCGGGCTTCCGATCGTCCTATCTGGACGACTGGCAGTCCGCCATGGTCAAGCCCGCTTAGGCAGGCAGCGGTAGACGCCGCCGCGCTTCCTCGGGAGTTGATCAACTACCTGCGGGTTGTTACCAAACGACGTCCGGTTCGTCCGGTTCTCGTGGTCACAGCGCGCAGGTAGTTGATCAACATCCACGCCTCGGGCGGCGGCCTGCCACGCCGCTACCGCGCCACGCCGGCCGCTACCGCGCCACACCGGCCGCCCGCGCCCGTGCGCCGCAGCGCGCCGCTACCGCGTGTGCCAGGCGTCCTCGTCCTTCGTGCGGGCCATGACGCGGTCTGGCAACTGCTGCGCCGCCAGGTGCGCGATGCTGACCTGCTCGAACACCTCGCGCAGACTGCTGCGCGCCGCGATCCACACGTGCTGCAACGAGGCAGCGGTCTCGTTGTAGCTAACGCCCTCCGGTCGCAGTCCGTAGATGCTGACCAGCGGGCCATCCACCGCCCTGATGACGTCGGCGACCGTGACCGTGCCCGCGTCGCGAGCCATTCGCCAGCCGCCGGACTGGCCGCGCTGGCTGACGACGATGCCCGCTCGCCGCAGGTCGGCGAGGATCGCCTGCAGGAACCCGTGCGGGACATCCTGCGAACGGCCGATCTCCTCGGCGTTGACCGCCTCGCCTTCTGGACGCCGCGCCAGCTCGATCAACGCGCGGAGCGCATAGTCCGACTTCGCTGAGACCCGCATGCGACAAAGTCTCTCAGAAAACACGAGTTAAAGCTGCGGCGGTATAAGGAGCCCGCGAAGACCTGATAAAGCACACATAAAGAGCGAGCGCTCTCGCCCGGAGGAGAGGACGCCCGTGGGTGGTACGAAGGGCTTCTTCGTGTCACCTCGCGGTACGAAGAAGCCCTTCGTACCACCTCCCGCGCTACCCGAGCGCCATCGTCATCACCGGGTCGGTGGTGGGCTGCTCGGAGCCGCCTTCCGGCTCGATGGTCACGCCGAGGACGTTGGCGCCCTCGATGGTGTCCGCCACGACCGGCGTGTCCTGGTCGGGCACCAGCCCGGCCGAGTGCGCGCCGTCCGGCCCGATCAGCCAGAGCTGGTACGTCTTGTCCTTGCCCGGCGCGGGCACGTCCTTCGGAAGGAACGCCACCTTGCCGTGCTGCGGCGAGAGGACGACCGTGGCCCGCATGTCGCCCGCCTTCGCCGCCATGATCTTGGTGTGCTGCGCGGCGATCATGTCGGCGACCGTCTCGTACCGGGAGCTGATCTCGGCGAGCTGGTTCTGCGCCCGCTCCGCCTCGTCGTCCAGCCGGATGACCTGCGAGCCGAGCACGATCGCGGCGATCGCCGCTGCCGCTGCCGCCAGCGCTGTCGCGCGCAGCGGCCACTTCCTGCCACGAAGGGGAATGATCGGACCTTCGTCCGGCGGGAGTTGCCGCACCCGCCTGATGCTGGCGAGCACGTCCGCTTTGAGCGACTCGGGCGGCGGTGTCGCCACGGTCGAGCTCAACCGAGCCGCGGTCTCCTGCATCTCGGCGACTTCCTTGCGGCACGCCGCGCACTGGGCCAGGTGGTCCTCGAACGCAGCGCGTTCGGAGTCCGACAGCGCGTGCAGCGCGTAGGCGCCGGTCAAGGTGTGGATGTCGGCGGTCATCGGCTTACCCCCAAGCAGTCGCGCAGCCGGATCAGGCCGTCGCGGAGGCGGGTTTTGATCGTGCCGAGTGGGGTGTCAAGCAGTGTGGCGACCTCCCCGTAGGTGTATCCCTGGTAGTACGCCAGGCCGACGGACTCGCGCTGGAGTTCGGTGAGCGTGTCAAGGCACTGCCGCACCTGCCGCTGTTCGAACCGGTTCGTGACCTCGTCCGCGACGCTGTCGAACGGGGTGTCCTGCTGACCGGCCGCCATCCTGGTTTCCCGGTCGACGGTCGACTGCGCCGAGCGCACCCGGTCGACCGCCCTGCGATGCGCGATGGTCATCGCCCACGACGTCACGCTTCCTCGCTCGGCCTGGAACCGGGACGCAGTGCGCCACAGGTCCACGAAGACCTCCTGAGTGACCTCCTCCGACTGGGCGGGGTCCCGCATGACCCTGAGCACGAGCCCGTAGACCCGTTCGGCGAGCAAGTCGTACAGCTCGGCGAAGGCCTGCTCGTCCCCTCGGGCCACCCGGCTCATCAGGTCGTGATGACCCGACTGGGCTACCGCACGCAGGTCCGGTTTGCCGGAACGCGCGCGCTCAGCTCTCGCACCGTGCATCGCATCTCCTCTTCGCGGGCAGCTGACCGAAAGGGATTCGGAGCCCCGGTCGCCTCGGATTGGTGCGCCGCACAACTCGTCGCGGCGACCAGTCCATGACGGCGCCTGCGCCGAATGACCGGTGCGGTCGGCAGATCGCCCAGCCCGGCACAGCAGCAGGAACAGCCAGGAGAACAGTATGGACTCGCACCTTCACGTCCGCGCGGTCTCGCCCAACCGCGTCGCGGGCGCGGTCGTCGGAGCGTGCTACGTCCTCATCGGCGTCGCGGGGCTGACCGTGTCGATGATCACGGGATTCGCCGAGGAATCCCATCTGTTCGTGTTCCAGCTCAATCCGCTGCACAACCTGCTGCACCTGGCGCTGGGCACGGTCCTCGGCCTCGCCGCGTATCGCGGGGTGCGGCACGCGACGCTGGTCAACGCCGGTGCTGGCGTCTGCTACGGCCTCCTCGGGGTGCTGGGGCTGCTGCTGGGGGCCGGGGTGAATCCGCTCGACCTGAGCGGCCCCGACAACGTGCTGCACCTGGCCACCGCCGTTGGCCTGCTCGGGATCTCGGCGGCGCGGAAGTGATCATACGTTCGAGTGATGTGCCCATCCGACCAATCCGCCGCGATCTCCGTCCCGAATGCAAGGCATGAACATCAACGACCGGAAGCGCGGCCGCATGCTGATCGGCGCCATCGTCGGCGTCATCGCCGCCGGCTCCGGCCTCGCGCTCGGTGAGCTTGTCGCGGCAGTCACCGGGCCAGCGACCTCGCCGGTGCTTTCGGTCGGTTCTGCCGCCATCGACCTCGCGCCGACTCCGGTGAAGGAGTTCGCGATCCGCACCTTCGGCACCGCGGACAAGCTGGTGCTGGTCTCCGGCGTGCTCGCCGTGCTGGTGCTCGCCTCGGCGCTCGCCGGGATTCTCGCCAGGACGCGGTTCGCCATCGGTGCGGCCATCTTCGTCGCCTTCGGCGTGTTCGGTGTGCTCGCCGCCGTGACCCGCGCCAGCGCGTCGCTGACCGACGGCATCCCGTCCGCGCTGGCAGGACTGGCCGCGCTCGCCGTGCTCTACCTGCTGGTTCGGACCTGGCGGAAGGGCGAGGAGCCCGCTGCGGAGCAGGGCGCGACGACCGCCGCCGATACGCCGGACACGATCGAAGGCACCACCGACGACGTCACCGAGCGCGCGAAGCCGTCCCGCCGTGGCCTGCTCATCGCGAGCGTGGCCAGCGTCGCGGTCGCCGCCGTCGCCGCGACGGCGGGCAGGCTGCTGCAAGCCGTCCGCCAGGACGTCGAGGAGTCCCGCGCCGCTGTGCGGCTGCCGAAACCGGCCGATCCCGCGCCAGCGCTGCCCGCAGGGTATCGCACGAAGGTGCAGGGCATCAGCCCGTACTTCACGCCGAACAACGACTTCTACCGCGTCGACACCGTCCTGTCGCTGCCCGCCGTTCCCGCAGAGGAGTGGACGCTGCGCATCGGCGGCGACGTGAAACGGCCGATCGAGCTGAGCTTCCGCGACGTCCTCGACCGGGGCCTTACCGAGCGCGACCTCACGCTGTCGTGCGTGTCCAACGAGGTCGGCGGCCCCTACGTCGGCACGGCGCGCTGGCTCGGCATCCCGCTCGGCGACCTGCTGCGGGAGGCGGGCGTGTCCGGCTCCTCCGATCAGCTGCTCAGCCGGTCCGAGGACGGCATGACGATCGGCACGCCGATGGAGCCAGTGCTCGACGGCAGGGACGCCCTGCTCGCGGTCGGCATGAACGGCGAACCACTGCCGGTCAACCATGGTTTTCCCGCTCGCATGATCGTTCCGGGTTTCTACGGCTACACCTCGGCGACCAAGTGGGTCGTCGAGCTGACCGCGACCCGGTTCGACCAGGTCCAGGCGTACTGGACCCAACGGGACTGGGATCCGCGCGGGGTCGTCAAGACCGCCTCGCGCATCGACGTGCCGCGACCGTTCGAACGGGTGAGCCAAGGCGAAGTCACAGTCGCCGGTGTTGCCTGGGCTCAGCATCGCGGCATCAGTGCGGTTCAGGTCCGCATGGACGAGGGTCCATGGCAGGACGCTGAACTGTCCACACAGGTCAGCGCCGATACCTGGCGGCAGTGGCGCACGACCTTCTCCGCTCGTCCCGGCACCCGCCGGTTCGAGGTCGCTGCCGCTGACGGCAATGGGGACATGCAGACCGAGAAGCGTGCACGACCGTTCCCTGACGGCGCGTCCGGTTGGCCTTCCGTCGCCGTGACCATCACCCCATAGCGCCCGCACGAAAGCTCGTCGGGTTCGTAGGAAAGGAAATCGAGAAATGTCGAGGAAGATGAATCGGTTCGCGGGTGTCATCGCGGGCATCGCCGCGTCCGGTCTGCTGCTCGCGGGCTGCTCGCAGGGCGAAGAGGCCGCTTCGGGCACTGAGGACACGGGCAGTGGCGACACCGCCACCTCCGCCCCAGCCGAGGCCGCTGCCGCGAGCGGCGAGTTCGGCGAGGCCTGCTCGGCCGTGCCGAAGGACGGCGACGGCAGCTTCGAGGGTATGGCCAAGGCCCCGGTCGCGACGGCCGCGTCCAACAACCCGGTGCTGTCCACGCTGGTCGCCGCGGTGCAGGAGGCCGATCTGGTCGACACACTGAACTCGGCCGAGAACATCACGGTGTTCGCGCCGACCAACGACGCGTTCGGCAAGATCCCGAAGAAGGACATGAACGCGGTCATGTCGGACAAGCAGACGCTGACCGAGATCCTGACCTACCACGTGGTCGGCCAGGAGGTCACACCGGAAGACCTGTCCTCAGGCAAGTTCGAGACCCTGCAGGGCGGCACCGTCGAGACGTCCGGCAGCGGCGAGGAGTTCACGGTCGACGGCAGCGCCACCGTGGCCTGCGGCAACGTGCAGACCGCCAACGCGACTGTCTACATCATCGACAGCGTGCTCATGCCGAAGCAGTAAGCCCGGCTTGAGCGGCAAGGGCCCTTCCGGTTGCTCAGTGCGGCCGGAAGGGCCCTTGTTCGTGCTCAGGCGTCGCCGGACTCCGACAGCTGCGGGCCGGCCGCCGCGATGTCGTCCAGCTGGTAGGCGCGGGCCGCCCGCGACACCATCGCCCGCGACACCTGTCCCTTGCGGGCCAGCGCGGCCAGCGTGGCGACCACGATCGACGGCGCGTCGACCAGGAAGTAGCGCCGCGCGGCGGGCCGGGTGTCGGAGAAGCCGAACCCGTCGGTGCCGAGACTGCTCATGTCGCCGGGCACCCACGGCCGGATCTGGTCCGGCACCGCCCGCATCCAGTCCGAGACCGCCACGATCGGGCCCTCGGTGTCGAGCAGCTTCTCGGTCACGAACGGCGTCCTCGGCTCGTCGTCCGGGTGCAGCAGGTTGTCGCGGTCCACGGCGACGGCCTCCCGCCGCAGCTCCGACCACGACGTCGCCGACCAGACGTCGGCGCGCACGCCCCACTCCTCGGCCAGCATCTCCTGCGCCCGCAGCGCGTCAGGCATCGTCACGCCGGAGACCAGGATCTGCGCCCTCGGGCCGGAGCCTTCCGCCTGGTTGTAGCGGTACAGGCCGCGCAGCAGGCCGTCGACGTCGAGGTTCTCCGGCTCGGCTGGCTGCTGGTACGGCTCGTTGTACACCGTCAGGTAGTACATGACGTTTTCCGGGTCGTCGCCGTACATCCGGCGCAGCCCGTCCCGGACGATGTGCGCGATCTCGTACGACCACGCCGCGTCGTAGGCGATCACCGCCGGGTTGGTCACCGCGAGCAGCAGCGAGTGCCCGTCGGCGTGCTGCAAGCCCTCACCGGTGAGCGTGGTGCGGCCCGCCGTCGCTCCGATGACGAACCCGCGCGCCATCTGGTCGGCGGCGGCGTAGAAGCTGTCGCCGGTGCGCTGGAACCCGAACATCGAGTAGAAGATGTAGATCGGGATCATCGGCTCGCCCTGTGTGGCGTACGACGTCCCCGCCGCGGTGAACGACGCGACCGAGCCGGCCTCGTTGATGCCCTCGTGCAGCAGCTGGCCCTGCTCGCTCTCCTTGTAGGCCAGCATGAGCTGGGCGTCGACCGAGGTGTACGTCTGGCCGTGCGGGTTGTAGATCTTGGCCGTCGGGAACATCGAGTCGAGGCCGAACGTGCGGGCCTCGTCCGGGATGATCGGCACCAGCCGGTTGCCGACGCCCTCGTCCTTCGCCAACTCGCGCACCAGCCGGACGAACGCCATCGTCGTGGCGACCTCCTGCTTGCCTGAGCCCTTGCGGATCGTGTCGTAGACCTTGTCGCCGGGCAGCACCAGTGGCTTCGAATGGGTGCGCCGCTCCGGCAGGAACCCGCCGAGTGTCTTGCGGCGGCTCATCATGTACTCGATCTCGCGGGAGTTCTCGCCGGGGTGGTAGTACGGCGGCAGCTTCGGGTCCGCTTCGAGCTGCTCGTCGCTGATCGGGATGCGCTGGGCGTCGCGGAACAGCTTGAGGTCGTCCAGCGTGAGCTTCTTCATCTGGTGGGTGGCGTTGCGCCCCTCGAACGACGCGCCGAGGCCGTAGCCCTTGATGGTGTGCGCCAGGATGACCGTCGGCTGGCCGTGGTGCTCCAGCGCGGCCTTGTACGCGGCGTGGACCTTGCGGTAGTCGTGGCCGCCGCGCTTGAGGTTCCAGATGTCGGCGTCGGAGAGGTCCTTGACGAGGTCCTTGGCGCGCGGGTCGCGGCCAAAGAAGTGTTCACGGACGTAGGCGCCGTCGTTGGCCTTGTAGGTCTGGAAATCGCCGTCGGGGGTGGTGTTCATCAGGTTGATCAGCGCGCCGTCCCGGTCGGCGTGCAGCAGCGCGTCCCACTCGCGGCCCCAGATCACCTTGATGACGTTCCAGCCCGCG